>NZ_AP022564.1:2130886-2435299 GCF_010727125.1 Mycolicibacter terrae | reverse complement strand
TCGGGCTTGGGCGGCCAGTCGGGCGGCGGACTCGCGGATGCGGGGTGCCTTGAGTGCTTGGGCGTAGTGCAGGACGGCCTTCATCGGATCCTCGGCCATGTTCACGCCACCTCACCATCGGACGTGGCTGTGCGCGTCACGAAGTCAACACCGAACGCGCGGTCGTAGTCGGCCAGATCACGCACCGGGTGGTCACCGGCCTCAGGTGGCGGGCCGGCTTGGAACTGGTGGCGCAACGCCGCGGCGGCCTGGACGTGGGCGGGATCGGTCAGGGTTTGTCGGGTCGCCCAACAGCGCTCGTGAGCCGCCAGCAGCCGTCCCGATCGGGTCACCCTCACCTGGGACGGCTCAGTGCCCTCAGCGAGATACTCCAGCATGTCGCGGATCTCGTCGACCCGGCCGGCGCGGAGCGCTTCGGTCGTATGCCAATAACGCTCCCCGGCGATCTCAACGAGCCCGTCTCGGAGCTCGTCAAAGTCCTTGGTGGCCACCACGACCGCGGTGAGATGTAAAAGGTCTTCTTGCCGCCAGCGGTGTCCTTTGGCGCTTGGTAAGACTCGTCCAGAAAAGCTACGGGGCCCTTGATCCGCGCGTAAGCGTCGAGCACCATCCGGCTGTCGGCGTACTTCGGCGTCAAGTCGGCCCGTTCTTCTGGTAATCCACCATGACGAGATCCTAGCATCGTTTCAAGCATTTGTTCCAGCATCACTTCTGGTAGCTTTACTGGCATACCGCTACCAATGGGAGGGTTGGGGAGACTATGGATGACCAAAAGATCAAAGTGATGGAGAATCGGCTCCGGCGGTCTGCCGCCCGGCAGGGTCTCCGGCTTGAAAAGTCCCGCACGCGCGACCCCCAGGGGAGCGACTACGGGACGTATCAGCTAGTTGATGTCGCGACGAACACGATTGCGAAGTGCGGTAGTCAACGCGGTTATGGGCTCGGCCTCAACGAGATCAATCAGGTGCTCAATGAAGGCTCGCTAAGCTGGTTCCATCAGCAGCTGACGCTCCACGAGCAGATCGCGGTTCTTAACGATCCATTTGGGTCTTTGCCTACGTCCCTCGCTGAGCGGTTAATGCACCGCCCCGGTATCTCAATGACCTACTGGGTAGGTAGCGACGACCCAACCCATTGGACGCTGGACGCGATTGCGGCGCGCCGGCTGCAGGCAGTGAAAAGACAACTCGATGACTGGTGGCAAGGTCTCACAGACGAACAGCGGCGCTACGTCACCGACCATCGTGGCGGCGAGCTGGGGGCGGAGTATGCAGATATTGTCCAGAGCGCAAGCTCCGATCCGATCAACAACCCGGACGCATTGGTCGTCATCGTGGTACGCGACGCGAAGAACCAACACCGATTCCAACTACCCCCGCTGGTACGCGCATATGTCGAGATGATTGCGGTCCGAAAAGCACCCCGGCCCAAGTGGAACCGCTGACCGTGGCCTACCGGGTGTTTTCGTCCTGGTCGAACGAGATTTGCGTTGCAGGCGCGTTGGCGTGGTCGGCGATCAGAGCGCGTAGGCATGCCGTGCGGAGGTCTCTGTCGATCCGGTCGGTCCATCTCTGGCATGTGTCCCCACCAACGAGCGCCGCATGTGCGTCGCGTCAGACGCTCCCGCGGTGATCTAGGAGGTTCCATCCGCGCTTCGCCAGTTCGAATGCTGCGCAGAAGGGATTGGCCATCACGCTAAATGTTCCCCCAACCTTAAAGGTAGCGATTCCGGTGCCGTCGCTTGCGCCGGTCCGTTGCATTGCCCGTGTGTTGTACATGGGCAACCGGGGCGGAGCGCGCTCAGGTGTACGCAAGCCTGGGCCTGCGTCTTGATTACGATCCCCACCTGTGACAAGTCAAGGCGACGGCCGACATAAGTCGTGTCGCCGGATGTGTCCGAGGGGGGACTTGAACCCCCACGCCCATTAATAGGGCACTAGCACCTCAAGCTAGCGCGTCTGCCATTCCGCCACTCGGACCGACCCGGACCAGCCGGGCAGCTAAGGCTAACGGATGCTGATCGCCGGACCCAAACCCAGCCCGCGCAACTGTCGTCGGAAGGCCCGCGCGCGGAAGTGGTAGGAAAGGTAACTGTGACGGTTAGCCCCGATCCTGCCGGTGACGCAGTCGACGAGGTCGTCGAACTGGTCAGCACCCTCATCCGTTTCGACACCTCCAACACCGGAGAGCCCGAGACGACCAAGGGCGAGGCGGAGTGCGCCCGGTGGGTCGCCACCCAGCTCGAGGAAGCCGGCTACCAGACCGAGTACGTCGAGTCCGGAGCGCCGGGGCGCGGCAACGTCTTCGCCCGGCTGGCCGGCAGCGACCCGAGCCGCGGAGGGCTGCTGATCCACGGCCACCTCGACGTGGTGCCCGCCGAGGCCAGCGAGTGGAGCGTGCACCCGTTCTCCGGGGCGGTCACCGACGGCTACGTCTGGGGCCGCGGCGCGGTCGACATGAAGGACATGGTCGGCATGACGATCGCGGTGGCCCGCCACCTGGCCCGCGCCGGGATCACCCCCCCGCGCGATCTGGTGTTCGCCTTCCTCGCCGACGAGGAGGCCGGCGGGAAGTACGGCGCGCACTGGCTGGTGGAGAACCGGCCGGATCTGTTCGCCGGCGTCACCGAAGCGATCGGGGAGGTCGGCGGTTTCTCGCTGACCGTGCCGCGCCGCGACGGCGGGGAGCGCCGGCTGTATCTGATCGAGACCGCGGAGAAGGGCCTGTGCTGGATGCGGTTGCGGGCCCACGGCCGCGCCGGGCACGGCTCGATGATCAACGACGACAACGCCGTCACCGCCGTGGCCGAGGCGGTGGCGCGACTGGGCCGGCACCGGTTCCCGCTGGTGCTCACCGACGCGGTGCTGCAGTTCTTGGCCGCGGTCAGCGAGGAGACCGGCCACGACATCGACGTCGACTCGCCGGACTTGGAAGGGATGATCGAGAAACTCGGACCGATCGCCCGCATCGTCAACGCCACCCTGCGGGACACCGCCACCCCGACCATGCTGCACGCCGGCTACAAGGCCAACGTCATCCCCGCGACCGCGGAGGCGGTGCTGGACTGCCGGGTACTGCCCGGGCGCCAGGCGGCATTCGAAGCCGAGGTCGACGAACTGATCGGCCCCTACGTCACCCGGGAATGGGTCACCAACCTGCCGCCGGTGCAGACCACCTTCGACGGCGACCTGGTGGACGCGATGAACGCCGCGCTGCTGTCCTGCGACCCCGACGCCCGGACCGTGCCCTACATGCTGTCCGGGGGAACTGACGCAAAGGCATTCGCCCAGTTGGGTATTCGGTGCTTCGGCTTCGCCCCGCTACGGCTGCCGCCGGATCTCGACTTCTCCGCGCTGTTCCACGGCGTCGACGAGCGCGTTCCAGTCGACGCGCTGGAGTTCGGCACCCGCGTGCTGCACCACTTCCTGACACACTGCTGACCAAACGACGAAGTTGATCCACTACGAGAGGACCAGTCATGACCACAGCCCCCGACCCGTACGCCGCCCTGCCCGAGCTGCCGACGTTCACGCTCACCTCCACGTCGGTCACCGACGGCCAACCGCTGGCCACGGCGCAGGTCAGCGGAATCATGGGCGCCGGGGGACAGGACGCCAGCCCGCAGCTGAGCTGGTCGGGTTTCCCGGAGGAGACCCGCAGCTTCGCGGTCACCGTCTACGACCCCGACGCGCCCACCGCGTCCGGGTTCTGGCACTGGGCGGTGGCCAACCTGCCGGCCACCTGCACCGAGCTGCCCGAGGGTGTCGGTGACGGCAGCCTGCTGCCCGGGGAGGCGCTGACCCTGGTCAACGACGCCGGGATGCGCCGCTACGTGGGTGCCGCGCCGCCGGCCGGTCACGGCCCGCACCGCTACTACATCGCGGTGCACGCCGTCGACGTCGAGAAGCTGGAACTGGCCGAGGACGCCAGCCCGGCCTACCTGGGCTTCAACCTGTTCATGCACGCCATCGCACGCGCGGTGATCGTCGGCACCTACGAGCAGAAGTAGTGCAGAACTAGACCCAACTCCCGCGAGCGTGCGTGTTTGTACGGCCGCGACCGGCGAGTCGCGTACAACCACGCACGCTCGCGCGAGGGAGGCGGGCTAGCGGGCGGCGGACCCGACGGCTTCGGAGAGTGACCCGAACCCGCCTTGGTGCAGTCGGCGGGCCAACCCGTCGTGGATGTCGCGGGCCCACAGGCCGCCGCCGTAGATGAACCCGGTGTAGCCCTGCAGCAGCGAGGCGCCGGCGGTGATCCGCTCCCAGGCATCGTCGGCGGTCTCGATCCCGCCGACGCTGATCAGGGCAAGCCGGTCACCGACGCGGGCATACAGCCGCTGCAGCACCTCGAGGGCCCGGCGGGCAACCGGCGGACCGGAGATGCCGCCCGGCCCGAGGTCGGCCACACCCGGGGTGGCCAGCCCGTCGCGGGAGACCGTGGTGTTGGTGGCCACGATGCCGGCCAGGCCCAGCTCCACCGAGAGGTCGGCGACGGCATCGAGGTCGTCGTCGGCCAGGTCCGGGGCGATCTTGACCAGCACCGGCCGGGTGGTTTCGGCGCGCACCGCGGCCAAGATGGGCCGCAGCGCCTCGACCGCCTGCAGGTCACGCAGCCCCGGGGTGTTCGGCGAGCTGACGTTGACCACCAGATAGGCGGCCAGTGGCGCGAGCAGTCGTGCGCTGGCGCGGTAGTCGGAGACCGCCTCCTCGGCCGGGGTGGTCTTGGTCTTGCCGATGTTGACTCCGATCGGCACGTCGGCGTGATGCCTGGCCAGCCGGGCGGCCAGCGCACCGGCGCCGTGGTTGTTGAACCCCATCCGGTTCAGCAACGCGCGGTCGTCGGGTAGCCGGAACAGCCGCGGCGCGGGGTTGCCGGGCTGTGGCGCCGCGGTCACGGTGCCCACCTCGGCGTAGCCGAAACCCAGTGCGCCCCAGGCCTTCAATCCGACGCCGTCCTTGTCGAAACCGGCGGCCAGTCCGAGCGGGCCGGGGAAGTGCACCCCGAACACCGTGCTGGCCAGCACCGGGTCGTGGGGCGCCAGCCGGCGCTGCAGCACCCGGCGGGCCGGCGACGGTGCGGTGGCGCCGCGTAACGCGGCGAACGTGATCGTGTGAATGCGTTCCGGGGGCACCAGGAACAGCGCGCGGCGCAGTGCGCCGTACCACCCCATCCGCCTACAGCCCCGGCTGGTCGACGCAGCGGTTCCCGTTGACCGCTTTCGATGGGGACTTCTTGCGGCGCAACAACACCCGCCTACTGCCATCGGTGTACAACCGCACCCGGGTCAACTCCCAACCTCGATATTCGGCCTCGATCGACAACCGGGTCGAGGCGCCTATGCGGGTGATCTCCGGCGGCAGCCGCAGCGGAATCCATTCGTATTCATCGGACAGTTCGTTGTCCCAGCCCGCCGGCAGCCGGCGTGGCCGCAGCGCGGTCAACGTTGCCCCGTCGCATGCTCGATGACCTGGGCCCCGGCTCCGGTGCCCGACACCACGTACAGCGTGTCCGAGGTGTCGTCGAAAGCCAGGGTGTTGGGCTGCTGCACGGTCGGGTATCGCACCTTCTCCACGGGGATTCCGGTGCTCAGATCGTAACCGACCACGGTGTTCGTCGCGGTTTGCGACACCCACGCGAAGCCGCCCGACCCGGCCACCCCGTAGGGGGCCTGCGGCACCGGATAGGCCTGTCGCAGCATCAGCGGGTCGGCGCCGTAGACCAGCAGCTGGCCGCCACGGGTGTCCGCGGCGAGCACCGGTCCGTGCGGAGCGGCCGCCAGCGTCGTGGCGCCCTGGCCGGCGCGCAGTGCGTACTGCGGTTTGCCGTCGGGGCCGATGGTGGTCACCGATGTCTGACCGCGGTCCAGCACGACGGAGGTATTGTCTTGCGCGACAAGCTCGTCGACTCGGGCGAAGATCTTCGCCCGCTCGGCGGTCCGGGTGCCCTCTGAGGTCAGCGTGTGCACCGCGCCGTCCGCGGTACCCAGCACCATCGTGCCGTCGCTGCGCCGTGCGATCGCGGTGAAGTCGACGTCGGCGGCATCGTCGACGCCGATCCGGTTGATGCGGCGGGTGGTCAGGTCGACCGTGAAATAGCCGCCGCGGCTCGACAGGTAGGCGACACCGGCGCCGTCGCCGGTCACCGCGGTCGCCGGGCCCGGCAGTGCCAGCACGGTGGGGCCGGGCGCGCCGACCAGGTTGACGGTTGCCGGGGTCTGCGCGTCGGCACCGGGACACAGCACCACCAGCACCCCGGTGGCGGCGTCGAAGACCGCGCCGGTGGCCCGCCCACCCAGCGGCCGCACTGTGCCCGCCGGCCGCTGGGATATCGCGGGCGAGACCGCGGGCTGTGCCGGCGGGATCGTCGGCGGCGGCGCGGTGACGGGATTGGACGAGCATGCCGTGAGCACCAGCAGCAGGGACAACAGCAGGCCTCGACAGAATGGGCCGGGCCGGCGGGGGGAGTGCTTCAGCACGGGCAGCTCTTCCAGCTCTTCGCGGTCGGTGATCGACTCGGGGGCGAACCCTGAGTCTAAGGAGGGCGCCGACGCCGGTTCGGCATGTCCCGGTAACAATAAGTTCAGTTAGGTGTAACGTCGCGGTCATGACTGTCGCCGAGGACTGGCAGCTGGAGTGTTCGGAATTCCTCATCGAGGAGATCTGGACCGGTGCGTTCGCGAGCGGATTCGGCGAGGTCGGCGACGGCCGGAGCTTCTCCTTCCGCATCGAGCAGCAGGCGTTGATGGTCGAGATCTACCGACCCAGGCTCCAGTGCCCGGTCCCGCACGACGAGGACGTGGTGGCCAGGGCCAGCCGCAGCCTGGTGGGCCTGGACCTCAACGACGAGCGGAGTCTGGCTGCGGCCGTGCGTGACGCGGTGTCGGTCGCCCGTTGAGCGCGGCGCGATAGCCGACCGCCTCGGCGAACACCGACTCGGCGGGGGTCTGCCCGGACCGGCGGTGCCGCCCGCTCTTGGTGGCCACCGGGGTGTGGTCCTCACTGATGCCGATCCGCTCATGCAGCCGAACCAGCGGTCCGGGCGCCCACCAGTTCGCCCGGCCCATCAGATGCATGAAGGCGGGTACCAGCACCGTGCGTACCAGCGTGGCGTCGGTCAGCACCGCCAGGGTCAGCCCGACGCCGAACATCCGCATGAACGACACGTGCGCGGCGATCAGCGCGGCGAACGATATCGACATCACCAACGCCGCGGCGGTGATCACCCGCCCGGTTCGGGCCAGCCCGAGCGCCACGCTGGCGTCGTTGTCGGCCGGGGTGCGGCCGGAGGCCAGCCAGTACTCCCGGATCCGCGCGATCAGGAACACCTCGTAGTCCATCGACAGCCCGAACGCGACGCAGAACAGCAGCACCGGCATGTTGGCGACCAGCGTCCCGGTCGGCGTCGTGCCGAGCGCGCCGAAATGGCCGTCCTGGAAGATCCAGACCAGCGCCCCGAACGCGGCCGTCAAGGACAACACGTTGAGCATCAGGGCCTTCACCGGCAGCACCACGCTGCCGGTCAGCAGGAACAGCAGCACGAAGGTGATGGCCGCGATCACCCCCAGCACCAGCGGCAATCGTGAGGTGATGGCGGCGACACTGTCTCGATTGGTCTGTGCCAACCCGGCGAACTCAACGGTCTTCCCGGCCGGCGCGGGGATCCGGTGCAGCTCGTCGAGCTGTTCGTCGGAGGCGGCCGAGAACAGCGGGGCGTTGCTGGCGATGGTCACCAGCGCGCTGCCGTCGACCAGGCCGGTCGGTGCCGCGGGCGGGCCCACCGGCTGCCCGTCGACGAACGTGGCGGTCGGCGCGGTCACCGCCGACACGTGGGTCACCGCCGAGAGGCTGGCCGCGTAGCGCTCGAGATCGGCGTGGGACAGTCCGCCGGCGTCGCGGATGACCGCGCTGATGTTGGCTGCCGAGTCCTCGGCGAACCCGGTGCGCAGCCGGTCGCCGACCTGATGCGCCGATGCCGAGCGGGGGAGCGCCCGGTCATCGGGGAATCCCCATTTGACTCCGAGGAACGGCACCCCCAGCAGCACCAGCACGGTGACGCCGACCAGTCCGATCGGCACCGCGCGCCGGATCACCGCCGTCGTCGACCGGTGCCAGAACTGCTGTTCGACCGGTTTGGCCACGGGCTCGTCGCGCCCCAGCAGTCGCCGGGCCACCCGGTGCATGTCCAACGCGTCCAGCCGGGGGCCCAGCACCACGATCAGTGCCGGGGTCACCACGATGGCCGCGCAGGCGACGAACAGCACGGTGGCGACCCCGGCGTAGGCGAACGATTTCAGGAAGTACATCGGGAACACCGCCATGACCGCCATCGACAACGCGACGGTGGTCGCCGAGAACAGCACCGTACGGCCCGCGGTGGCCATGGTTCGGGTCAGCGCGTCGTCAGGTGACTCGCCGGCGGCGAGTTCGTCGCGGTAGCGGCTGATGATCAGCAGCGTGTAGTCGATCGCCAGCGCCAGGCCCATGGCGGTGGTCAGGTTGAGCGCGAAGATCGACACGTCGGTGTAGAAGGTGAGCGCTCGCAGTATCGTCATCGACCCGACGATCGCCACGGCCGCCACCGCCAGCGGCAGTGCCGCCGCGACCAGCCCACCGAACACCCAGACCAGCACCAGAAAGCTCAACGGGACCGCGATGGATTCCATCACCAGCAGGTCGTGCTGATTCTGCTCGTTGATCTGCGCGTACATCACCGCGTCGCCGCCGGCCGCGACGGCCACCCCGTCACGGTCGAACACACCCGCGTCGGTCAGCGAATCCAGCAGGGACTTGGCGTAGTGCTGGGCGTTGTTCTCACCGCCCTTCAGCTGGGCGATGATCAGCCCCGAGGTGCCGTCGGTGCTCACCAGCCCGGGCGAGCCGGTCCAGGTCGAGGAGGTCCCGTAGACCCACGGTGAGGCTTTCAGGTGATCGACGATCGCGGTACCGGTCGAGGTGGCCCGATCGCTGGTGGCGCCGCCGGCGTCGGTGACGGTGATCAGCATCTGCTGGTCACTCTGGCCGAATTTGTCGACGAGGACCTCGCCGGCCCGCGCCGATTCCGAATTCGGATCGGTGAACCCGCCCGCCGACAGCTTTCCGGCTACCGGTGCGCCGAAGATGGCCGAGCCGATCAGCACCAAGGCGGCCACGGCGACAACGCGTCGCGGCGCGGTGAGTGCAGCCCGAGTGACTCCGCGCAGCATCGCGGGATCCTTCCGATTCAGGTGTCGCCAATCCCCTAGTTGCGTACGGAATGGACGGCGCTTTGGTTCATGTGATTCACACTCTAGGTCGGTATTGAACCCTGAAGTCGGCGACGGCGTAATCCAGAATGTGACTACATTTCCTACCGTTGCCTCGGCGACCGTCGCGTTTCCGCCGCACCGCTACAGTCAAGACGAAATGACCGCGGCCCTAGCGGGTTTCGCTGGACCGGAATTTGAGCGCTTCGGCGCCGCCAGCGGAGTCTCCCATCGCCGGCTGGCGCTGCCCCTGGAGCGGTACGGCGAGCTGAGCAGCTTCACCGAGGCCAATGACGTCTATCTCGATGTGGCACTGGAACTCGGTGAGCGAGCCCTGCTGTCGGCGCTGGACGCCGCCGGCCTCGAGCCCGCCGAGGTCGACATCATCTTTTCGACGACGGTGACAGGCCTTGCCGTGCCGACCCTGGAGGCGAGGCTGGCCGCGCGCGTGGGGCTGCGGCCCGACGTCAAGCGGGTCCCGCTGTTCGGCCTCGGCTGTGTCGCCGGTGCCGCCGGGCTGGCCCGCATGCATGACTATCTGCGCGCCTTCCCCGGTCACGTCGCGGCGTTGCTCGCAGTGGAATTGTGCTCGTTGACCATTCAGCGCAATGACAATTCGGTGGCCAATCTGGTCGCGTCCAGTCTGTTCGGAGACGGCGCCGGTGCGGTCATCGCGACCGGCGGCGAACGCTCGACGGCGGGGCCGACGGTGCTGGCCACCCGCAGCCACCTCTACCCGGACACCGAGGACGTCATGGGGTGGCACATCGGCACCGACGGATTCCGGATCATCCTGTCCGCCGACGTGGCGACCGTCGCCGAGAAATATCTCGGTGAGGACGTCCGCCAATTCCTCGCCGACTACGGACTGGAGCCCTCCGATGTCACCAGCTGGATCTGTCACCCCGGTGGCCCGCGGGTGATCGAAGCCGTCGAGAACGGCTTGGACCTGAGCGCCAATGCGCTGGATCACACCCGGAAATCACTGCGGGACAACGGAAATCTGTCCTCGGTCTCGGTGCTCGACGTGCTGCGTGAAACGCTGGCCGATCCGCCCCCGCCCGGATCGGTGGGCTTGATGATGGCCATGGGGCCGGCGTTCTGCTCCGAACTCGTCCTGCTGCGCTGGTAAGCCCATGTACACCCTGTTGATCGTCGTGGTCGGCATCGAACGGTTGGTGGAACTGGTGGTGTCGCGGCGCAACGCCGCCTGGGCCTTTGCGCACGGCGGTGCGGAGTTCGGGCGCGGCCACTACCCGGTGATGGTGGTGCTGCATGCGGCGCTTCTGGCCGGCTGTCTGATCGAGGTGTGGGCGGCCCCACGCGCCTTCATCCCGAGGCTGGGCTGGCCGATGCTGGCGGTGGTGGTGGCGAGCCAGGCGTTGCGCTGGTGGTGCATCGGCACGCTGGGCCCGCGATGGAACACCCGGGTGATCGTGATCCCGCAGGCGGACCTGGTACGGGCCGGCCCCTACCGGTGGTTGCATCACCCCAACTATGTGGCCGTGATCGCCGAAGGACTGGCTCTGCCACTGGTGCACTCCGCCTGGATGACCGCCGTGGGTTTCGGCGTGGCCAACGCAGTGCTGCTGGTGGTGCGGATCCGGGTGGAGAACACCGCGCTGGGGTATGCATGACGACCTTCGACGCCGACCTCCTGGTCGCCGGCGGCGGCCCCGGCGGTCTGGCCGCCGCGTTGTGCGCTCGCCGGCAGGGACTTTCGGTGATCGTGGCCGAGCCGCGCGCCGACCCGATCGACAAGGCCTGCGGGGAGGGACTGATGCCCGGCGGGGTGGCCGAACTGGCCGCGATCGGGGTCGACCCGGCCGGGATGCCGCTGGCCGGGATCGCCTACGTGGGTGAGCGGCACCGTGCCGAAGCGCGGTTCTCCGGTCCGCTCGGGCAGGGGGTGCGCCGCACCACATTGCAGGCCGCGCTCACCGCACGCGCAGAAGAACAAGGCGCCCAATGGGTTACCACGAAGGTCTCGAGCGTCGAACAGGACCGCCACGGGGTGACGGCAGCGGGAATCCGGGCGCGGTGGCTCATCGGCGCCGACGGGCTGCACTCCACGGTGCGCCGTGCGGTCGGGATCCCGGCAGTGGCCGGGGCCCCCCGGCGCTACGGGGTGCGCCGGCATTACACGGTGCCGGCATGGTCGGAGTTCGTCGAGGTGCACTGGTCCCGCTGGGGCGAGGCCTACGTCACGCCGGTGCAACCGGATCTGGTGGGCGTGGCGATCTTGTCCTCACGCCGCCCCGACCTGGCCTGGTTCCCCTGGCTGGCCCGCCATTTGCAGGACTGCGGCCGGGGTCCGGCCCGGGGCTGCGGCCCACTGCGACAGGTCGTTTCGCGTCGGGTCGCCGGGCGGGTGCTGCTGGTGGGTGACGCCGCCGGGTACGAGGACGCGTTGACCGGCGAAGGCATCAGCCTGGCCGTCAAACAAGCCGCCGCGGCCGTGGCCGCGATCGTCGACGACAACCCGGCCTCCTACGAGCAGGCGTGGCATCGGATCACCCGCCACTACCGCCTGCTGACCCGCACACTGGTGCTGGCCAGTTCACCGCGCGCCGCCCGGCGAGCCATCGTGCCGGCCTGCGCGGCCCTGCCCGCCGTGTTCGGCGGCATGGTGCACAGCCTGGCGCGCTGACCCGGTACCCGGGTAAGGATCACAGCGTGCGCTGCAACAGCACCTCGCCGCTGTCCGCCGACACCACCTGCACCGACGCGATCTGATCGGCCGACATCGAGGTGCTACCGGTGGGCGTAGCCGTATGTCCGGGGTTCGCCACCCAGCTGGCCAGGCGGTTGCGGCTGCCATCGCGGCCCACGACGACCATCGCCAGCAGATCATGCGGGGCGCTGCTGTCGGCAAGGCAGACGCAGCGCAGCTCGATCAGCGTGCCCCAGTCCTGGTCGCTGAGCGCGACGGTCGACGCCAGCAGTGCGGTGTTGACCTGGACCATCGGCATCGCCGCGACTTTCGGCGGCGGTGGCGACTGAGTGGCGACACCGACGAACACGCCGGTGGCCAGTACGGCGGCCGCGGCCGCGGATCCCAGCCACGACAGCCGTGGCCGGAACCGGGGGCGCGGCGCCGGCAGCGCCGGTATCGGATCCTCGTCGCAGTCCGCATCGAGCAACGCCAGGTCCTCGAAGTCGAGGTGGGACAACAGTGCCGGCATCTCCTCGAGATCGGCGACCGCGCCCTGGCACCACGGGCACCCACTCAGGTGCCCCTCGAACGCCTCCCGGTCGGTCGCCGACAGCGACCCCAACACGTAGGCGGCATCCCACATGGCGTAGGCATGTCCGATGTCCGGTGCGTCACCGGGCTCACCGCGCCCATCCGGCGTGGTGTGACCCCATCGCTGTGTCATCGGGTCACCCCCATCTCTTGTAATGCGATCCGCAGCGCGCGTACGGCGTAGTGCAGCCGCGACTTAACGGTACCCTCGGCGATCCCGAGATCGGCGGCAATGCGCGCGGTGGTGCAGCCGCAGTAGTACGACCGGCGAACCACCTCGCGATGCTCGGGGGACAGTCGCCCGAACGCCTTGGCGATCAGCATCCGATCCAGGGTCGCGTTGACCTCATCGGGGCCGGCGGGCTCGGGTGCGTCCTCGAGCGAGCCGACCTCATGGCGCGCCCGGGAACTGCGGCTCTGGTCGATGATCAGATGGCGGGCGACGGTGAACAGCCAGGCACGGGCCGTGTTACCGGTGATCTCCAGGTGTGTCCAGGCCCGCAGCAGCGTCTCCTGGACCACGTCTTCGGCGCGGCCCCGGTCGCCGGTCAAGCGCAGGGCATAACGCCGCAGGGCCGCCGCGTGCTCGTCATAGAGCGCCGTGATCTGGGCGTCTCTGGTGTTCACCGTGGCGGTGACCGTGCCGGCCGCAATAGGCATGCGATTTACCTCCCGGTGATGACACGAAAGACCACCCCGGCTGGTTCACCGCCGCCCGATCAGGCGGTGAGCCAGTTGCCGTGGAACCCGTGCGGCACCCGCCGCGGCATCCGGACGCGGGCCACCGGCTCGCCGGTGAAATCGGCGGCGTCGATGATCACCAGGTCGCTGGCGTCGCGGGACGGGTCGTAGACGTAGCTCAGGTACCAACCGGCCAATTCGTCGTCGGACCGGCCGTCCGCCGGGACGAAGACCGCCTCGTCGGCGGTGCCGCGCAGGCCCTCGGCGCCGAACCGGTGCTCCTCGGCGGTGCCGTCGCGCAGGTCGTAGCGCACCAGGGCGTTGGTGCCGACGGTGACGGCGTAGCGGGCCGGGCGACCGGATCGCCTCTCGTCGATCCGCGGGAACTCCACGCCGCGGTCATCGAGCTGAACCTGCTCGACGGTGCCTGTTCGCAGATCGATCGTCCAGCGCCACAGCGCCGCGTAGGCATCGAACGCGCTGTCGTCGCGCCACAGCTCCGGGTATCGGATCACCTGCAGCACAATCGAATCGCCTGCCGGCGACGCGACGTCGTAGGCGTTGACGATGTGGAAGACATAGCACGGGTCGATGTCGAACCAGCGCAGTTCCCCGAACGGGTCGTCGCGGCGCAGGACGCCCAGTCGGGCTCCATAGGAGTCGTCCCACCGGTAGGGCAGATCCGGGTTGTCGGCCATGGTCACAGCCAGATCCAGGTCGAACAGCATGGGCAGGTCCAGGAACACGATGTGCTCGCCGGTGAGCGCGAAGTCGTGCATCAGGGTGAGCGCCGGAACGTCGATGGGCCGGCTGAGGGTCAGCTCACCGCCGGCGTCGGCACGGTGGTAGGTGACGTGCGGTTGCACCAGGCTGCCGTACCCGAAGAAGTGCAGCTCACCGGTGTCGGGGCAGATCTTGGGGTGGGCGTTCATCGCGTCGGCCAGCTTGCCGCCGAAATCGTAGGCGCCCAACGTCTCGAGGTCGTTGGTGATCTGGTACGGCAGCGACGTCTCCATCAGCGCCAGGGTCTTCCCGGCGTGGCGCACCACGTGGGTGTTGGCGACGCTGGAGCGCAGGTTGCGGCGTCCGTCGGCGCCGTACAGCGGTGACGGATGCTCGAAGCTGTCGGTATGCACCCAGCGGTTGCGATACCAGGCCGCGCGGCCGTGGATCAGCCGGATCCCGTGCACCATGCCGTCGCCGATGCACCAGTGGCCGCCGGCGGTTCGCGGATTCGGGCCGTTGCGCAGGTACCACCCGTTCAGTTCGGCAGGGATGACCCCGTCCACGGGGAGGTCGAAAGCGGTCGATTCATCGGCCACCGGAGCGTAATTGCCGGTCCGGAAGAGCGGCATGACCGTCTCCACCGGTGGAGCCGCCGCGGGCAGCGATCGGACGCCACCGGGCGCCGGGCACAGTGCCGGGCTCGCATCTAGGGCGGTCACCTCGTCGCGGGACAGCAGCGAGAGCAGCCGGGGCAGCGGGGCCAGTTCGGTGACCGCGCCCCGGCACGACGAGCAGCGGTCCAGGTGTGCCTCGAATTCGTGACGGTCCGCGTTGGACAGCGATCCCAGCACGTAGGCGGCGTCCCAGGTCGTATAGGGGTGACCGTGACCGTTGCTGTTGCCGTTGCCGTTGATCGGTCCCGGGTCGAAGTGGCCCGTCATCGCGTCACTCCCATCTCGTCCAGCGAATTGCGCAGTGCGTGCAGGGCGTAGTGCAGTCGCGATTTCACGGTGCCTTCGGCGATCCCGAGGTCGGTGGCGATCTGGGCGGTGCTCCAGCCCTGATAGTAGGAACGCCGCAGCACGGCACGATGGTCTGCGGACAGCGCGGCCATCGCGTCGGTGATCAGCATCCGGTCCAGCGCCATGCCGAGGTCGTCCGGGCCGGGCCGTTCCGGCGGCCCGTCGCCGTTGGTCGAGAGCTTTTCGGAGCGGAACCTCTTGCTGCGGTATTCGTCGATGACGATGTTGCGCGCGACGGTGAACAGCCAGGCCCGCGCCGACCGGGAGGCGTCGTCGACGACCTCGGGATGCTGCCAGGCACGCAGCAGCGTCTCTTGGACCACGTCCTCGGCCCGGGAGCGGTCACCGGTCAGCCGGAGGGCATAGCGGGCCAGGGCGGCAGCGTGTTGGTCATAGAGCGTCCGCATGGCGCCGACTTCCGGAATCTCCATCACCAACCTTCCGGTGGGGAATACGACAGAACCGCCCCCGGGGTTCACTGCCGGTGACGACGGCAGCGGTGAATTCAGTGTGCGCCGGTCCACCGGCTCGCGCCACTCCCGCGATCGGTGCTGGGGGGAGGCCCACGGTACGGTCTTTGGCGTGTCTGAGGTCGTGCCGGTGCTGGAGCCCGCGATGTCATGGCCCCAGGTCATCGTCCTGGCGATCGTCCAGGGGCTCACCGAGTTTCTGCCGGTCTCGTCCTCGGGGCACCTGGCGCTGGTGTCACGGCTGTTCTTCGCCGGTGACGCGGGAGCCTCGTTCACCGCGGTGACCCAGCTCGGCACCGAGGTGGCCGTGCTGGTCTATTTCGCCAAGGACATCGCCAGGATCGCCACGGCCTGGCTGTCCGGGGTGGCGTCGGCGCTGACCGGGACACGGCTGGCCGCCGACCGCGAAGCCGACTACCGGATGGGCTGGTACGTCATCATCGGCACCATCCCGATCTGTGTGCTGGGCCTGGTGTTCACCGACCAGATCCGCTCCGGGGTCCGCAACCTGTGGGTGGTGGCCACCGCGCTGGTGGTGTTCTCGGCGGTGATCGCCGCCGCCGAGTACCTCGGCCGGCAGACCCGCCACGCCAAGCAGCTGACCTGGCGCGACGCTGTCCTGGTGGGCTCGGCACAGACCCTTGCGCTGGTGCCCGGCGTGTCGCGGTCCGGCGCGACCATCAGCGCCGGGCTGTTCGCCGGACTGGACCGGGAGCTGGCCGCCCGCTTCGGATTCCTGCTGGCCATCCCGGCGGTGTTCGCCTCCGGGCTGTTCTCCCTGCCCGACGCGTTTCACCCGGCCGGCGCCGGGATGAGCGCCGCCGGGCCGCAACTGGTGGTGGCCACCCTGATCGCCTTCGCGGTGGGCTGGGCGGCGGTGGCGTGGTTCCTGAAGTTCCTGGTCACCCACAGCATGTACTGGTTCGTCGGGTATCGGGTGCTGGCAGGGACGACGATCCTGGTCCTGCTGGCCACCGGCGTGCTGGCGGGCCGGCCATGACCGTCATCCTGCTGCGGCACGGCCGGTCCACCGCGAACACCGGCGGGGTGCTGGCAGGGCGAACCGAAGGCATCGAGCTCGACGACCGGGGGCGGGAGCAGGCGGCACAGCTCGTCGACCGGCTCGACGGCCTGCCGATCAAGGCCCTGGTGCGCTCACCGCTGCTGCGCTGCCGCAGCACCCTCGAACCGCTGGCCGCCGCGCTCGGGCTGCAACCGGTGATCGACGACCGGCTCGCCGAGGTCGACTACGGGACCTGGACCGGGCGCAAGATCACCGAGCTGACGTCGGAACCGCTGTGGCGGGTGGTGCAGGCTCAGCCCAGCGCGGCGATCTTCCCCGAGGGCGAAGGACTGGCGCAGGTGCAGGCTCGTGCGGTCACCGCTGTGCGGGACCACGACCGGCGGCTGGCGCAGCAGCACGGAGCCGACGTGCTGTGGTTGGCGTGCACCCATGGCGATGTCATCAAGGCCGTGATCGCCGACGCACTCGGTGTGCACCTGGACGGTTTCCAGCGCATCACCGCCGACCCGGCGTCGGCGAGCGTGATCCGCTACACGCCGTTGCGCCCGTTCGTCATCCACCTCAACCACACCGGCGCCTCGCTGGCCGCCGCGGTCAAGGATTCGCCACCCGCGGACGGCTCGTCGAGCGACGCCGTGGTCGGTGGGTCCACCACCTAGCCGACGCGGATACCGGTGCGGTTGCCGACTGCCGGTATTTTGGAGATGCCATGTCTCGAGCAATCCACGTCTTCCGCACGCCCGACCGCTTCGTGGCCGGGACCGTCGGCCAACCCGGGAATCGCACCTTCTACCTGCAGGCGGTGCACGACGAGCGGGTGGTCTCGGTGGTGCTGGAAAAGCAACAGGTCGCGGTGCTCGCTGAGCGGATCGGCGCGCTGTTGCTGGAGGTCAACCGTCGATTCGGTACGCCGGTACCGCCGGAACCGGCCGAGATCGACGACCTGAACCCCCTGGTGACACCGGTGGACGCCGAATTCCGGGTCGGAACCATGGGATTGGGTTGGGACTCCGAGGCGCAGACTGTGGTGGTCGAACTGCTCGCGGTCAGCGACACCGAATTCGATGCGTCGGTGGTGCTCGACGACACCGACGAGGGCCCGGACGCAGTGCGGGTGTTCCTGACCCCGGAGTCGGCGCGGCAGTTCGCCACCCGGTCCAACCGGGTCATCTCGGCGGGCCGCCCGCCCTGCCCGCTGTGCGACGAGCCGCTGGATCCGGCCGGCCACATCTGCGTCCGCACCAACGGCTATCGGCGGGGCGCCTTCGGGCCCGACGATGAGCCCGATGACGCCGACCTCTGACGATCGGGAGGCGCTGCGCTCCGGGGAGCTGGACGTCCTGGGCCGCATCCGCTCGGCGAGCAACGCCACCTTCCTGTGCGAGGCGACGCTGGGGGAGCACCGCACCCACTGCGTGTACAAGCCGATCGCCGGCGAGCAGCCGCTGTGGGACTTCCCGGACGGCACCCTGGCCGGTCGCGAGCTCGCCGCGCACCTGATCTCGGTCGAGCTGGGCTGGAACCTGGTGCCCTACACCATTATTCGAGACGGCCCGACCGGACCCGGCATGGTGCAGCTGTGGGTGGACCAGCCCGGCGACGGCGGCGACGCGCCGTCGGGACCCGATCTGGTGGATCTGGTGCCGGTCGGCAAGATCCCGCGCGGCTACCTGTCGGTGCTGCGGGCCTACGACTACGCCGGTGACCCGGTCGTCCTGGTGCACGCCGATGACGCCCGGCTGCGCCGCATCGCGGTCTTCGACGTGGTGATCAACAACGCCGACCGCAAGGGTGGGCACATTCTGTGCGGCATCGACGGAACGGTGTACGGGGTGGACCACGGGGTGAGCCTGCACACCCAGGACAAGTTGCGCACCGTGCTGTGGGGCTGGGCCGGCAAGTCCCTGAAGGACATGGATGCCGACACGTTGCAGTCGCTGTCGCGGTTGGCCGAGGCGCTGGACGGTCCGCTGGCCGGCACCCTGGAACCGCATCTGACCTCCGCCGAGCTCAACGCCCTGCGCCGGCGCGTCCGGGACCTGCGGGAGCATCCGGTGATGCCCGTGCCGAACAGCCATCGACCGATACCCTGGCCGGCGTTCTGACCGGCTCGCGGTCGGGCGCCCCGGCGCGGTCGGGGATACTTCCAGGGTGACGCTGACCGATGCGGCGCTGGCCGCCGAACTGGCCGTCGAGGCCGGAAAGCTGTTGCTGGAGGTCCGCGACGAGGTGGGGTTCGGTCACCCGTGGCGCCTCGGCGACGCCGGGGACGCGCGCGCCAACGACCTGATCCTCGACCGGCTGCGGGAAACGCGGCCCGATGACGCCGTGCTCAGCGAGGAATCCCCCGACGATCTGGCCCGGCTGCGCTCCGACCGGGTCTGGATCATCGACCCGCTCGACGGCACCCGCGAGTTCACCACGCCCGGTCGTGACGACTGGGCGGTGCACATCGCGCTGTGGCAGCGCGACGGCCTGCCCGGCGGGGCCGGGGCCATCACCGATGCCGCGGTGTCGCTGCCGGCCCGCGGCAACGTCGTCTTCCGCACCGACACCGTCACCTCGGGCGCCGAGCCGGCCAGTCCGGACCCCATCCGGGTCGCGGTCAGCGCCTCCCGGATGCCCTCGGTGGTGCGCCTCATCCGGGCCGTCCTGCCGATCGAGCCGGTGCTGATGGGCTCGGCGGGCGCCAAGGCGATGGCCGTGGTGCGCGGTGACGTGGACGCCTACCTGCACGCCGGCGGGCAGTGGGAGTGGGATTCGGCGGCACCGGCCGGAGTGGTGCTGGCGGCCGGCCTGCACGCGTCCCGGCTGGACGGGTCGCCGCTGCGTTACAACCGCCCCGACCCGTACCTGCCCGACCTGCTGATGTGCCGGCCGGATGTGGCGCCGACATTGCTGGACGCGATGCGGCGGACAGTCCTGTAGCGGACGGCCTTACAGTCGAGGGCATGCAATCGTGGTCCGCGCCGGCTGTTCCGGTCCTGCCCGGGCGCGGCCCGGCGCTGCGCCTGTATGACACCGCCGACCGGCAGGTCCGCCCGGTGTCGCCGGGCCCGACGGCCACCATGTACGTCTGCGGCATCACCCCCTACGACGCCACCCATCTCGGCCACGCTGCCACCTACCTGGTCTTCGACCTGATTCACCGGCTCTGGCTCGACGCGGGTCATCAGGTGAACTACGTGCAGAACGTCACCGACGTCGACGATCCGCTGCTCGAGCGCGCCGACCGCGACGGCGTGGACTGGCAGAGCCTGGCGGCCGATCAGGTCGAGCTTTTCGGCGCGGACATGGCCGCGCTGCGGATACTGCCGCCGCAGCACTACGTGGCGGTCACCGAGGCCGTGGACGAAGTAGTAGAAGTGGTGGAAAAGTTCCTGGCCGCCGGATCGGCCTACATCGTCGACGGTGAGCACCCCGACGTCTACTTCCGCGCCGACGCCACCGATCAGTTCGGCTACGAGTCCGGCTTCGACCGCGCCACCATGCTGGAGCTGTTCGGTGAGCGCGGCGGAGATCCGGACCGGGACGGCAAGAGCGATCCGCTGGACGCCCTGCTGTGGCGCGCCGCCCGGCCCGGTGAACCCAGCTGGCCCGCGCCGTTCGGCGCCGGGCGGCCCGGCTGGCACGTCGAGTGCACCGCGATCGCCCTGAGCCGCATCGGCACCGGCCTCGACATCCAGGGCGGCGGATCCGACCTGATCTTCCCGCACCACGAGTTCTCCGCCGCCCACGCCGAATCCCTCACCGGGGAGCGCCGATTCGCCCGGCATTACGTGCACGCCGGAATGATCGGCTGGGACGGTCACAAGATGTCCAAGAGCCGCGGCAACCTGGTGCTGGTCTCGAAGCTGCGTGCCCAGGGCGTGGACCCGGCGGCGATCCGGCTGGGCCTGCTGTCCGGGCACTACCGCAGCGACCGGTTCTGGGACGACGAGATCCTGCAGGCGGCCGGGGCCCGGCTGACCCGCTGGCGTGCCGCGACCACGCTGCCGGCCGGGCCCGACGCCGGTGACGTCATCGCACGGGTGCGCCGCTATCTCGCCGATGATCTGGACACCGTCAAAGCGCTTGCCGCCCTGGATGGTTGGGTTACCGACGCACTCGAGTACGGCGGGCACGACACCGCCGCGCCGAGGCTGGTGGCCACCGCGGTCGACGCACTGCTGGGCATATCCCTCTAGGCGCTATCGCCCCGAGCTGCGCCGGGAGTATTTTGGCCGCATGGTTGCCATTCACTCCCAAGTCATCTTCATCACCGGCGGCGCGCACGGTATCGGCGCCGAGGCGGCCCGGAGGCTGCACACCCAGGGCGCCAAGCTGGTGCTGACCGACCTGGACCAGGCCCAGCTCACGGCGCTGTCCGACGAACTCGGCGGTGACCGGGTGCTGGCCGTCGCCGCCGACGTGCGCGACCTGGATGCCATGCAGGCTGCCGCCGATGCGGCCGTCGAGCGCTTCGGGCGCATCGACACCGTGGTGGCCAACGCCGGCATCGCCAGCTACGGGTCGGTGCTCGGCGTCGATCCCGTGGCGTTCCGGCAGGTCATCGACGTCAACCTGGTCGGGGTGTTCAACACGGTTCGGGCCACCCTGCCCGCCGTCATCGACCGCCGCGGCTACGTGCTGATCGTGTCCTCGCTGGCGGCGTTCGCCGCGGCCCCGGGAATGCTGCCCTACGACGCGTCGAAGGCCGGGGTGGAACACCTGGCCAACACGCTGCGCCTCGAGGTGGCCCACCTCGGAGTGACCGTCGGCTCGGCGCACATGTCCTGGATCGACACCGCGCTGGTCCGCGACACCAAGAAGGACCTGCCGAGCGCCAACGAGATGCTGTCCAAGCTGCCGTGGCCGATGAACAAGACCACGTCGGTCGGGGAGTGCGCCGACGCCTTCGTCAAGGGCATCGAAGAGCGCCGTACCCGGGTGTACTGCCCGGGCTGGGTGGGGCTGTTCCGCTGGCTCAAGCCGCTGTTGTCCAGCCCGTGGGGTGAGGCGCCGGTCCGCAAGGTCGCCGCGGAGGCGGTGCCCCGGATGGACGCCGAGGTCGCCGCGCTGGGCCGCTCCACCAGCAGCTACACCGGTTCCATCGAGAAGTGAGTCAGCGCCGGCGGCGGCGCAGATAGCGCTCGAACTCGGCGGCCAGCGCGTCGCCGTCGATCTTGTTCAGCGCCTCGGTCATGTCGACCTCGGCGTCGCCGCGTTCCTCCAGCGAGATCACGTAGTCGGCGATCTCTTCGTCCTCGCTGGCCATCTCGGTGACCGCCTCCTCCCACTCCTCGGCTTGGGCCGGCAGATCGCCCAGCGGCACCTCGACGTCGAGGGCGTCCTCGACGCGACGCAGCAGCGCGACCGTCGCCTTGGGATTGGGCGGTTGCGAGACGTAGTGCGGCACCGCCGCCCAGAACGTCACCGCCGGAATCCCGGCCGCCACACACGCGTCCTGGAATACGCCGGTGATCCCGGTGGGGCCCTCGTAGCGGGTCTCGGTCAGGCCGAAGCGGCTCGCCGACTCCGCCGAGTACGCCGCCCCGGACACCGGCACCGGACGGGTGTGGGGGGTGTCGGCCAGCAGCGCACCCAGGATCACCACGGTGTCGACGTCGAGCTGCTCGATGACCGCCAGCAGTTCCGCGCAGAAGGTCCGCCACCGCATGTTGGGCTCCACGCCGTGCATCAGCACGATGTCGCGGTCGCTGCCCGGCGGCCGGCAGTGCGAAATTCGCATCGACGGCCACACCAGCTCGCGGGTGACGCCGTCGAGCTGGCGGATCACCGGCCGATTCACCTGGTAGTCGTAGTAGGCCTCGTCGTCGATGTCGACGATCAGCTGAGCCCCCCAGATGCTGGACAGATGCTGCACCGCATCGCTGGCGGCGTCGCCGGCGTCGTTCCAGCCCTCGAATGCGGCCACCACGATGGTGTCGTGCAGGTCGGGAAACGCAGTGCCGTCGTCCGGTCGGGTCACCAACTCAGCCTAAGGCCTGCGTAAAGATCATGGGCTCTACCCGACCGGCTGAGTCGGCTTGTTCATCGGGGCATTCGTCCCGACGCCGGGTGACAACGTAGACTTTTCACCGCCGAGAGGCGTTGCAACGGTTCGCCGGTTCTGCCGGTGACCGCCACGCTCGGCAGAGTTAAGGACGCCTTCCGTCATGGAAGGAACCCGCGTGAACACCTTTGAGCCCAACATCCGGCCCGACTGCACCGACGAGCTGACCGCCGCTCTGCGCCGTCGGATCATGGTGATCGACGGCGCGATGGGCACGGCGATTCAGCGGGACCGCCCGGACGAGGCCGGTTACCGCGGCGAGCGGTTCGCCGAATGGGCGACCCCTCTGCAGGGCAATAACGACCTGCTCACGTGCACGCAGCCGCAGATCATCGAGGGAATTCACCGCGAGTACCTCGAGGCGGGCGCGGACATCCTGGAGACCAACACGTTCAACTCGACCGCGATCTCGCTCTCCGACTACGACATGGCGGAACTGGCCTACGAACTGAACTACGCCGGCGCCGCTCTGGCTCGCAAGGCGGCCGACGAGTTCAGCACCCCGGAGAAGCCCCGCTACGTGGCGGGCACGCTCGGGCCGACGACGCGGACCGCGTCGATCTCACCGGACGTCAACGACCCCGGCGCCCGCAACGTCTCCTACGACCAGCTGGTCGCGGCCTACCTCGAGGCCGCCAACGGCCTGGTCGACGGCGGCGCCGACATCCTGCTCATCGAGACGATCTTCGACTCGCTGAACTCCAAGGCGGCGGTGTTCGCCGTCGAGACGCTATTCGAGGAGCGCGGACGCCGTTGGCCGGTCATCATCTCCGGCACCATCACCGATGCCTCCGGGCGGACGTTGTCGGGCCAGGTCACCGAGGCGTTCTGGAACTCGATCCGGCACGCGAAGCCGGTCGCGGTGGGCCTCAACTGTGCGCTGGGGGCGCCGGAGATGCGGCCCTACATCGCCGAGATGGCGCGGATCGCGGACACCTTCATCTCGTGCTACCCGAATGCCGGCCTGCCCAACGCCTTTGGCGAATACGACGAGTCCCCGGAACATCAGGCCGGCTACATCGCCGACTTCGCCGACGCCGGCTTGGTCAACCTGGTCGGGGGTTGCTGCGGAACGGCGCCGGAGCACATCGCCGAGATCGCCAGGGTCGTCGAGGGCAAGCCGCCGCGCGAGCTGCCGAAGATCGAGGTGGCCACCCGCCTGTCGGGCCTGGAACCGCTCAACATCACCGACGACTCACTGTTCGTCAACATCGGTGAACGCACCAACATCACCGGCTCGGCCCGGTTCCGCAACCTGATCAAGGCCGAGGACTACGACACCGCACTGTCGGTCGCGCTACAGCAGGTCGAGGTCGGTGCGCAGGTCATCGACATCAACATGGACGAGGGCATGATCGACGGCGTCGCCGCGATGGACCGGTTCACCAAACTGATCGCGTCCGAGCCGGACATCAGCCGGGTCCCGGTGATGATCGACTCCTCCAAGTGGGAGGTCATCGAGGCGGGCCTGAAGAACGTGCAGGGCAAGCCGATCGTCAACTCGATCTCCATGAAGGAGGGCGAGGAGAAGTTCATCCACGAGGCGCGGCTGTGCCGCAAGTACGGCGCCGCCGTCGTGGTGATGGCCTTCGACGAGCAGGGGCAGGCCGACAACCTGGAGCGCCGCAAGGAGATCTGCGGGCGGGCCTACCGGATCCTGACCGAACAGGTCGGCTTCCCGGCCGAGGACATCATCTTCGACCCGAACTGCTTCGCCCTGGCGACCGGCATCGAGGAGCACGCGACCTACGGGATCGACTTCATCGAGGCCTGCGCCTGGATCAAGGAGAACCTGCCCGGGGTGCTCATCTCCGGCGGCATCTCGAACGTGTCGTTCTCGTTCCGGGGCAACAACCCGGTCCGCGAGGCGATTCATGCGGTGTTCCTGTACCACGCCATCAAGGCCGGCCTGGACATGGGCATCGTCAACGCCGGTGCGCTGGTGCCCTACGACTCGATCGAGCCCGAGCTGCGGGAACGGATCGAGGACGTCGTGCTGAACCGTCGCGAGGATGCCGCCGAGAGGCTGCTGGAGATCGCCGAACGGTTCAACTCCTCCGAGAAGGCCGAAGATCCCTCGGCAGCCGAGTGGCGCAGCCTCCCGGTCCGCGAGCGGATCACGCATGCCCTGGTCAAGGGGATCGATGCCCACGTCGACGAAGACACCGAGGAGCTGCGGGCCGAGATCGCGGCCGCGGGCGGTCGGCCGATCGAGGTGATCGAGGGCCCGCTGATGGACGGCATGAACGTCGTCGGCGACCTGTTCGGTGCGGGCAAGATGTTCCTGCCCCAGGTGGTGAAGTCGGCCCGGGTGATGAAGAAGGCCGTGGCGTACCTGCTGCCGTATATCGAGGCGGAGAAGCAACCCGGCGAGGGCGATCACACCAACGGCACGATCGTGATGGCGACCGTGAAGGGCGACGTCCACGACATCGGCAAGAACATCGTCGGGGTCGTGCTGCAGTGCAACAACTACAGCGTCGTCGATCTCGGTGTGATGGTGCCCGCCGACAAGATCCTGGCCGCGGTCAACGAATACGACGCCGACATGGTCGGCCTCTCCGGCCTGATCACCCCGTCGCTGGAGGAGATGGCCGGCTTCGCCGCGGAGATGGAACGCGAAGGCCTGCAGATCCCGCTGCTGATCGGCGGCGCGACCACCTCGAGCGCCCACACGGCAGTGAAGATTGCGCCGCGGCGCAGCGGTCCGGTGATCTGGGTCAAAGACGCGTCCCGCTCGGTGCCGGTCGCTGCCGCGCTGCTCGACGACAAGCAACGGCCTGCGCTGCTTGAGCAGACCGCGGCCGACTACGCGTCGCTGCGGGAACGGCACGCCCAGAAGAACGAGCGGCCGATGGTGCCGCTGGAGAAGGCCCGCGCGAACCGGACGCCGATCGAGTGGGACGGCTACACGCCGCCGGTGCCCGTCCAGGGTCTCGGCGTGCGGGAGTTTCTCGACTACGACCTCGCCGAGTTGCGCGAGTACATCGACTGGCAGCCGTTCTTCAACGCCTGGGAGATGAAGGGCCGCTTTCCCGACATCCTCAACAACCCGGCGTCGGGTGAGGCCGCCCGCAAGCTGTACGAGGACGCCCAGCAGATGCTCGACCGTGCGATCGAGGAGAAGTGGCTGACGGCCAACGCGGTGATCGGGTTCTTCCCGGCGAACGCGGTCGGCGACGACGTCGAGGTCTACACCGACGAGTCCCGTACCGAGGTGCTGACCATGTTCCACAACCTGCGCCAGCAGGGTGCGCACCGGGCCGGCATCCCGAACCGGTCGCTGGGCGACTTCATCGCCCCCAAAGACACCGGTCTGGCCGACTACATCGGCGCCTTCGCCGTCACCGCGGGGCTCGGCAGCGGAGAGAAGATCGCGGAGTTCAAGGCGGACCTCGACGACTACAGCGCTATCTTGCTGGAGTCGGTCGCCGACCGGCTGGCGGAGGCCTTCGCCGAACGGATGCACCAGCGGGTTCGCAAGGAGTTCTGGGGATTCCAGCCCGACGAGACCTTGGACAACGAGGCACTCATCGCCGAGAAGTACCAGGGAATCCGCCCCGCCCCGGGCTACCCGGCCTGCCCGGAGCACACCGAGAAGGCGACGATCTGGAAGTTGATGGACGTCCACGAGCGGACCCGCATCGAGCTGACCGACTCGATGGCGATGTGGCCCGGCGCCGCGGTCAGCGGCCTGTACTTCTCGCACCCGCAATCGCAGTACTTCGTCATCGGCCGGTTGGCCCAGGACCAGGTCGCCGACTACGCGAAGCGCAAGGGCTGGACCCTGACCGAAGCCGAGCGCTGGCTCGGCGCCAACCTCGGCTACAACCCGGAGGACTGAGCCTTGCGCGCGGTGCTGTGCGACATGGACGGCACCCTGGTCGACTCCGAGAAGCTGTGGGATGTCGCGATGGACGCGCTCTATGACCGCCTCGGCGGGGTGCTGAGGCCGGAGGTCCGGGCGGCGACGGTCGGTGGTTGCGCGGAGAACACCATGCGCATCGTCTACGACGATCTGGGGCTGCCGCTCGACCCGGCGGCGATGGCCGATTCGGCGCACTGGCTGCACGACTACACCGCCGGGCTGTTCGACACCGGCCTGCCCTGGTGCGACGGCGCCCGGGAGCTGCTCGATGGACTGGCCGCGGCGGCCATGCCCGTGGCGCTGGTGACCAACACCCCGCGGGCGCTGGCCGAGCGGGCGCTGGACACCATCGGCCGGCATTATTTCGCGGCGGTGGTCTGCGGCGACGAGGTAGACCGCGGCAAGCCGGCACCGGATCCCTATCTTCGGGCTGCGCAGCTGCTGGAGCTCGACCCGCGCTGGTGTCTGGCGGTGGAGGATTCGCCGACCGGCGCAGCCGCCGCCGAGGCGGCGGGCTGCGCGGTGCTGGTGGCGCCGAATGCGATTCCGGTGCCCGGCGGGCCGCGGCGTCGCCAGGTGGCTTCCCTGGCCGGTCTCGCGCCGGCGGACCTGCACGACATCTACACCGACCTGGCCACCCCCATTCCCACCCCCACCCCCACTCCCCACGAGCGCGAGCGCGCGTGTTTGCCCGCCGACACGCCGTAAATGCTGTACATCTGTGCACGCTCACACCGGTGGCGGGCGACGCTCACACCGGTGGCGGCCCGCCCCCGGAGCGAAACTGCCGTGACGGCTTCTGATGGCGCATGAAACAATCCCTGCTCGTGAAGACCTTCGAGGAGCTGTTCGCCGAGCTCGGTGAACGCGCTGCGACCCGACCGGCCGGCAGCGCCACCGTGGCCGCGCTGGACGCCGGGGTACACAGCGTCGGCAAGAAGATTCTGGAGGAGGCCGGCGAGGTATGGATGGCCGCCGAGCACGAGTCCGATGACGCGCTGGCCGGGGAGATCAGCCAGCTGCTGTACTGGACCCAGGTGCTGATGATCTCGCGCGGGCTGACGCTGGCCGACGTCTACCGGAAGCTGTGAGTATGTTGCGTGTCGCCGTCCCCAATAAGGGGGCGCTCAGTGAATCCGCCGCGGCGATGCTGGCCGAGGCCGGCTACCGCAGCCGCTCCGACGCCAAGGACCTGACGGTCATCGACCCGACCAACAAGGTCGAGTTCTTTTTCCTGCGGCCCAAGGACATCGCCATCTACGTCGGGTCGGGGGAGTTGGACCTGGGGGTCACCGGCCGGGACCTGGCGCTGGAATCCACTGCGCCGGTGCGCGAACGGCTGGCGCTGGGATTCGGCTCGTCGCGGTTCCGCTACGCCGCCCCGGCCGGGCGGGACTGGGCAGTGGCGGATCTGGCCGGCAAGCGCATCGCCACCGCCTATCCCAACATCGTTCGGAAAGACCTGGCGGCCAAGGGGATCGAGGCAACGGTCATCCGACTGGACGGCGCGGTGGAGATCTCGATTCAGCTCGGGGTAGCCGACGCGATCGCCGACGTGGTCGGGTCGGGCCGCACCTTGCGTCAGCATGGCCTGGTGGCTTTCGGTGAGACGCTGTGCGATTCGGAGGCGGTGCTCATCGAGGCCGCGAAGCCGAATGGCCGCAGCCAACAGACGGCCGCAGCCCGTGATCAGCTGGCGGGCCGGGTGCGCGGCGTGGTCTTCGGCCAGCAGTACCTGATGCTGGATTACAACTGTCCGCGGGCGGCTCTCGAGGAGGCTGCCGCGATCACCCCGGGACTGGAGTCTCCGACCATCGCCCCGCTGGCCGAGCCGGACTGGGTAGCGGTGCGCGCGCTGGTCCCGCGCCGTGACGTCAACTCGATCATGGACGAACTGGCCGCCATCGGAGCCAAGGCCATCCTCGCCTCAGATATCAGATTCTGCCGATTTTGATCAGTGCAGGTAGATGAGCTGCCGCCGTGTTAGCGTCCGGGAGACCCTAGGAGGTTCTAGTGACGCATCTCATCGTGCTGCTCCTCGCGCTGTTGATCGGTACCGTCGCCGGCCTGCGTGCGCTGACCGCGCCGGCGGTGATGGCCTGGGCGGCCGCTTTGCACTGGATCAACCTGAACGGCACCTGGGCCGAGTGGTTGAGCCATCCGGTGACCGTCACCATCTTGACGGTGCTGGCGATCGTCGAATTCATCACCGACCAGTTGCCCAACGCCCCGAAGCGCACCGTGCCCATGCAGTTCGCCGCGCGGATCCTGCTGGGCGGGTTCGCCGGTGCGGTGCTCGGTACCGCGTGGAACTTCACCTGGACGGCACTGGGGGCGGCCGTGATCGGCGCGGTGATCGGTACGTTGGGCGGTCTTGCCGCGCGGCAGCGCCTGGTCGCCGCCAACGGCGGTCACGACCTGCCGATCGCGCTGCTGGAGGACAGTGTCGCCGTGCTGGGCGGGATCGCCATCGCCGCATTCACCGCGGTCGTGTGAGCTGAGACGTTCAGCGTCGCTGCACCAGCAGCGTCTGCGCTGACGTTCCGATGAACCCGTTGCGGTCGAACAACTCCGCGGTGGTCACGCCGACGCCGTCCGGTCCGATAGAGGCGCGGGCCCGCAGGCCGAACTCCTCGCCGGCCGGCAGCCGGTGCAGGTGCACGACGGTGTCGGTGTTCATGAACATGTACTCATCGGTGTCCAGGGCGGCGCCGACTCCGTTGGCCGAGTCGACCACCATCGCCAGCCGCTGCAGCGCGGTGGTCTGCTCGGTGTCGACCAGATGAACCTGCGGGCTCAGCCAGGCCACCGCGGCGCCGTCGGCGGAGTCCGGCTGCACCCGCCAACTCACCGAGTGCGCGTATCCGCTGGCCTGGGCGAACCACTCCGGCGGCGGTAGTGACGGCCCATCGGCCAGTGGCGGGTGCCGGTCGGCGGCCACCGCCGCGGTGTCCGCGGTCGCCAGCGCCCATGCGCTCAGCCGCGCCACCGGACGGTCGTCGTCGGCATGCATCTCGGCTTCCAGCAGGCAGATTCGCCGCCCGGGCCGCTGCACCCGGGCCTTCACCCGCACCCGGGCCACCGGTATCGCGCCCAGGATGTCCAGGCTCAACCGGGCGACCCGCTGGCCCGATCCGGCGATCAGGCCCTCGATCTCCCGGGTGAGCAACGCCAGTGGGGGTGAGCCGTGCTGCAGGGGACCCCAGTTGCTGCGGGTGAAATCGGTGGCTTCGAAGACGACGTCGTCCGCCTGGCAGCCCGGCACCCGACGGTAGTAGCTGCCGTTCACGCCGCTTGGTCCGCGGGCCAGCCGGGGTAGGCCGGCGGGGTCCCGCCGAACGCCGGGCACAGCGCGCGGTGCGCGCAACGGTCACACAACCGCGAGGGGTTGGGCCGGAAATCACCTGTGGCGCCGGCGGTTTGGATGGCCCGCCAGATGGCGATCAAAGTCTTCTCGAAACGCAGCAGCTCCGCGTGGTCAGGGGCGTAGTCCAGCAGCTGGCCGTCGGCGAGGTAGATCAGCCGCAGCTGTGCGGGCAGCACCCCGCGTGATCGCAGCAGCGCCACCGCGTAGAACTTCATCTGGAACAGCGCCTTCGATTCGGCCGACGCCCTGGTCGCCGACGGTGCTCTGCCGGTCTTGTAGTCGACCACCCGCAGCCCGCCCGACGGCGCCACGTCGATGCGGTCGACGAAACCCCGCAGCAGGGTCCCGTCGGCCAGCTCGACCTCGACGCGCTGCTCGCAGCTCTGCGGATCGAAGCGGCGCGGATCCTCCAGCCGGTAGTAGCCGGTGAGCAGCCTGCGGGCCTCGGCCAGCAGCTTGTCGGTGTCGAGCCCGTCGCCCAGGCCCGGCTCGGCGCTGATCAGCTGCTCCCACGACGGAACCACCAGGCCCGCAGCCGCCTCGGGGTCACGCTGCGGCGCCGGCAGCGCGTAGAGCCGCTCCAGTGCGCCGTGCACCACCGAGCCGCGCAGCTGCGCCGCCGACGGTGCCTCGGCCAGCCGGTCGATCGCCCGGAAGCGGTACAGCAGCGGGCACTGTTTGAAGTCGACCGCACGCGACGGGGACAACGCGGGCCGGCTCATAGTCAGGCACCCTACGGGCATGCGCCGACAACCAGTTCGTCGAACACGCTTTAGTGTTGACTGCTGTGTCCGAATCCGGGATCTTCCAAGCGGGCGATCGGGCCCAGTTCACCGACGCCAAGGGCCGCCGCTACACCACGGTGCTGGTTCCCGGCGGTGACTTCCACACCCATCGCGGCGCCATCCCGCACGACGAGGTGATCGGGCTGCCGGACGGCAGCGTGGTCAAGTCCGCCAACGGCGACCCGTTCCTGGTGCTGCGGCCGCTGCTGGTCGACTACGTGATGTCGATGCCGCGCGGAGCGCAGGTGATCTACCCCAAGGATTCCGCGCAGATCATCCACGAGGGCGACATCTTTCCCGGGGCCCGGGTGCTGGAGGCCGGCGCCGGCTCGGGCGCGTTGACGCTGTCCTTGCTCCGCGCCGTCGGGCCCGAGGGCCGGGTGGTCTCCTACGAACTGCGCGACGACCACGCCGAGCATGCCCGCCGCAACGTCGAGACCTTCGTCGGGCACCTGCCCGACAACTGGCAGCTGGTGATGGGTGACGTCGCCGAATGCGACCTGCCGGCCGGATCGATCGACCGGGTGGTGCTGGACATGCTGGCGCCGTGGGAGGTGCTCGACACCGTGTCGCGGGTGCTGATTCCCGGTGGGGTGCTGGTGGTCTACGTCGCCACCGTCACCCAGCTCTCCGAGGTGGTGGAGGCGCTGCGGCAACAGCAGTGCTGGACCGAACCGCGGGCGTGGGAGACGTTGCAGCGCGGCTGGAACGTCGTCGGCCTGGCGGTGCGACCGCAGCACGCGATGCGTGGCCACACCGCGTTTCTGGTCGTCGCGCGCCGACTGGCGCCGGGCACCGTCACCCCGACGCGGCTGGGGCGTAAACGCCCGGTGTGATCGGTGAAACGGCTTGCGTCACAGCCCTAGTCGTCGCTGCGGCGCAGCCCGCGGCGCACCGACAGCAGCTCGACCTCCGGGCGGGCGGCCACCAGACGTTCGGCCGCGTCCAGCACCTCCACCAGGCGACCGCGCTCGCCGGACACCGCGGACAGGCCGATCCCGCTGCGCCGGTGCAGATCCGCCGAATCCGTCTCGGCCGCTGAGACATTGAACTTGCGCTGCAACTCCGCGACGATCGGGCGCACCACCGACCGCTTCTCTTTGAGCGAATGCACGTCCCCGAGCAGCAGGTCGAACTCCAACCAGCCGATCCACATGGCTACGGCGTGGCGGGCGCGGTGGATCCGGCGTGCGCCTTGCCGAATGCCAACAGCGTTTTGGCGGTCTCCTGCGACAGCTGCCAGCCTCCGTCGTGCGGCCTGAACTCCATCGGGAACGCGAACCCGCCGGTGTCGGGGTTGGCGGTGTCGACGGTGACGTCGGCGGTCAGGTTGCCCGGGTGGCGGTCCGACCAGGTCAGCCCGGCGGCCTCGAGTTTCAGCGGCAGGTACCCGCCGTCTTTGAGCGCGGTGGCGAACTTGTCGATGGTCTCGGCGTCGGTGGGCTTGGCGCCCTCGATGAGGCCCACCTTCTCCACCCCGGGAACCTCCGGGTCGGACAGGCGGTACAGCACATCGGTCAGCGCCTCAGGTGCCGGCATCGCCGAAGCCGGCGGTTCTGCCGCCACCGTCGTGGTCGACGTCGGCGGCAGTTCGGCCGTCGGTGGCGCCGCCTGATGGCCGGTACAGCCCGACAGCGCCAGCACCACCGCCACGGCGGTGCTCACGGCGATGCGCTGCCGGGACATCCAGTCGGGGTCAGTTCGACGAGGTCATCTGCGACAGCGTCATCAGCGACGTCTTGGACAGCTTCCAGCCGCCCTGGTCCACGAACGTCAGGTTGACCGTGCGCGGCTCCATCTGCGGCCCGGAGGCGGTGACGTCCGCGGTGGCCGCGCCGAGGCCGGCCGGGGCGATGTTGGCCACGCTGATCGCCAGCGGGAACTTGCCGTTCGCGGCGGCCTTGGCCATCTTGCGGTCCATGATGCTGCTCTCGACCGGGCCCAGCCCGCCCTCGATCAGGTACGACTTGCCGGCAGCGGGGATACCCGGGTCGGCCAGCGTGTTGAGGACGTCGGTCAGCTGCTCCGGCGCCGGCACCGCGGCCGGCGGGTCCAGCGGCAGCGGCGCGCCGAACACCGTCAACTGCACCTGCGGAGTGACGGTTGCAACCGAGGTCACACCTGCTGCGGCGGCCCCGACGAGCGCGGCTGCTGCGATGCCTGTGGCTAGGTATTTCACGGTCACAAAGGTCCTTTCGACGGCTTGAATCGTTACCAAGGCTAACAGCGTTTCCCGGTGTGTCGGATTGCCACTGCGCACGCGAATGCACAATGGCCGGTAGCGTTGAGGTATCCGTCGCTTCAACTTCCAGTTCGGGAAAGGAGCGCAGCATGGACAACATGGGAGACTCAGGGCGTTCTGAGGCCTTCGACGCTTCCGGGGGGTCGCTCACGCCTGGCGACGACCTCGCCGAGCTGGAGGAGCTGCGCCGCGAGGCCGCAGTGCTGCGCGAGCAGCTGGACAACACACCGCAGGACACCGCCCGGGTCGGGCGCGACGTGCGGCAGCTCGAAGCGCACATCGACTCGCTGACCGCGCGCAACTCCAAGCTGATGGACACCCTCAAAGACGCGCGTCAGCAGCTGCTGGCGCTGCGTGAGGAGGTCGACCGGCTGGGTCAGCCGCCCAGCGGGTACGGCGTGCTGCTGGGCAGCCACGAGGACGACACCGTCGACGTGTTTACCTCCGGGCGCCGGATGCGGCTGAACATCTCGCCGAACATCGACGTCGCGACGCTGAAAAAGGGCCAGACGGTGCGGCTCAACGAGGCTCTGACGGTGGTCGAGGCCACCGCCTTCGAATCGGTCGGCGAGATTTCCACCCTGCGCGAGGTGCTGGCCGACGGCCACCGGGCGCTGGTGGTGGGTCACGCCGACGAGGAGCGCATCGTGTGGCTGGCCGAGCCGCTGGTCGCCGAGGACCTGCCCGAACGCCACCCGGACGCCATGTCCGATGACCGGCGTCCCCGCAAGCTGCGCCCCGGCGATTCGCTGCTGGTCGACACCAAGGCCGGTTACGCGTTCGAGCGCATCCCCAAGGCCGAGGTCGAAGACCTGGTGCTCGAGGAGGTGCCCGACGTCAGCTACGGCGACATCGGTGGTCTCGGTCGTCAGATCGAGCAGATCCGCGACGCCGTGGAGCTGCCGTTCCTGCACAAGGAGCTCTACCGGGAGTATTCGCTGCGCCCGCCCAAGGGTGTGCTGCTCTACGGCCCACCCGGCTGCGGTAAGACACTGATCGCCAAGGCGGTAGCCAACTCGCTGGCCAAGAAGATGGCCGAGGTCCGCGGCGACGACGCCCACGAGGCCAAGTCGTACTTCCTCAACATCAAGGGTCCCGAGCTGCTCAACAAGTTCGTGGGGGAGACCGAGCGTCACATCCGGCTGATCTTCCAGCGCGCCAGGGAAAAGGCGTCCGAAGGCACCCCGGTGATCGTGTTCTTCGACGAGATGGACTCGATCTTCCGCACCCGCGGCACCGGTGTCTCCTCGGACGTGGAGACGACGGTGGTTCCGCAGCTGCTGAGCGAGATCGATGGCGTGGAGGGGCTGGAAAACGTCATCGTGATCGGAGCCTCCAACCGGGAGGACATGATCGACCCGGCGATCCTGCGGCCCGGTCGCCTCGACGTCAAGATCAAGATCGAGCGCCCGGACGCCGAAGCCGCCCAGGACATCTTCTCCAAGTACCTCACCGTGGGCCTGCCGGTGCACGCCGACGACCTGGCTGAGTTCGGCGGGGACCGCGCGGCCTGCATCAAGGCGATGATCGAGAAGGTCGTCGACCGGATGTACGCCGAGATCGACGACAACCGGTTCCTGGAGGTCACCTACGCCAACGGGGACAAGGAAGTCATGTACTTCAAGGACTTCAACTCCGGGGCGATGATCCAGAACGTCGTCGACCGGGCGAAGAAGAACGCGATCAAGTCGGTGCTGGAGACCGGCCAGCCCGGCCTGCGCATCCAGCACCTGCTGGACTCGATCGTCGATGAGTTCGCCGAGAACGAAGACCTGCCCAACACCACCAATCCCGATGACTGGGCGCGGATCTCGGGCAAGAAGGGGGAGCGGATCGTCTACATCCGCACCCTGGTCACCGGCAAGAGCTCGAGCGCGAGCCGGGCCATCGACACCGAGTCCAACCTGGGCCAGTACCTGTAGCAACTTCCTTCTCGCGCGAGCGTGCGTGTTTGCCCAGCGACACGCCGCAAATCGTGTACAACTGTGCACGCTCGTGCGGGCCGGCGGGCTCGCCTAGCTCGAGGTGGCGAACTGCTCTGCGGCGACTTCGGTCGCGCCGATAGCCGCATAGGTGCCCGTCAGAGCCACCATGCTGAGTGCCGCGCGCAGCGGGAGATCGCGGCGCAGAAGGTGGGCGAAGCCGTTGACGGTGTCGATGGTGTCCACCGCCAGGGAGAAACGTTTCCAGCGACGGCGTTGCGCGGTGGCGCTGGTGAGGTAAGCCAGGCCCATCGCACACGCGCGGGCGCCATAGATCCTGGTCATGTAGGTGAGTTCGGGGGACGGTGTGACCCCGACGATCTTGGCGAAGCCCCTCGGTGCGGCCAGTGAGGCGGCGGCAAGGAGCACCCGACCGAGTGCCATCAGGCTCAGAGCATTGGTGGGCGCCGCGGTCGCGGCGATGTCCTGTCCGGTAGCGGCCTGCGTTGTTGTCATACGAGCCTCCTCTCTTTACCGAACTACGACATCGCCAATGCGGCCCTGCACCGGGCGGTGTTCTCGCAGGCGTCCGGCGACGGATTGCGCCAACTACGCCAAGCCGATTCGAAAGTCATCACGCTGCTTGCCGACGCCATCGCTACCGCCGTAGCCGCCGGCGCCGCCACGGTGGGCGATCCGCGCACCACGGCTGCACTGTTGTACTACGCCGTCGATGGCCTTTTGAACGCTGCCTACGCCGGCGCCGTCGAGCCGGACGCGGACACCATCATCGCCGCGGCCAAGGAGATGGCCCACCGGACTCTGGGCGCCACGCGGCAAGGTGCTGCTGCGCGAAAGTAGTGGCGCCCGCACGCCACCCGCGTGAGCCGCTGACACCCTCGCCTAGGCTGGGGCGATGCAACGGATCATCGGCACCGAAGTCGAATACGGCATCGCTTCGCCATCGGATCCGACCGCGAACCCGATCCTGACCTCCACTCAGGCGGTGCTGGCCTATGCCGCCGCGGCCGGGATCCCGCGTGCCAAGCGCACCCGCTGGGACTACGAGGTGGAGTCCCCACTGCGGGATGCCCGCGGGTTCGACCTGAGCCGCTCGTCCGGCCCGCCGCCGATCATTGACGCCGACGAGGTCGGGGCGGCCAACATGATCCTGACCAACGGGGCACGGCTCTACGTCGACCATGCCCACCCGGAGTACTCCGCGCCCGAGGTCACCGACCCGCTGGACGCGGTGATCTGGGACAAGGCCGGTGAGCGGGTGATGGAGGCCGCCGCCCGCCACGTGGCCAGCGTCCCGGGGGCCGCCAAGCTGCAGCTCTACAAGAACAACATCGACAACAAGGGCGCCTCCTACGGCACCCACGAGAACTACCTGATGAGCAGGCAGACGCCGTTCTCGGCGATCATCGCCGGCTTGACCCCGTTCCTGGTGTCGCGACAGGTGGTCACCGGCTCCGGCCGGGTCGGCCTGGGCCCCGCCGGTGACGAACCGGGCTTTCAGCTCTCGCAGCGCGCCGACTACATCGAGGTTGAGGTCGGCCTGGAGACCACCCTCAAGCGCGGCATCATCAACACCCGCGATGAACCGCACGCCGACGCCGACAAGTACCGGCGGCTGCACGTCATCATCGGAGACGCCAACCTTGCCGAGACCTCGACGTATCTGAAGGTGGGCACCACCGCGCTGGTGCTCGATCTCATTGAGGAGGGCGCCGAGCACGGCATCGATCTGTCCGACCTGATCCTGGCCCGTCCGGTGCGTGCGGTGCACGTGATCAGCCGTGACCCGACGCTGCGGGCGACCGTCGCGCTGGCCGACGGTCGGGAGATGACCGCCCTTGCGCTACAACGGATTTACCTGGACCGGGTGACCAAGCTTGTCGACGCCCGCGATCCCGATCCGCGTGCCACCGACATCGTCGAGACCTGGGCGCGGGTCCTCGACCAGCTGGAACGCGACCCGATGGAGTGCGCCGACCTGCTGGACTGGCCGGCCAAGCTGCGCCTGCTGGAGGGCTTCCGGCAGCGGGAGAACCTGAGCTGGTCGGCTCCGCGGCTACACCTGATCGATCTGCAGTACTCCGATGTCCGGCTGGACAAGGGTCTTTACAACCGGCTGGTCGCCCGCGGCTCCATGCAGCGGCTGATCACCGAGCAGCAGGTGCTCGACGCGGTGGACAACCCACCGACCGACACCCGTGCCTACTTCCGCGGCGAGTGCCTGCGCCGATTCGGCGCCGACATCGCGGCGGCCAGCTGGGACTCGGTGATCTTCGACCTCGGCGGGGAGTCGCTGGTCCGGATTCCCACACTGGAGCCGCTGCGCGGCAGCAAAGCCCACGTCGGGGCGCTGCTGGACTCGGTGGACAGCGCTGCTGAGCTGGTCGAACAACTAACCACCTAGGCGCCGCGCGCCTTAGCCCACTTCCGCGTCGGTGCCGACGGTAGGGTGGAGAAACCGACGTGCGCGTGATGCGCAAGCCGATGGAGATGCAGGAGGCAGCGATGGCTCAGGAGCAGACCAAGCGTGGCGGTGGCGGTGGCGACGAGGACGACCCCACCGGTCCCGCGGCCGCCGGCCAGGAGCGTCGCGAGAAGCTGACCGGCGAGACCGACGACCTGCTCGACGAGATCGACGACGTGCTGGAGGAGAACGCGGAGGACTTCGTGCGCGCGTACGTCCAAAAGGGCGGCCAGTGAGCTGGCCCTTCCATGATCGTCTTCCTGTCAGTTCCGCACTTCCAGGGATGCCGTCCAGCCCGGTAGACCTGTCGTCGTTCTCTGACTTCCTGCGCCGTCAGGCGCCGGATCTGCTGCCGGCGGGTGGTGCGGGCCTGAACTCCGGCGCCGGGGTGGATCTGCCGCACGGCACCACGATCGTCGCGCTGAAGTACCCCGGCGGCGTGGTGATGGCCGGGGACCGGCGCTCCACGCAGGGCAATATGATCGCCGGGCGCGACGTCCAGAAGGTCTACATCACCGACGATTACACCGCCACCGGGATCGCCGGAACCGCGGCGATCGCGGTCGAGTTCGCCCGGCTCTACGCCGTCGAGCTGGAGCACTACGAGAAGCTTGAAGGGGTGCCGCTGACGTTCGCCGGAAAGGTGAACCGGCTGGCGATCATGGTGCGCGGCAACCTCGGTGCGGCGATGCAGGGGTTGCTGGCGCTGCCGCTGCTGGTCGCCTATGACATCGACGACGCCGACACCGAGCACGCCGGGCGCATCGTGTCGTTCGACGCCGCCGGCGGTTGGAACATCGAGGAGGAGGGCTACCAGGCGGTGGGCTCCGGATCGTTGTTCGCCAAGTCGTCGATGAAGAAGCTTTACGGGCAGGCGACCGATAAGGAATCGGCGCTGAAGGTGGCAGTCGAGGCGCTTTACGACGCCGCCGACGACGATTCCGCCACCGGCGGACCGGATCTGGTGCGCGGCATCTATCCGACGGCGGTCACCATCGACGCCGACGGTGCCGTCGACGTTCCCGAGGAACGTATTGCCGAACTGGCCCGGGAAGTCATCGAGAGCCGAACGCGCGGAGGGGATTCGGGGCGGAAGACCAAGCGGGGTAAGAAATGAGCTTTCCGTACTTCATCTCGCCCGAGCAGGCGATGCGTGAGCGCGGTGAGCTGGCGCGTAAAGGCATCGCCCGTGGCCGCAGCGTGGTGGCGCTGGCCTACGCCGAGGGGGTGCTGTTCGTCGCCGAGAACCCTTCGCGCTCACTGCAGAAGATCAGCGAACTCTATGACCGCGTCGGGTTCGCCGCCGCGGGCCGGATCAACGAGTTCGAGAATCTGCGCCGCGGCGGCATCCAGTTCGCCGACACTCGCGGCTACGCCTACGACCGCCGCGACGTCACCGCACGCCAGCTGGCCAACGTCTACGCCCAGACCCTCGGAACGATCTTCACCGAGCAGGCCAAGCCGTACGAAGTCGAGTTGTGTGTGGCCGGGGTGGCCTACCAGGGGCAGGCCAAAGCCCCTGAGCTGTACCGGATCACCTACGACGGGTCGATCACCGATGAGCCGCACTTCGTGGTGATGGGCGGCACCACCGAGCCGGTGATCGCGGCGCTCAAGGAGTCCTACACCGAGAACGCCGCACTGGCTGATGCCCTGCGGATCGCCGTCAATGCGCTCAAGCAGACCGACACCGGCAACGGCGCCGAGCAGCGTGAACTGGGCCCGGGAACGCTCGAGGTGGCCATCTTGGACGCCAACCGGCCGAAGCGGGCATTTCGCCGGATCGCCCGGTCGGCGCTGGAAGAGTTGCTGCCGCAGGCAGATTCGTCGGGGGAGACATCTGGCGACGCTTCCGGCTAGGGATTGCGGTGCCGAAGAAATACGGGGTCAAAGAGAAGGAACTGGTCGTCAACCACATCGTCGACCTCGTTCTATCCGGTGAACTGCGCACAGGCGACCGCATCAACCGCGATGCGATCGCGGCGAGCGTGGGTGTCAGCCGACTGCCTGTTCAGCAGGCTCTGGATCAACTTGAGCACGACGGCCTGGTGGTCAGCCGTTATCACCGGGGAGTGTTCGTCGAGCGGTTCGATGAGGCCGCCGTACTCGAACAGCATGAGCTGCACGGTGTGCTGAACGGCATCGCGTCGGCGCGGGCGGCCACCAACCCGACGCCGCGGGTACTTGCCGAACTGGATGCGGCGCTGCGGACGTTGCGAGCCAGCAAGGAACCCACGGCGTTTCAAGAGGCGGCCTACGCCTACCGGCGCATCATCGTCGAGGAGTACGCCGGGCCCCAGTTGCAGGCGGCGATCGTCGCGGCACGCGTGTTCGCGCCGCGCGGATTCTGGGGGAAATACCCGCGGGGCAATGCGGAGTTCGCCCACACGTATGAAGCCGAGACTGCGGCGATTCGCGGGCGGGACCCTGAAGCAGCGCGCGCTGCGAACATGGAGCGGGCGGACTTGCGGGCCAAGGTGGTGATCGCGGAGTTGACCGCGCGCGGAGTGCTGGGCGCGTCATAGTGCGTCCTGAGGCCTAAGGGTCGGCGGACGCGGCTTTGAGCCGGGGAAGGCCCGGCACGCGGTGGCGTGCCGGGCCGTCCCCGGCTAAGGCGTCGGCCTACTCGGCGGGTGCGGGCTGTGCGCCGGCGCCCCCAGTACCCCCGGTGCCACCGGTGGTTCCGGTGGGCCCGCTGCCGGTTTGGCCGGGGCCGCCTGCGATGTCGCCGGATTTGCCGCCGTTGCCACCGTTGCCGCCGGTTCCACCGTCGACTGTTCCGGCTCCGTTTCCGCCGTTGCCTCCGGCGCCGCCGTCACCGCCGGGGGCCTCGACGGGGCCGCCGCCGGCATATCCGCCACCGTTGCCGCCTGCGCCGCCGTTGCCTCCGTTGCCGGCATGGCTGGGACCGAAGCCGAGGTCGTTGACCGGGGTCTCGACGCCGTCGCTGTTACCGCCGGCGCCGCCGTCCCCGCCGTTGCCGGCGGTGGTTGCTCCGGCGCCGCCGGCGCCCCCGTTGCCCCCGTTGCCGCCGGAGGCGGTTCCGAACCCGCCGGCACCGCCGGCTCCGGCGTCGCCTCCGGCACCGCCGCCGGCCAGCACGCTGCCCGCGTTGGCCCCGCCGTTGCCGCCGTTGCCGCCGTTGCCGCCGACGCTGACCACGCCGGGTCCGGTGGCGCCGTCACCGCCCGCGCCGCCGGCCCCACCGGCGCCCGCGGCAGTGGTGTCGGTGCCTGCGCCGCCGCGGCCGCCGGCCCCGCCGTTGCCGCCCCGGCTGTAGGTGCTGCCGTCGTGCTGCCAGCCGGTGCTGTTGCCGCCATTGCCGCCGTCGCCGCCCGCATGGCCACCACCGGAACCACCGCTGCCACCCGAGCCGCCGTTGCCGCCGGCATAGGTTCCGCTGCCGCCGTTGCCGCCGTTGCCGCCGGACCCCGGGGAGAAGCCGGAGCCGCCGCTGCCGCCGTTGCCGCCGATGGTCTGGACGGTGGGGTCGTCGGTGGCGCCATCACCGCCATCACCGCCGTTGCCGCCGCCGCCCCCGCGGCCGGAGGCTCCGCTACCGCCGTTACCGCCGGTCCCGGCGCTGGCGAAACCGCCGTTGCCGCCGTCGCCGCCCTTACCGCCGAGCTCCGGGCTGCCGCTGACGCTGTTGCTGGCGGTGCTGCCGCTTCCGCCGTTGCCGCCGTTGACCCCGGCGCCGCCGTTGCCGCCGTTGCCGCCGTCGCCGCCGATCCCGGTCGGCGAAAGGTAGCCCCCGCCGTATCCGCCGGTCCCGCCGTTGCCGCCGTTACCGAGATAGTCGCCATTGCCGTCTTGGTAAGCGTCCCCGCCGTTGCCACCGTTGCCACCATCCGAGGCGTGACCGAACTGGCCGGCTTCCCCGTACATGGGGCTGGTGAAAATGGTGGAGCCTCGTTCACCGGCTGCGCCGCCGTGGCCGACGTTCCAATCGACTCCGGCGTTCCCGCCGTTGCCGCCGTTGAGATGTTCTGCGGTGCCGGTGGCGCCGATGCCGCCGTTGCCGTTGGCCCCGCCGTTGCCGCCGTTGCCGCCGTTTCCGAACGTAAACCCGCTGCGGCCGCCATTGCCGCCGCTGCCGCCGAGCCCGCCGGCGCCGCCGTTACCGTCGCCGCCGTTGGCCCAGGTTCCGGCGACACCGTCGACGCCGGCGCCGCCCATGCCGCCGTTGCCGCCGTTGCCGAAGAACCAGCCGGAGGCGTTGCCGCCATTGCCGCCATTGCCCCCGACAACGCTCGGGTCGAGGGACGCTCCGCCGTTGCCGCCGTTGCCGCCGATACCCATCCAGATACCACCGGCCCCGCCGTCACCACCGTCGGCACCCGCACCGCCGTTGCCGCCATCGCCGCCGTCACCGAGCCAGCCCGGCGCGTTGCCGCCGTCGCCGCCTGCCGCGCCGGCATCCGTGCTGTCCCAGCCGTCGCCGCCGTCGCCGAACCACAGGCCGCCGTTGCCGCCGTCGGGGTTCTCGGCGGTGCCGTCGATGCCGTTGCCGATCAGGTATTGCCCGGCCATGGTGTTGATGGCGCCGTTGACCATCTCGCCGAAGTCACTGGTGATCCAGGCCTGCAGGCCGTCGTGAATCGGGTCGTAGAACCACTGATCGATCATGGCGGTCCACTCAAAGGCGCCCACTTCGGCGGGGCCTGGCTCCAACCATGCCGAGGTGTCGAAAAGATCGGCGATCCAATCGAATTCGTCGGCCTGAGCAGGCGGGGCGGTGGTCAGCGGGGCCATGCCGAACGCCAGGAACGCACCGACCGTACTGGCGGCGCCGATCGCTCGAGAATGGCGCCGTGCGTTGATGTGATGACTCATGTGGAGGGAAACCTCTCTACGACTTGAGGGATAAGGGTTCAGGGAGATCAGAGTCCGAGCAGGTCGCCCAGCCAGCCGAATGCGTCGGTAGCCGCACCGGTGCCGCCGTCATCGACCAGATCGGTGGGCAGTAGCGGAAGGCTGGCGTCGGCTAGCGGCGGGGTCACCACCACCGGGCCCTTGCCATCCCACCCCGAGCCCAGCAGGGCACCGACCGTTTGGCCCCAGGCCTGCCACGCTGCGATCGGCCCGACCGCGGCACTGTTGAGGTCCAGGGTGCCCAGCACCGGCACCCCGCTGAATTCGATGCCCACACTTTGGAACAGCGAGCCACCGATCGCGGGCACCTCGGCGGCGACCTCGCCCCCGGGCCCCAACACCTGGTAGCTCACCGTGGCCGCACCGGTAGACAGCAACCCGGCAAACGCGAAGTCCAGATGATCCATGCTCATGCCCGCGGGGAAGTACCCGGATTCGTTGATCATCGGCAACAGTGCATCCAGGTTCAGCGTGGCGCCGTTGAAGAACGCGCCGCCCATGTTGGCCAGGATGTCGAACGGGTTGTCACCGTCGGTGATGCCGTTGAGCAACGCGATCCATGGACTGATCATGGGTCCGATGGACGCCATGAGCAGTGCACTGGCCGGGGACCCCAGGTAGTTGATGATCGGCATGATGGAGTCCGCATCCACATCCGGCGGAAGGTAGCCGGCGACCTGCCCGAACATCAGTTGATGGCTGCTGTCCATGGTGTGGTTGAGCACGGTGGCGCTGGTCTCGTCGGTGGTGTTTTGCAACGCCCAGCCCGAGACCACCGCATTCAAATGCAGCTGAATCTGCTCGTTCACCGAGTTCGTCGAGCCGGCCGGATCGTTGGCCAGTTGGTCGGCGTAGTCCAGCTGATTGGCCCAGAACTGCTGCATCCCAACCCCGGGAGCCAGGTACCAGTTGTTCAGCAGCGCGGTCAGGTTGGCCGAGGCGGTGTTGACGACGTCCTCCCACGCCCCGGTCAACTGCACCGCGGGGGAAAGGGCATCCGACAGGGCGGGCAGTGGCGGGGCCACCGGCGTCGCCGCAATGAGGCTGGCCCCGACAAGTGCCACACCGGCGGTGGCGTAGGGGCGAACTGTGGCGTGCAAGGGGTCTCCTTCGGGTTAGTGATGCACAGCACGGAGAGGGACGAGATGAGGCTAACTGAGACCCACCTAATTTGTATACAAAAAACTAGAACTTGTTCTAAAACGATCCTGGGCGTCGCGATATAGGGATGCGTAGTGCCTGGTGAACGCGGGGGAGCTGAAGGCCCAAATCTCGAATCCAACCTGGATAGACCGGAGGTCTCTACGGTCGAACGAAAGCGCAGATCTCCGGGCCGAGGAGTGCACTCGACGCTGACAGTCGTTCAAAAATATAAATGCATATTGTAAGAAAACATCCGGATCACCCCTCGGACAACCGCCCCGGCAGCGGCTTTCTCAGGATTGGGCCCGTCCTCACCCCGCTTCGGTGATACCGCTTCCGAACCGGAGGGCGTCGCGTTAGCGTGATCCGACGGACGCAAAGATCGGAGGACGCCACGCTTGGACCGCGCCATAACGCCGGGACAGATGAATACACCGATCATCAAGGCCCTGGCTGATATCCGTGCCGCCGATGCCGGATTCAGCGGCGGCAAGGGCGCCAATCTGGGCGAGTTGCTGGCGGCCGGCCTTTCGGTCCCCGACGGGTTCGTCATCGGCGTCGCGGCATACCAGGAAGCCGTCGCCGCCGGCCTGCCCGTGACACCTTCGGACGAGGTCCGCGACGCGATCGTGGCGAGCTATCGGGCCCTGGGCCCGGACGTTGCCGTGGCTGTCCGTTCATCAGCGTTGGCCGAGGATGGAGCCACCGCTTCGCACGCGGGAATCTACGAGACAGCGCTCAATGTCACAGGGGTGGAACAACTGCTCGACGCCGTCCGAGACTGTTGGACTTCGACGTCATCGCCACGGGCCCGTCAATACGGTCGCACCCGAGGACTGGGATCTGCAGAGTCCGGGATGGGTGTTGTTGTCCAGCGCCAGATCTGCGCATCGTGCGCCGGCGTCGCCTTTACCATTGACCCCCTGACCGGCTGTCGTGACCGACTTGTCTTGGAATCCGTACAAGGGCTGGGGCAGGCCGTTGTCTCCGGGATGGTGACGCCGGACCGCGTCGTCGTCGACAAAAATTCGTTGGAGATCCTGACGATTGAGCGTGGCCAGTGGAACATGGTGCAACTCTCGTTGTCCGAGAACCAGATTCGTGAGATCGCGCAAGATGCGCTGGCGATTGAGCGCTGGTACGGCCGGCCACAGGACATCGAATGGGCCCTCGACGGGCAGGGGAAAATCTGGATTCTGCAGGCTCGTCCCGTCACCACATTCGACGCGTTGCAGGCGAGAGCCAAAGCTGTCGAATTCTACGATCCGCCGCGCCCTCCCGGCAGTCGCTGGACCCGGGTGAACATCGGCGAGGCGCTGCCCGGAGTACCCACGCCGCTGACCTGGTCGATGTGGAGCGCGGGACTGACCATGGCACAACGCGAATCCCAGATCCGGCTCGGCGTCGTATCGAGGCGCGAGGACGGGCGGGTGCCGCTTCTCACGCTCGCCCGGGGTTGGCCGGTGCTGTCGGTCGATCTGCTGTTGAGCCAAGTCGCCCAGGTCCCCGGCGTGGATCCCAAGGCATTCAGTGAGCAGCTGCTCGGAGCGGCCGACGACGTCGATGCAGCGCCGCTGGGTGCGCGTGTCGCGACCGCGTTGCGGATGACGGCGCGCGCCCCGATCGCCCTGGGCATGCTGAGCCGCCGTCTAGGACGGGTCAGTGCGATCTCGCGACGGGCATGGCAGCGGGAGGTGCCGGCGCCCGCGGTAGACCCCCTTGCGTTATTGGCCGGGGCCGCAGCGCGTTTCGGCGAAACACTGGCCGTTCACACCATGCAGACCTACTTGTGCCAGTCCCTGTACCAGGCCGTGGAGCGGTTTGCCGGAAGCCGGGTGATCGACCTGCTCTCCGGAGACGGCGACCTTCCGGAGGTTCACCTTGCCCGGGATCTGTGGCTCCTGGCCGGAGGCCGGATCTCTTTGGAGCACTTCATTTCTGAGCATGGATTCCACGGTCCCGACGAGGGAGAGATCGCCTCCGCGTCATGGCGTCAGGACCCCGAGCCGGTGCTGCATGCCGCACAGGCCTGGGTTGATGGTGACCGCCTGCGTGATCGCGTTGCGGCACTGGAAGCACGCCGCGATGAACGACGTCGGGCAGAGGCGGAGTTGTGCGCATCGGTTCCGCGCCCGTGCCGCCGGGCGGTCGCGCGTCTGATCGCCATGGCTCGTCGAGCGTTGGTCGGTCGGGAGATCGGCAAGGCGGCGTTCCTGCAAGACCTCGATGTCGCCCGCCACGCGGTGGCCTTCCTGGGCGGCGATGCCGTCTGGCATACGCTGGGTGAGCTCCAATCGAATGTGCACCTGACGTCGGCCGATATCACTGCCCGCCAACGCATCCGTTCGCAATACGCCACGCTGGAGCCCCCGCTGTCGTTCGCCGGTAATCCGGGCGAGCAGTCGTGCGGCACCGTCGAAGGTGTGCCGTCGATCATCACCGGGGTCGGCGCCAGTCCGGGTCGTGCCCGCGGGCGCGCGCGTGTGGTGACCGAACCCGCCTCGGCCGTGGTGCTCGGCGCGGATGAGGTGCTCATCGCGCATACCACCGATCCATCGTGGGTGATGACGTTTATGACGGTCGCCGGCATGGCGATCGACGTCGGCGGGACGCTGTCGCACGCGGCGATCATCGCCCGCGAACTCGGAATCCCTTGTGTGATTGGGACGGGCAACGGCACCCGGGCGATCCCCGATGGGGCGCTCGTCGAGATCGACGGATCGCAGGGTACCGTGCGGATTCTCGGCGCGCCGACTACCGATCGACCCGGAAGCGCTTGACCCGCGCCCCGGCTCCTGAGGCCAGTTCGACCCGACTGCGCGGCACCCCGAAATGCTCGGCCAGCACCCGGATCACCGCCGAGTTGGCTTTGCCGTCGACGGCGGGTTCGCGCACGTAGACCGTCAACTGACCGTCGTCATCGGTCTCCACCAGCGGACCCTTGCGACTGCCCGGTTTGATTTTGACGACGACGGTTTCAGTGCCGCTCATGACCGCATTTTGCCAGGGGCACCGGCGCGCGCCTTCCGAGCGTGCACGGTTGTACGCCGTTGCTCGGCGTGTCGTGCGCAGACGCGCACGCTCACGGGGGAGGTAGTCCGAACCTAGCGGGCGACGATCACCGACGAGCCGTGCCCGAACAGGCCCTGGTTGGCCGTCACGCCCACCTTGGCGCCCTCGACCTGCCGGCCGGTGGCGGTCCCGCGCAACTGCCAGGTCAGCTCACACACCTGGGCAATCGCCTGCGCCGGGATCGCCTCACCGAAGCAGGCCAGCCCGCCGGACGGGTTCACCGGCACCCGTCCGCCGATGGTGGTGGCGCCGCTGCGCAGCAACTGCTCGCCTTCGCCCTTGGCGCACAGGCCCAGGTGCTCGTACCAGTCCAGCTCCAGCGCGGTGGACAGGTCGTAGACCTCGGCCAGGCTGACGTCCTCTGGGCCGATCCCGGCCTCGGCGTAGGCCGCGTCCAAAATCTGGTCCTTGAACACCCGCTCCGGGGCCGCCACCACCGCGGTGGAATCCGTTGCGATGTCCGGCAACTCGGGAAGGTGCTGCGGGTACTGCGGGGTCACGGTGGACACCGCCCGCACCGACGGCACACCCTCGAGCGAACCCAGGTGCTTGCGGGTGAATTCCGCGCTGGCCACGATCAGTGCCGCCGCACCGTCGGAGGTGGCGCAGATGTCGAGCTGACGCAGCGGGTCGGACACCACCGGGCTGGCCAACACGTCTTCGACCGCAGACTCCTTGCGGTAGCGGGCATTCGGGTTGCTCAAACCGTGCCGGGAGTTCTTCACCTTCACGCTCGCGAAGTCCTCGGAGGTGGCGCCGTAGAGGTCCATCCGCCGGCGTGCCAGCAGCGCGAAGTACACCGGGTTCATCGCCCCGATCAGGTGGAACCGCTGCCAGTCCGGGTCGTTCTTGCGCTCACCGCCGACCGGAGCGAACGCGCCCTTGGGGGTGGTGTCGGCGCCGATCACCAGCGCCACGTCGCAGAACCCGGCCAGGATGTGCGCCCGGGCGCTCTGCAGCGCCTGGGACCCGGACGCGCAGGCGGCGTACGACGACGACACCGGAACGCCGTTCCAGCCGAGCTTCTGGGCGAACGTCGAACCGGCGATGAAGCCGGGGTAGCCGTTGCGGATGGTGTCCGCGCCGGCCACCAGCTGGATCTGACGCCAGTCCAGGCCCGCCTCGGCCAGGGCGGCACGAGCGGCGACCACGCCGTACTCGGTGAAGTCGCGGCCCCACTTGCCCCATGGGTGCATGCCCGCACCCAGGATGTACAGCGGCTCAGCCATGGGAATCCACCTTCTTCCACGCGTAGACGGTGCGCTGCACGCCGTCGTCATCGGTGTAGAGCGGCATGGTGGTCAGCTCCATCTCCATACCGACCTTCAGGTCCGCGGCCAGGGTGCCCTCGACGACCTTGCCCAGCACGATCAGGCCCTCGTCGGCGAGCTCCACCGCGGCGATCGCGAACGGCTCGAACGGATCAGCGGGCGGGTAGGGCGCCGGGGGCAGGTAGCGGTTCTCGGTGTAACTCCAGATCGTGCCGCGCCGGGACAGGGCAACCGGCTCCAGCACGTCGCCGTCGCAGGCGGGGCTGGGGCAGTTGTTCTCCCGCGGCGGGAACACATACGTGCCGCACTGCGGACACTTAGCGCCGATCAGGTGGGGGAGACCGGCGTCGTCGGTGGCGTACCACCCGTCGATGGCCGGTTGCGAAGAAGCTGTTGGCACCCGGTCAGCGTACCGAACAACCGCGGCGAAACTGAAACGTGTTGCAGTTCGTCCGGCCACCGTGCGGGTCGCTGCTTAGGCTGGGACGGCGAATGCTTACCCACCAAGGCCGCGGGAGCCACCCATGATCATCATCGCCGGTCACCTCGTCGTTGACCCACAGCAGCGCGGGAGCTATCTGGCGGGTTGTGCGGACGTGGTGGACCAGGCCCGACAGGCACCGGGTTGCCTGGACTTTGCGATCACCGCCGATCTTGTCGACCCGGGCCGCGTCAACATCTATGAGCGCTGGGAGTCGCGGCAAGCGGTGGAGACGTTTCGCGGCAGCGGCCCCAGTGATGAGCAGGTCGGCGCGACCATCGCCGCGACCGTGCACGAGTACGAGGCTACCCAAGAGCGACCGCTGAGCTGACGTCCGGCGCGGCACATAGAGTAGGGCCGTGAGCCCAGCCAAGACCGCCCCGACCGACGCTGCGCACGACACCCAGACCAAACCGACGTTGCTGTTGCTGGACGGAAACTCGCTGGCCTACCGCGCCTTCTACGCCCTGCCCGCGGAGAACTTCAAGACCCGCAGCGGCCTGACCACCAACGCCGTCTACGGGTTCACCGCCATGCTGATCAACCTGCTGCGCGACGAAACCCCCACCCACATCGCCGCCGCCTTCGATGTGTCGCGGCAGACCTTCCGCTCCGACCGCTTCCCCGAGTACAAGGCGACCCGCTCGAGCACCCCCGACGAGTTCCGCGGCCAGATCGACATCACCAAGGAGGTTCTCAACGCGCTGGGCATCACCACGCTGTCGGAACCCGGTTATGAGGCCGACGACCTGATCGCCACGCTGGCCACCCAGGCCGACGCCGAGGGCTACCGGGTTCTGGTGGTCACCGGCGACCGCGACGCGCTGCAGTTGGTCAACGACAACGTGACCGTGCTCTACCCCCGCAAGGGCGTCAGCGAGCTGACCCGGTTCACGCCCGAGGCGGTGGTGGAGAAGTACGGCCTGACCCCGGCGCAGTACCCGGATTTCGCGGCGCTGCGCGGCGACCCCAGCGACAACCTGCCGGGCATCCCCGGAGTGGGGGAAAAGACCGCCTCGAAGTGGATCGTCGAGTACGGCTCCCTGCAGGGGCTGGTCGACCGGGTTGACACCGTCAAGGGGAAAGTCGGAGATGCGTTGCGCGCCAACCTGTCCTCGGTGATCCTCAACCGCGAACTGACCGACCTGGTGCGCAACGTGCCGCTGGCCCAGACGCCGGACACCCTGCGGCTGTTGCCGTGGAACCGCGAGCACATCCACCAGCTCTTCGACGATCTCGAGTTCCGGGTGCTGCGCGACCGGCTCTTCGAGACGCTGGCGACCGCAGAGCCCGAGGTCGACGAGGGTTTCGAGGTGCGCGGTGGCGCACTGGAACCCGGAACCGTCGCGGCGTGGCTGGCCGAACACGGCAGCGATGGGCGGCGCACCGGGCTGGCCGTCATCGGCAGTCACCGCAGCTATGACAGCGACACCACCGCGCTGGCGATCGCTGCCGGGGACGGTGACGGCGGCTACGTCGACACCGCGACGCTGACCGCTGAGGACGAGGCCGCGCTGGGCGCCTGGCTGGCCGACCCGGGCAAACCCAAGGCCCTGCACGAGGCCAAGCTGGCCATGCACGACCTGGCCGGGCGCGGCTGGGCTCTCGAGGGGGTGACCTCCGATACCGCGCTGGGTGCCTACCTGGTGCGGCCCGGGCAGCGTAGCTTCAGTCTCGACGACCTGTCGGTGCGCTACCTGCGTCGGGAATTGCGCGCTGAATCCGATGAGCAGCAACAGCTTTCATTGCTCGATGACACCGACGGCGTCGACGATCAGGCGGTGGCGACCGCGCTGCTGCGGGCCCGCGCGGTCACCGACCTGGCCGACGCGCTCGATGCCGAACTGGAGCGCATCGACTCTGCCGGGCTGCTTGCCGACATCGAGTTGCCGCTGCAGACGGTGCTGGCCGAGCTGGAGACGGCCGGGATCGCCGTTGACCTCGACCGGCTCACCGAGCTGCAGAGCCGGTTCGGCGACGAGATCCGGGATGCTGCCGAAGCGGCGTTCGCGGTGATCGGCAAGCAGATCAACCTCGGTTCCCCCAAGCAGCTGCAGGTGGTGCTCTTCGACGAGTTGGGCATGCCCAAGACCAAGAAGACCAAGACCGGCTACACCACGGATGCCGACGCCCTGCAAACGCTTTTCGACAAGACCGGTCATCCGTTCCTGGAGCACCTGCTGGCCCACCGTGACGTCACCCGGCTCAAGGTGACCGTCGATGGGCTGCTGAAATCGGTTGCCTCCGATGACCGTATCCACACCACGCTGAACCAGACCATCGCGGCGACCGGGCGACTGTCGTCCACCGAACCCAACCTGCAGAACATCCCGATCCGCACCGACGCCGGCCGGCAGATCCGCGACGCGTTCGTCGTCGGCGCCGGCTATGCCGAGCTGATGACGGTCGACTACAGCCAGATCGAGATGCGCATCATGGCGCACCTGTCCGGTGATGCGGGCCTGATCGAGGCGTTCAACACCGGGGAGGACCTGCACTCGTTCGTCGGGTCACGGGCGTTCGGCGTGCCGATCGACGAGGTGACCGCGGATATGAGGCGCCGCGTCAAGGCGATGTCCTACGGCCTGGCCTACGGATTGAGCGCCTACGGGCTGGCCCAGCAGCTCAAGATCTCCACCGAAGAGGCCAAAGAGCAGATGGACGCCTACTTCGACCGGTTCGGCGGCGTGCGCGACTACCTGCACGAGGTCGTAGAGCAGGCCCGCAAGGACGGTTACACCTCCACGGTGCTGGGCCGGCGGCGCTATCTGCCGGAGCTGGACAGCAGCAACCGCCAGGTCCGGGAGTCCGCCGAGCGCGCCGCGCTCAATGCGCCGATCCAGGGCAGTGCGGCCGACATCATCAAGGTGGCGATGATCAACGTCGACAAGGCGCTCAAGGCCTCCGGGCTGCGTTCGCGGATGCTGCTGCAGGTGCATGACGAGCTGTTGTTCGAGGTGGCAGAGGGCGAACGCGAGCCGCTGGAGGCCCTGGTGCGCGACAAGATGGGCGGCGCCTACGAGCTGAGCGTGCCGCTGGAGGTCGCGGTGGGTTACGGCCGCAGCTGGGACGCCGCCGCGCACTGACCCCCGCCGTTGACACTGCGCTCAGGGCGGAAAAGTGCGAGTGAGGTGCGCCCAGGATGCAGAGTCAACGTCAACGAAGTCAGCGCCGGACCAGCGCCGGCGACCGGTACCCGGCCATCGTGTGCAGCACCGGCGCCGCCGCCCGGGCGGCCACCACTCCGTAGGCGTCCTGGTGCTGCAGCGCGAACACCTCCGGGTCGCCGAAGCCCCGGTCGATGCGGTCCCGCACGAACGCCAGCTCGACCACCTGGGCGGCGAATTTCTTGACGCTGCGGGCCGCGGGCCGCCCGCCGATGCGGCGCGCCTCGTGGATCGCCTGCTTGCGGGCCCGGATCGATCCCAGCCAGGTCTCCTCGTTCGGGCTGATCAGCCCGCCGGCCACCATCGCGGGCAGCTTGGAGGCGACCAGCTGCTGTTCGTGCCGGCGGCTCAAGATGCCCAGCAGCACCATCAGCAGGAACACCGGAACCATCCAGAACAGGTAAGTCGCCAGGAAGAACTGGCCGCCGGCCGTCGCCAGCGAGGCGTTCCACAGCGCATGCATGCCCACCGCCGCCAGATAACCCAGCAGGATCACCAAAGCCTTCGACCCGAAGCTGCGGCGGCGCAGCGCGAAGAACACCCCGATGCCCGTCATGGTGGTGAACAGCGGGTGGGCGAACGGGCCGAAGATCAGCCGCGCGACGGCCACCGCGGCCATCTGGGCCGGCGAGTCGGCGGGCGCGATGTAGACGATGTCCTCCATCCAGGCGAATCCCACCGCCGTGATGCCCGCGTACACCATGCAGTCGGTCAGCGAGTTCAGCTCATGGCGCCGGCGGCCGGTCAACATGATCAGCAGAAACAACCCCTTGGCGGCCTCCTCGATGAACGGCGCCTGGATCGCGGCCATGTCGAAGGCCTTCGACACCAGCGGCCGCACGGTGGCCACCGAGGATCCGAACGTCTCCAGGCCCACCGCCAGCACTACCGCGACCGACGCCCCCCATAAGAAGGCCAGTTGCAGCAGACGCCGGGGTTCGGGCTCCCAGCGGTCCAGCCACCGGTAGCAGAACAGCACCACCAGCATCGAGAGGCTGGCCAGGATCAACGCGGTCAGCGTGCCGCCGGGGTTGGCCGCGGTGAACAGCAGGAGCAGCAGCGCGGTGAGGACACTGAGAGCAACAATGACGAACAGCGGCGCTCCGACCTTTCGGCGGTTCCGCATCTGACGCATAGCGACGCAGCGTAGACCACCGGTTTGTCCAGCGTGCAACACGTCGAGTAGCCTCGACAGGTAGTCCGCGACAGTGTCGTGGGCCACCGCATGCCCAGCATGCGTGACTTCACCCCGTCCCTACTACCTCAACTTGTCCGGAGCAACCCCACACATGCCAAGTCCCACCGTCACCTCGCCGCAAGTAGCCATCAACGACATTGGCTCGGCCGAGGATTTTCTCGCCGCCATCGACAAAACGATCAAGTACTTCAACGATGGCGACATCGTCGAAGGGACGATCGTCAAGGTTGACCGGGACGAGGTCCTGCTCGACATCGGTTACAAGACCGAGGGCGTCATCCCGAGCCGCGAGCTGTCCATCAAGCACGACGTCGACCCCCACGAGGTGGTGTCCGTCGGTGACGAGGTCGAGGCTCTGGTCCTGACCAAAGAGGACAAAGAGGGTCGGCTGATCCTGTCCAAGAAGCGCGCCCAGTACGAGCGCGCCTGGGGCACCATCGAAGAGCTCAAGGAGAAGGACGAGGCCGTCAAGGGCACCGTCATCGAGGTCGTCAAGGGTGGCCTGATCCTCGACATCGGGCTGCGCGGCTTCCTGCCCGCCTCGCTGGTGGAGATGCGCCGGGTCCGCGACCTGCAGCCCTACATCGGCAAAGAGATCGAAGCCAAGATCATCGAGCTGGACAAGAACCGCAACAACGTGGTGCTGAGCCGTCGCGCCTGGCTGGAGCAGACCCAGTCCGAGGTGCGCAGCGAGTTCCTCAACCAGCTGCAGAAGGGCGCCGTCCGCAAGGGCGTGGTGTCCTCGATCGTCAACTTCGGCGCGTTCGTCGACCTGGGCGGGGTGGACGGCCTGGTGCATGTCTCCGAGCTGTCCTGGAAGCACATCGACCACCCGTCCGAGGTGGTTCAGGTGGGCGACGAGGTCACCGTCGAGGTGCTCGACGTCGACATGGACCGCGAGCGGGTCTCGTTGTCGCTCAAGGCCACCCAGGAAGACCCGTGGCGGCACTTCGCCCGCACCCACGCGATCGGTCAGATCGTCCCGGGCAAGGTCACCAAGCTGGTGCCGTTCGGTGCGTTCGTCCGGGTCGAGGAGGGCATCGAGGGCCTGGTGCACATCTCCGAGCTGGCTGAGCAGCATGTCGAGGTGCCCGACCAGGTGGTCGCGGTCGGCGACGACGCGATGGTCAAGGTCATCGACATCGACCTGGACCGGCGCCGGATCTCGCTGAGCCTCAAGCAGGCCAACGAGGACTACACCGAGGAGTTCGACCCGTCGAAGTACGGCATGGCCGACAGCTACGACGAGCAGGGCAACTACATCTTCCCCGAGGGCTTCGACGCCGAGACCAACGAGTGGATCGAGGGCTTCGACAAGCAGCGCTCCGAGTGGGAGGCCCGCTACGCCGAGGCCGAGCGCCGGCACAAGATGCACACCGCGCAGATCGAGAAGTTCGCCGCCGCCGAGCACGCCGAGCCCTCGCGTTCCGGCGCCAACGGGTCGCACCGCGACGAGGCACCGGCCGGCGGTTCGCTGGCCAGCGACGAGCAGCTCGCCGCGCTGCGGGAGAAGCTCGCCGGTAACAGCGCCTAGCCAGCGCCCAGCGCGTTGAAGGGGCGCAGATGCTGCGTATCGGTCTGACCGGCGGTATCGGCGCCGGCAAGTCGACGGTGTCGGCCACCTTCAGCCGGTACGGCGCTGTCGTCGTCGACGGCGACGTCATCGCCCGTGAAGTCGTGGAACCCGGTACCGAGGGCCTGGCCGCACTGGTCGAGGCCTTCGGGCCGGGCATCCTGCTGCCCGACGGGGCGCTGGACCGTCCGGCGCTGGCCGCGATCGCCTTCAGCGACGACGACAAGCGGGCAACACTCAACGGCATCGTGCACCCGCTGGTGGCGAAACGCCGCAGCGAGCTGATCGCCCAGGCGGCAGAAGCCGGTGAGGCCACCGTCGTCGTCGAGGACATCCCGCTGCTGGTCGAGTCGCAGATGGCGCCGATGTTCCCCCTGGTGATCGTGGTGCATGCGGAGATCGAGACCCGCGTGGCCCGGCTGGTCGAGCTCCGCGGCATGGCGGAGGCCGACGCGCGGGCCCGGGTGGCCGCGCAGGCAACCGAGCCGCAGCGGCGTGCGGTCGCCGATGTCTGGCTGGACAACTCCGGGGACCAGGACGACCTGGTGGCGCAGGCGCTGCAGCTGTGGCAGCAACGCATCCGACCGTTCGCGGACAACCTGGCCGCTCACCGCACCGTACCGTCGCCGACGCAGCTGGTCCCGGCCGATCCGACCTGGCCTGATCAGGGCGAGCGCATCCTGGCCCGGCTGCGGACCGCGTGCGGGCACCGGGCGCTGCGCATCGACCACATCGGCTCCACCGCGGTGCCCGGACTGGACGCCAAAGACGTCATCGACGTGCAGGTCACGGTTGAATCCCTGGCGATGGCCGATGAGCTCGCCGAATCGCTACTGAGCGCTGGTTATCCCCGGATCGCGGCGATCACCGCCGACAACGGCAAGACCGATGCCCGCAGCACCGTCGCCGAATTCGACCACGCGGGAGATCCGGCGTTGTGGCAGAAACGTGTTCACGCCTCCGCTGACCCCGGGCGGGCCACCAACGTCCACATCCGGGTCGCGGGCTGGCCCAATCAGCAGTTCGCCCTGCTGTTTCCGTGCTGGTTGGCCGTCGACGCCGATGCGCGCACGGAGTACCTGGCGGTCAAGCGCGAGGCGGAACGAGCGGGGGCCGGCGGTGGCATCGCAGCGTACGCCGACGCCAAGGAGGGCTGGTTCGACGCGGCCTACCGGCGGGCGTGGGCGTGGGCCGACGACACCGGATGGCGCCCGTGACGCCGGTCAGGCCATGCTGCTGATCAAGGCCCCGCACAGCATCGCGCCGTTGCGCGGGTCGCTGCTGTCCTTCCAGGTGGTGACGAAGCGGTCGCTCTTCACCGCGACGATGTCATCGACGTGGATCTCGCAGTGCACGTTGGCCGACGACGGCCAGCGCAGCCGGATCACCATGCCCGCCTTGCTGGGATCGGACAGCACCGCGTTGGCCTCGAACGGGGCGCCGAAGCCGTCGATGTCGCCGCTGGCGGTCTGATAGTCATTGAGCATGAAGGTGACGACGCTGCCGGTCGTCCAGGCGTCGACCCGAGCGATGTAGGTGACGTTGTGCAGCTCGTCGGCTGCGGCGGCCGGCACCGGGATCAGCTGACCACACCCCAGCAGGGCCGCGGTCGTCGCGGTGGCGACACCGATTCGCAGGTTGGCGTTCATGGTCACGAGATTACCTAAACAATCCCCGGTGGTGACCCGGTAAGACCATCGCTGACCGGCCAGGACACCGGCATGCCCTGGCCTGCCAGCCAGCGCTGCAGGTCGTAGCCGTTGCTGGCCAGGCCGTCGACGGCGGCAACGGACCGGGCCACCGCCCGTTCGGCGTCGTCCTGGCTGAGCAGGCCCTCGCGTACGGCGACCATCAGCTCGTCGATGTCGGTGAGCTCGACATCGCGCCCGGTCCGCACCACCAGATCCAGATAGTGATCCCGGGAGTGCCACTGCGCCGGTCCGGGCGTGTAGTCGCCGATGTCGAGGTAGAAGTCCTGATCACGTTCGTGTCCCGGGTTGAAGTGGAAGACGGTCGCACGCAGCCCCAGCGCGGGCAGCAGCCACGACTCCAGGTAGTGGAACTGGGCCCGGCCCGGGGTGGGCCGAGCCAGGTAGAGACCCCACGGCCGCACGGTGTAGACGTCGACGGCGCGCACCACCCCTTTCGGGTCGGTGTTGGTGTATGCCACCAGGTCGAATGCCTCGTGTTTGGGCGGGTGCACCGTTTTCGCCTCTCCCGGGCCGCCGCGGGGCGGCGGCGTCGTCGCCGGACGTCTGTCAGACACCCGGCTTACCCTGGGTGCGTGGCTTTCGCAACGGAACACCCCGTCGTCGCGCATTCGGAGTACCGTCCGCCCGCCGACGCCGTGGCAGGCATCGTGCGGGCCGGTGGCCGTTTCGACGTGGTCAGTGAGTATCAGCCGGCGGGTGACCAGCCGGCCGCCATCGCCGACCTGGAACGGCGCATCAACGCGGGGGAGAAGGACGTGGTGCTGCTGGGCGCCACCGGCACCGGCAAGTCGGCCACCGCGGCCTGGCTGATCGAACGGCTGCAGCGGCCCACCCTGGTGATGGCGCCGAACAAGACGCTGGCCGCCCAGCTCGCCAACGAGCTGCGAGAGATGTTGCCGCACAACGCCGTCGAGTACTTCGTCTCCTACTACGACTACTACCAGCCGGAAGCGTACATCGCGCAGACCGACACCTACATCGAGAAGGACAGCTCCATCAACGACGACGTGGAGCGGCTGCGCCATTCGGCGACCTCGAGCCTGCTGTCCCGGCGCGACGTGGTGGTGGTGGCGTCGGTGTCGTGCATCTACGGCCTGGGTACCCCGCAGTCCTACCTGGATCGTTCGGTCGAGTTGCAGGTCGGCGCCGAGGTGCCGCGTGATGCCCTGCTGCGGCTGCTGGTCGACGTCCAGTACACCCGCAACGACATGTCGTTCACCCGCGGCTCCTTCCGGGTCCGGGGCGACACCGTCGAGATCATCCCGTCCTACGAGGAGCTGGCCGTCCGCATCGAGTACTTCGGCGACGAGATCGAGGCACTGTATTACCTGCATCCGCTCACCGGGGACGTGGTCCGCAAGGTCGACTCGCTGCGGATCTTCCCGGCCACCCACTACGTCGCCGGTCCGGAACGGATGACGCAGGCGATCTCCACCATCGAAGAGGAGTTGGCCGTCCGGCTCGACGAGTTGGAGCGCCACGGCAAGCTGCTGGAAGCCCAGCGGCTGCGGATGCGCACCAACTACGACATCGAGATGATGCGCCAGGTCGGGTTCTGCTCGGGCATCGAGAACTATTCCCGCCACATCGACGGTCGTGGCGCCGGCACACCCCCGGCCACCCTGCTGGACTACTTCCCCGAGGACTTCCTGCTCATCATCGACGAATCGCACGTCACCGTGCCGCAGATCGGCGGCATGTATGAGGGCGACATGTCGCGCAAGCGCAACCTGGTGGAGTTCGGCTTCCGACTGCCCTCGGCCTGCGACAACCGGCCGCTGACCTGGGAAGAGTTCGCCGACCGGATCGGCCAGACGCTGTACATGTCGGCCACCCCCGGGCCCTACGAGCTGGCCCAGGCGCAAGGCGAGTTCGTCGAGCAGGTGATCCGCCCGACCGGCCTGGTGGACCCGAAGGTGGTGGTGAAGCCGACCAAGGGCCAGATCGACGACCTGATCGCCGAGATCCGGCAGCGCACCGAGGCCGACGAGCGGGTGCTGGTCACCACGCTGACCAAGAAGATGGCCGAGGACCTCACCGACTACCTGCTGGAGATGGGGATTCGGGTGCGCTACCTGCACTCCGAGGTCGACACACTGCGCCGGGTGGAGCTGCTGCGCCAGCTGCGGCTCGGCGACTACGACGTGCTGATCGGGATCAACCTGCTGCGCGAGGGCCTGGATCTGCCGGAGGTGTCGCTGGTCTCGATCCTCGACGCCGACAAGGAGGGCTTCCTGCGCTCCACCCGCAGCCTGATCCAGACCATCGGCCGGGCCGCCCGCAACGTCTCCGGCGAAGTGCACATGTACGCCGACAAGATCACCGACTCCATGCGGGAGGCCATCGACGAGACCGAACGCCGCCGCGCCAAGCAGATCGCCTACAACGAGGCCAACGGCATCGACCCCCAGCCGCTGCGCAAGAAGATCGCCGACATCCTCGACCAGGTGTATCGGGAGGCGGCCGATAGTGAGACGGTCGAGGTCGCCGGATCGGGGCGCAACGCCTCCCGCGGGCGGCGCGCGCAGGGAGCACCGGGGCGGGCGGGCCAGTCGGTCAGTGCCGGGGTGTTCGAGGGCCGCGACACGGCCGGCATGCCGCGGGCCGAACTGGCCGACCTGATCAAGGACCTCACCGAGCAGATGATGAACGCCGCCCGCGACCTGCAATTCGAGCTCGCCGCGCGAATCCGCGACGAGATCGCCGACCTCAAGAAGGAATTGCGGGGTATGGACGCGGCCGGGATCAAGTGACTCGCCAGCACGGGATGCGTTTTCGCGTGTCGTGGGGATCCGTGATTGACTGCAAGCGGTGGTGGACCTGACTGAAGCGGTGACAACCGACTCCGCTGTGAACACTGGCAGCTGGCGCGAGCTGCTCGGAAGGCGCTACCTGGGCACCTCGGCCGTGCTGGCCGGGGGTGTGGCCCTCTACGCCACCAACGAGTTCCTGACGATCAGCCTGCTGCCCAGCACCGTCAGGGACATCGGCGGTGAGCGGTTCTACGCCTGGGTGACCACCTTGTACCTGGTCGGATCGGTGATCGCCGCGGCCGCGGCCAACGCGGTGCTGGTCCGCATCGGTTCGCGATCGTCCTACCTGCTGGGCCTGCTGGCGTTCGGCGTCGGCGGCGTGGTGTGCGCAATGGCGCCCCACATGGAGATCCTGCTGGTCGGCCGCACCCTGCAGGGCATGGGCGGTGGACTGTTGGCCGGTCTGGGTTATGCGCTGATCAACGCCGTCCTACCCAGCTGGCTGTGGACGCGGGCGTCGGGGCTGGTCTCGGCGATGTGGGGCGTCGGCACCCTGGTCGGGCCCGCGGCCGGCGGCTTGTTCGCCCAGTTCGGCCTATGGCGGTGGGCATTCGGTGTGATGGTGGTGCTGACCGGGGTGATGGCCGCGGCGGTGACCGTGGTGCTGGCGGCCGGGCGCGGCAGCCACCACGGCGAACCGATGAAGATCCCGGTGCGCTCGCTGCTGTTGCTCGGTGCCGCCGCGCTGGCGGTCAGCGTCGCGCAGTTGCCGAAGACTCTGATCGGCGCCGCCAGCCTGCTAATCGCCGGCGGGGTGCTGCTGGCGGTGTTCCTGGTGCTGGACTGGCGCTCGTCGACCGCGGTTCTGCCGCCCAGCGCGTTCCACCCGGGCCGGGAGAAGTGGATCTACGTAACGCTGGGCCTGCTGATGGCCACTACCAAGGCCAACCTGTATATCCCGCTGCTGGGTCAGCGGCTGGCCCACCTGCCGCCGGTGATGGCCGGATTCCTGGGCGCCGCCCTGTCGACCGGCTGGACGTTCAGCGAGATCGCCAGCGCCTCGGTGAGTAAGGTGCGGGTGGTTATCGGGCTGGTGATCAGCGCGCCACTGGTGATGTCGGCCGGTCTGGCGGTGGTCGCGTTCACCCGGATGAACCACTACAACCCGACTGCGGTAGGCGCGATCTGGGCGCTGGCCCTGCTGGTCGTCGGCATCGGCGTCGGCGCGGGCTGGCCGCACCTGTCGGCATGGGCGATGAGCTGCGTCGACGACCCCGCCGAGGGCGGAACGGCCGCGGCGGCCATCAACACCGTGGCCCTGATCGGTGGGGCGTTCGGTGCGGGCTTCGCCGGCCTGGTGGTCAACACCGCCATCAGCACCGGCCTGCCGGCGGCCCGCTGGCTGTTCGCGACCTTCGCCGTCCTGGCCGCCCTGGGGTGCGTGGTGGCCTATCGGGCCAGCCGCGGCACCGGCGCCCTGGTCAGCGCCCACGGCTGACGGGTCGCTGGGCTTATGCAGCGGTCCCAGCTTCGGCTCTCCTTCGTCGAGCCTCGCTGAACCGCTGGGTTTATGCAGCGGTCCCAGCTTCGGCTCTCCTTCGTCGAGCCTCGCTGAACCGCTGGGTTTATGCAGCGGTCCCAGCTTCGGCTCTCCTCCGTCGAGCCTCGCTGAACCGCTGGGCTTCACCGGGTGGCTCTGATCACCTGGGAGAAGGTGAACTGCCAGCGTTCGACGACGTGGAAACCCAGCTGGCGCAGCACCCGGCCGTCGGGGGTGCGGGCGAACCGCTTGCCCACCGGCAGCATCGCGGCGACCTGATGGGCCGGCAGCGAGCGATCGTGATCGGTGATCGTCCAGATCGTCGGGCAACCGGCCAGCTGATCGGTCAGCGCTTCAACTCCCAGGTGGCCGTCCCAGAGCCGGCCCAGGGTCTGCCGGCGTGGCCCCAGGCCGGGGTCGGTCAGCTTCGCGAATGCCTCGGGACGCGCGGCGGTCAGCGCCCGGATCGGGCCGGGTAGCCACCGGGTGGTGTTGTCGATGAGCAGGCAGTCCCCGGGCCGGGCGTGCGCGTCGATCACATCGGCCACCGCACTGTAGTCCCAGCCCTTTTCTTTGGTGTAGCGATCACGTTGATTGACAACGTAATTGGGCGCCGCCGCGAGCACCAGGCAGGTCACCACGCCGATCACCGCCCGGCGTGACCCGGCGATCATGCTGACGGCGACGGCCAGGACGATCGCCATCGCCGGCGCCGTGCTGATCAGATAGCGCGGGTAGTAGACGGGTTTGACCATCGCCGAATAGGCCACGGTGGCCACGGTGGGGATGACCAGCCAGGCGGTGCAGAGGATGAGCAGCTGTCGCACCTCGCCGGCGGGCCCCGGGCGTGCCCCGGTTCGGACGGCGATGACCGCGCCGGCGGTCAGCAGCCAGGCCAGGACGGCGAACGGCACGCTCTTGTCGAAGAACTGCTGCTGCGCGATCTCGACGACGGTGGCGAGGTTCAGCGGGTGAATCCAGGCCACCTGCCGGATCTGGTTCTGGGTGAATACCAGAAACGGGGCCAGCACCACCAGCGCGGTGCCGGCCGCGGTCGCCCACCGCCGCCGCACCGCGGATCCGCGGCCCGATACGACCACCGGGTGCACCGCCACCATGAGCACCGTGAAGATGTTCAGCACCGTCGACGCCACCACCGCCGCGCCGTAACCCACCCAAAGCGGCCCGGTGTTGCGCCGCGCCGCCGCGACACACAGCACGGTGAGCCAGACCGCGGCCGCGGCCGCGAACGCGTAGGGGCGGGCCTCGACCCCGGCCCAGGTGACCCGCGGCAGCACGGCGTACAGCGCGCCCGCGCACACCGCCAGCCGCCGGCCGGCGAACTGACGGCACAGCACCACCACTCCGGCGGCGGCCACGCCGACCGCCAGGCAGCTCGGCACCCGCGACCAGAACTCGGTGGCGGGGAAGACGGCGAACCAGCCGTGCATGAATAGGTAGTACAGGCCGTGCACCGCGTCGATATGGCCCAGCAGGTGCCACAGTTCGGACAGCGAGCGATGCGTCGACGCCGAGATCGTGGCCGCCTCGTCGAACCACATCGACGGTCGGCTCGCGCCGATCCCACTGATCAGCGTCGCCACCACGGCGATCACCACCGCATCCGGGGGCGTGCGCCGACGGCGTGGGGGAGCCGCTGCCGTGCTCACCGGGGCTCGGGTCAGTACCTGGCTCAACGGCGTGCCCGATTCGCTGGGAGGAGGGTGATCAAATTCTCACGCTACCGCTCAGCGCGCCGTGTCAGCTACGTCACGAGCGCCGCGAAACCGGTTTCGGAGCCGGTCAGGGCGGAAGTGTGGGCAGCGACGCAGGCGACATGTGACGCCAATCGCCCCCATCGGGGCCGCTGACGCGTTAGTGTCGCCATGGCTTAGAACATGGCAACGAGCAAGGCAACTTTTCACCGAGAGGGTTACGGATGAGCGGCTACAAGACGGTGGTGGTCGGTACGGACGGCTCGGATTCTTCGCTGCGTGCCGTCGACCGGGCCGGTCACCTGGCGTCTGGGGAGGGCGCGAAGGTAGTCATCGCCACCGCCTACCTGCCGCACGAGGACGACCCGCGGGCGGTCGACATTCTCAAGGACGAGAGCTACAAGGCCTCGGGCAACGCTCCGATCTACGCCATCCTCAAGGAGGCCAAGGAGCGCGCTGTCGCCGCCGGGGCCAACGAGGTGGAGGAGCGCGCCGTCGTCGGCGCGCCGGTCGACGCCCTGGTGGAACTGGCGGAGTCGGTCAAGGCCGACTTGCTGGTGGTCGGCAACGTCGGGCTGAGCACGATCGCCGGGCGGCTGCTCGGGTCGGTGCCGGCCAACGTGTCGCGGCGCGCCAAGGTCGACGTGCTGATCGTGCACACCACCGGCTGACCGGGAGTTCACCAACCCCGTTCGCGCCACTCGGACAGATGCGGGCGCTCGGTTCCCAGCGTGGTGTCGTCACCATGGCCGGGGTAGACCACGGTGTCGTCACCGAACCGGTCGAACACCTTGCGGCTCACATCGCCGAGCAGCCGCTCGAAATCCCCGGGCTGCCAAGTCTTTCCGACACCACCCGGGAACAGGCAGTCCCCGGTGAACAACTGCGTCACACCGCCGGTGGCCGCGCCGTCCAGGGCCAGCGCCACCGAGCCCTCGGTGTGGCCCTGCAGGTGGATCACGTCGAAGCTCAGGTCGCCGACGGTCACGGTGTCGCCGTCGGCGAGCAGCCGGTCGGGGGTCACCGGCAGCGGCTCGGCGTCCAGCGCGTGCGCCGCGGTCGGCGCCCCGGTCGCCGCGGCGAGCGACTCCAGCGCCTGCCAGTGGTCGAAGTGCTGGTGGGAGGTCACGATCAGCGCCACCTGCGGCGCGTGGTCGCGCACCAGCGCCAGCAGGTTCTCGGCGTCGTTGGCCGCGTCGATCAGCAACGTCTTGCCGGTGTTGGTGCAGGTCACCAGGTAGGCGTTGTTGTCCATCGGGCCCACCGACGTCTTGATGATCGAGGCCCCCGGCAGGGTGCGGCGGGCCGCGGTCCCGGGTTCGACGTGCCCGGTGTAGCTGTCGTCAACGGCGATCTCAGGCGTCATGGGAGCTACGGTACTGGCCCTGAGCTGCGTGTCGGTAGCGCCACCTAGCATGGACGGGTGGCTGACCGGCTGATCATCAAGGGCGCGCGTGAACACAACCTGCGCGGTGTGGACCTGGACCTGCCACGCGATGCGCTGATCGTGTTCACCGGGCTGTCCGGGTCGGGTAAATCCTCGCTGGCCTTCGACACGATCTTCGCCGAGGGCCAGCGCCGCTACGTCGAGTCGTTGTCGGCCTACGCCCGGCAGTTCCTGGGCCAGATGGACAAGCCCGACGTCGACTTCATCGAGGGCCTGTCGCCGGCGGTGTCGATCGATCAGAAGTCGACCAACCGCAACCCGCGTTCGACGGTCGGCACCATCACCGAGGTGTATGACTACCTGCGGCTGCTGTATGCCCGCGCCGGCACGCCGCACTGCCCGGTCTGTGGCGAGCGCATCGCCCGCCAGACCCCGCAGCAGATCGTCGATCAGGTGCTGGCCATGGATGAGGGCCTGCGTTTTCAGGTGCTCGCCCCGGTGGTGCGCACCCGCAAGGGTGAGTTCGCCGACCTGTTCGAGAAGCTGAACACGCAGGGCTACAGCCGGGTCCGGGTCGACGGCGTGGTGCACTCGCTGATCGATCCGCCCAAGCTCAAGAAGCAGGAGAAACACGACGTCGACGTCGTGGTGGACCGGTTGACGGTCAAGGAGTCGGCCAAGCAGCGGCTCACCGACTCGATCGAGACGGCGCTGGGCCTGGCAGACGGCATCGTGGTGCTGGAGTTCGTCGACCGCGATGACGACCACCCGCACCGTGAGCAGCGGTTCTCCGAGAAGCTGGCCTGCCCCAACGGTCACCCGCTGGCGGTCGACGACCTGGAGCCGCGGTCGTTCTCGTTCAACTCGCCTTACGGGGCCTGCCCGGAGTGCGCCGGGCTGGGCATCCGCAAGGAGGTCGACGCCGACCTGGTGGTGCCCGACCCGGACCGCACCCTGGCCGAGGGCGCGGTGGCCCCGTGGTCGATGGGTCCCACCAGCGAGTACTTCACCCGGATGATGGCCAGCCTCGGTGCGGCGATGGGCTTCGACGTCGACACCCCCTGGCGAAAGCTGCCGGCCAAGGCCCGCAGGGCGATCCTGGAGGGCTCCGACGAGCAGGTCCACGTGCGTTACCGCAACCGCTACGGCCGAACCCGCTCCTACTACACCGATTTCGAAGGTGTGATGGCGTTCCTGCAGCGCAAGATGGAGCAGACCGAGTCCGAGCAGATGAAAGAACGCTACGCCGGCTTCATGCGCGACGTGCCGTGCCCGGAATGCGCCGGCACCCGGCTCAAGCCGGAGATCCTCGCGGTGACGCTGGCCGCCGGAGACTACGGCAGCAAATCCATTGCGCAGGTGAGTGATCTGTCGATCGCGGATTGCTCCGATTTCCTCAACGCGTTGACCCTGGGCACGCGGGAGCAGGCCATCGCCGGCCAGGTGCTCAAAGAGATCCAGTCGCGGCTGAGTTTTCTGCTTGACGTCGGGCTGGAGTACCTGAGTCTGTCGCGGGCGGCCGGAACGCTGTCCGGCGGTGAGGCGCAACGCATCCGGCTGGCCACCCAGATCGGCTCGGGCCTGGTCGGGGTGCTCTACGTGCTCGACGAGCCGTCGATCGGGCTGCACCAGCGCGACAACCGCCGGCTGATCGAAACCCTGGTGCGGCTGCGCGACCTGGGCAACACCCTGATCGTGGTGGAACACGATCTGGACACCATCGCCCACGCCGACTGGATCGTCGACATCGGACCGGCGGCCGGGGAGCACGGCGGGCGGATCGTGCACAGCGGGCCTTACGCCGAATTGCTGGCCAACACCGACTCGATCACCGGGGCCTATCTGTCCGGCGCGAAAAGCATTGCGGTACCGCAGATTCGCCGCCCGGTGGACCACCGCCGCCAGCTCGGGGTGGTCGGTGCCCGCGAACACAACCTGGCCGGTGTGGACGTGGCGTTCCCGCTCGGCGTGCTCACCGCGGTGACCGGAGTGTCCGGATCGGGCAAGTCGACGCTGGTCAACGACATCCTGGCGTCGGTGCTGGCCAACAAGCTCAACGGCGCCCGGTTGGTGCCCGGCCGGCACACCCGGATCACCGGCCTGGATCACCTGGACAAGCTGGTGCGGGTCGACCAGTCACCGATCGGGCGCACCCCGCGGTCCAACCCGGCCACCTACACCGGGGTGTTCGACAAGATCCGCACCCTGTTCGCCGCCACCACCGAGGCCAAGGTGCGTGGCTATCTGCCGGGCCGGTTCTCGTTCAACGTCAAGGGCGGCCGCTGTGAGGCGTGCACCGGTGACGGCACCATCAAGATCGAGATGAACTTCCTGCCGGATGTCTACGTACCCTGCGAGGTCTGTCACGGCGCCCGCTACAACCGGGAGACGCTGGAGGTGCACTACAAGGGCAAGACCATCGCCGAGGTGCTCGACATGTCGATCGAGGAGGCGGCGGAGTTCTTCGAACCGATCACCGGCATACACCGCTACCTGCGCACCCTGGTCGATGTCGGCCTCGGCTACGTGCGGCTCGGCCAGCCCGCGCCGACGCTGTCCGGCGGTGAGGCGCAGCGGGTGAAGCTGGCCTCGGAGTTGCAGAAGCGCTCCACCGGGCGGACGGTCTACATCCTCGATGAGCCCACCACCGGCCTGCATTTCGAGGACATCGCCAAATTGCTGGGCGTCATCAACGGCCTTGTCGACAAGGGCAATACGGTGATCGTCATCGAACACAACCTGGATGTGATCAAGACCGCGGACTGGATCATCGACATGGGTCCCGAAGGTGGGGCCGGAGGCGGGACGGTGGTTGCCGCCGGCACACCCGAGGATGTGGTGGCGGTGCCGGAGAGCTACACCGGCAAGTTCCTCGCCGAAATCCTCGGTGCGCCGGCCAAACCCGCCAAAGCCACCAAGCGCCGCCGCAAGGCCAGCGCGTAGGGTCCGTGTTCGGCTACGCCGGCTCAGCGCCGAGGCTGACTCGCAGGTGCCGCACGACAGCGTCGGCAACAGCCTCTATCGGCTCCACCTTGCCGGCGGAGACCCAGTCGGTGAGCCAGATCTGCAAGGCCGAGATGACCAGTGCCGCAGCGATTCGCGGCGGCAGGTGGGTGATCTGACCAGCTTGCACCGCGACCTCCGCGGCTCGGGTGATCATGTCCATACCTGTTCGCCATGCTGCCCGTTGACCCCCGCGGCCCAATTCGGCGGAAGCCGAGGCCCAGCTCAGGCCCTCATTGATGTGCAGCTGCAGAAAATGGGGATGTGCTGCGAAGAACTCAACCTCGGCACGCGCTCCGACCAGGATCGCCTCCAGCGGGGAGTCGATTTCGTCGGTGCGTACCCGCACGGCGGCAACGAACTCCTGCATGCGCGCGGCGTTGAGGGCATCCCAGATCTCGTCTTTGCCGCCGAAGTACTTGTAGACCGTCGCCAGTGACACCCCGGCGGTCTTGGCGATGTCGCTCACCCGTGCGTCGGCGAAGCCGGTGCGACTGAACTCGTACTCGGCTGCCGCCACGATCTGCTGTTGGTACATGGCCCTGCGTGCGTCGGCCAGGTCGGCGACCGGCGGCGTGGATCGGTTCGTTCCCATGGCCGCCACCTGCTCTCCATCGACCGTTGGCTGAGTGTCCACGAGGTGCTACGGTGCCACAGTAATCATGATTCTGTTTAGCAGAGTCACGATTACTGCGGGTATTCGATTGGGACGGGAGAGGGGCGCCGATGGCGACCGCAGAGCTGAGCCGGGAAAACTCTCCGCAGATTTCGGTGACACTTCCGCGATCGCGCGGACTGCGCATCGTGTGGATCGTGGCGTTCGGCTCGCTGGCCCTGGCGTTCCCGATATACAGCTACTTGGCATTTCACAGCGGTGTCGACCGTTCCTTCATCGCCGATGCCATGGTCGTGCACGTGACCGCTGCCTACTTCCTGGGCATCTTTGCGGCGTTCCTGCCGATACCGTCGCTTCGGACCTGGACCCGATCTCAACGCCTGCAGGCGGTCGTTCTGCCGTTCGTGATCTGCTCCTACGCAACGCATCTGACCTGGGAGCTCGGCTGGCTGATACTGCACAAGGCCATCGCCGGGGCCCGCGATGCGGTGTGGGCGTATCCCTGGTGGAACTACATCGACGGCGGCGACCTGCGCTATCTGCACGCCGAACCCAACTTCTTGATGATCGAGGTGCTGTCGGTGCTCAACGCCTGCGTAGGCGTCACCGGACTCGTCCTGCTGTTTCGGTCCACGTTCACCGACTACCGCGGAACCCTGCTGGTGATGTCGACGGCCGTCACGCACACCGTCCTGACCTGGTATTACTACGGCACTGAGATCATCGCCGGCTTCCCGTCGACCAACACCGACAGCTTCATGGATCTGGGCGTCAAGTTCATCCTGCTGAACGGCCCGTGGTTGATCGCACCCTGGCTGGTACTGGCCTGGGGGTACGCGATGCTCAAGAAGCAGTTCACCGCTTAGCGAAGGTACGCCGTCAAAGCGGTGCCGCCTTCGCCAGCGGCGACGGAAACCGCGGCGACACCCGCACCCCGTCCAGCCAGTCGGTGAGCTGGCGGGCCCGCTTGTCCAGCGCCTGGCGCGCCGGGCGGCCGGGCTCCTCCAGCAGCTGCAACTCGACCCGCCCGGCGGCGTTCTGATACCAACCGCCCACAATCCGGCCGTTCCACCACACCGTGGGCCCGGCGTTGCCGCTGCGGTCGAACAGTTGGCCGCGATGCTCGCCGAGATACCAGTCGCGGTGATACCAGCCCATCGTGGTGACGTCGAGGCCCGGCAGCAGCGCGCCCCACGGCTCGGGCTCGGGTTCGGGCTCCAGATCGTCGGCCAGCGCATAGCCGGGCGTGCCGTGCAGGTCGACGTCGACGGCGCCGATCTCGCTCAACGTCTTTTTGACCTCGGTCTTGGTGGAGCCGAACCACCACTTGATGTCCTCGGCGGTGGCCGGGCCGAACGCGCGTAGCCAGGTGCCGATCAGCTGGGTCTGCGCCGGCTCGGAGGTCATCGGGTCGCCCGGCTCGCCGAGCCAGTCTGCGGCGTTCGCCCAGCGCGGCCGCGACGACGTCCAGTTTCCGTCGTTGGGGCCTCGCACGATGTCGCCCTGTGCGCCGAGCACGGTCAGCGCCCGCGGGGCCAGGTGCGTCTGCCCGCCGTAGGACTTGCCGGGTGCGGGATCGTAGGTTCCGGCCAGCTCCGGTAGGGCCGCCCGCAGCTCGGTGCTGCTGGTCGGGCCGTGCTCATCGAGGTGCGCCAGCACCGCGGCGCAGGCCCGGGTCAGCCAGTGCTCGCCGTCATCGGCCACACCCGCCTTGGCGACATCGGCGATCAGCCGGCGCCGCTCGGTGTCCGCCACCTTGTCGCTGGCCGCGGCCTGCACGGCGGGAAGATCGGCGGGATCGAACAGCCATAGCGTGCGGCGCATCGCCAGATGCTTGACCAGCGAACGCTTTTCATACAGGGCGTTGTCCAGGTCGGCCACCGCGAACTCCGGGCGCCGCGCCCACAGCGACAGATACGGGGTGGCGGGATCGGTGGCGTGTAGCCCGACCATTCTTGCCGCGATCCGGGTTATCGGCTCATCGGCGGTGTCGGCGGCAAGAAAATGTCTGCGCGCCAAACGGTTTCGCCGTTCGGCGATGGTGAAGGACCGCACCGCTCAGTGCTCGCCCTGGTGCATCGATCTGCGGATCTGCTCCAACCGGTCGGCGGCCGCGCGTTGCCTGTCCTCGTACTGCTGCTCCACGCCGCGGCCCTCCGGCGTCTCGGAATCCAGCTCCTGCGCGCCGACCGAGGTCTCAAAGCGGCGCTCGATCTTCTCGCGCACCGACTCGAAGGTCGGCACGCCCGCGTCGTCGAAACCGGGATCGCCCTGCGGGTCGGTCGGATCCTCACCCATGCTCGCCACGTTACCGGCGCCGTTCGAAATAGCGGACCATCAATTCCCAGTAGCCCATGGTCAGCGTCATCGCCACCGCCGTCGCGACCACCGTCGGCAGCAACCGCCGGCGTCGCGCGGTGACCAGGGCCGTGGCGGTCGCGGCGGCACCGGCCAGGTTCACCAGCAGGGCGGCGTCTCGCGGCCGGTCGGTGACCCACTGTTCCTCGCCGAGCATCGCACGGGTCGACCAGGCCGCCTGATCGGCGGGCACACCGAAGATCACCGGGTTCAGCGCGAACCAGGCCGACACCCACGCCGCATCGCGCCAGGACCGCCGCCATACCGGCACCAGGATCAGCGGTGTCGTCGCCCAGCGGGTCCAGGCGCTCCACGGGTTGGCGTGCCGGGCGAACACGGCGCGGCGGATACCGGCGAGCGTCATCGAGCGGATCATCGGCTCGGCGGGTGGACGTGGCGGGCCGGTGCCGGGCCGGCCTCGGACGATGCGGCCGGGAACGGAACCGCTTGCACCTCCGGGGTGCTCAGTCGGGCGGCCAGCCACGGCAGCGCATCCGCGAACACCTTCCCGGCGAACGGCCAGTCATGCTGGCCCGGTTCGGTGACCACGGCGCAGTCGATGCCATGGGCGCGCCCCAGCGTGCACAGCGTCTTGGCGGCGACGAATTGACCTCCGGGGTCGGACCCGATAGCGCTGCCGTTGACCGCGAACCACCCCGAAACCCCGGAGTATCGGCCGTGTTTGGCGATCACCATCGACGGGTCGAACGCCGCCCAGGCGTCGAGGTTGCCGCCGAAAAGCCGCGAGACGGTCTGGGATCGGGTTCCCGCGTTGGGGCCGAGGTCGCCGGCGATGTCGACGAAGGCACTGAACTTCTCGGGGTGCATCGCGGTCAAATCGACTGCGCAGGTGCCTCCCATGGACCAGCCGACGACGCCCCACTGCGACGGTTCGGAGCTCACGCCGAAGTGCGAGATCACATAGGGCACGACGTCTTCGGTCAGGTGGTCGGCGGCGTTACCGCGGGAGCCGTTGACGCATTCGGTGTCGTTGTTGAAGGAGCCGCCCGAGTCGACGAACACCAGCACCGGTGCGTTGCCGTGGTGCGCGGCCGCGAACTCGTCGACGGTCTGGATCGCGCCCCCGGAGCGCAGCCAGTCGGCGGGCGTGTTGAATTCGCCGCCGATCATCATCACGGCCGGCAGCGCCGGCGGTGGGCGCTGGGTGAACCACGCCGGCGGCAGGTACACCAGTTCGCCACGATGCTTGAAATGCGAGGCGTCGGAGGGAATCGTCACGTGCAGCACCTGGCCGTGCCCGGGCGGCGTGCCGGACCCGGCTGTCGCGTTCGCCGCGGCCATGTCGCTCTGATCGGGTAGCGGCCCGGAAGTCAGGGCGCCCCATGCGCTCTGCACGGTCGGGAAATAGCCGACCCAGGAGTTGAGCGTCAATCCCGCGCTGGTCAGACACAGCGGCACCGCCAGCACGGATATGCCGCGGCGCCACCACGGCGCACCTCGCCAACCCAGGACCAGCAGCGCCGCGGCGGCGCCGGTCAGCGCGATCCACACCCACAGTGTTGTCGGTGGCGGCTGGCCGGACAGGCCGTCGTCGGCGACAAACCAGTACGCGCACGCCGCCGTCGCCAGCCCCGAGGCGCCGATCAGCAGGAGCCGCAGCAGCCGGTGGCGGGATCGGCCGGCCACGGCCAGCACCAGCGCCAACACCGCCGCGGCCTGCACCGTGACCGGGATCCAGCCGTGCATCAGCGAGGTGTGTTCGCCACTCGCCAGAATCACCCCTCCATGATGGACCGGAATTCCGGTCAGCGCGGTTTGGCCAGCGGGAACGGCAGGGTGTCGCGGATGCTGTGGCCGGTGATGAGCATCACGACCCGGTCGACGCCCATCCCGAGGCCGCCGGTCGGGGCCATCGCGTACTCCATGGCCTGCAGGAAGTCCTCGTCGAGTTCCATGGCCTCGACATCGCCGCCGGCGGCCAGCAGCGACTGTTGATGCAGCCGGCGACGCTGTTCCACCGGGTCGGTGAGCTCGCTGTAGGCGGTGCCCAGTTCGACACCCCAGGCCACCAGATCCCACCGCTCGGCCACCCCCGGCTTGCAGCGGTGCGGCCGGGTCAGTGGCGACACCGAGGTGGGGAAGTCGGTGTAGAAGGTGGGCCGCTCGGTGCGGGCCTCCACCAGATGCTCGTAGAGCTCGAGCACCACCGCCCCGGCATCCCACTGCCGCAGGAAGTGCACGCCCACGCCGTCGCACAACCGCCGCAGCGTGCCCAGGTCGGTGTCGGCGTCGATCTGCTCGCCGAGGGCCTCCGAGACTGCGTCGTGCACGGTGCGCACCGGCCACGGCCCGGAGATGTCCACCGCTTCCCACCGGCCGTCGGCGCATGGCCGCATCACCACCGGCGCGCCGTGGGCCGCCACCGCGGCGTTCTGGATCAGCTCGCGCGCCCCGTCGATCCAGGTGCGGTAGTCGGCGTGGGCCTGGTACGCCTCGAGCAGGGTGAACTCCGGGTTGTGGCTGAAGTCGACGCCTTCGTTGCGAAACGCCCGGCCCAGCTCGAACACCCGCTCCACCCCGCCCACGCACAATCGCTTGAGGTAGAGCTCCGGCGCGATCCGCAGGTAGAGGTCGAGGTCGTAGGCGTTGATGTGGGTGACGAACGGGCGGGCGTTGGCCCCGCCGTGCAACTGCTGCAGGATCGGAGTCTCGACCTCCAGGAATCCCTTGGCGAACAACGTGTCCCGGATCGAGCGCAACACATTGCTGCGGGCCGCGATGAGCTCCCGGGCTTGCGTGTTGATTGCCAGGTCCACATAGCGGGTCCGCACCCGGGCCTCGGGATCGGTCAGGCCCTTCCACTTGTCGGGCAGCGGGCGCAGGCACTTGCCGACCAGCCGCCAGTGCGTCACCAACAGTGACGGCGTCCCGTTGCGGCTGTGGCCCATCTGGCCGGTCGCCTCGATCAGGTCGCCCAGATCGACCGTCGAGCCGAAGTCCGCGGCCCGTGCCTCGCCGACTGCGGCCAGAACCGAATTGTCCAGCAGCAGCTGGACTTCACCCGACCAGTCGCGCAACTGGGCGAACAGTACGCCGCCGTAGTCGCGCATCCGCAGCACCCGCCCGGCCACCGAGACGGTCTCCTCGGCGCCGCCCTGCAACGCCTGGGCGATGGTGTGACCGGGCGGGCGGCCCACCGGGTAGGCATCAATGCCGCTGTCCTGCAACGATTTCAGCTTGGCCATCCGAACCCGGACCTGTTCGGGAAGCCGGGGGAGCGTCGCGTCGGATTCGGGTGCGTCGGCCGCGGTGGCCGCGGCGTCGGGGGCGCTGCCGTCGGCGTGCAGCCGTCCGGTGGCCGCCACCGCCGCCGGCACCGACGAATGGTGTCCGGTGTGCTGTTCGTTGCGCCGGGAGAACGGCAGCACCAGAAAACCTTCGGCGATCACCGAGGCGACCCCGACCCGGGGGATCAGCCGGGTGTCCTCGTAGCAGGCGTAACGCGGCACCCAGTCGGGCTGGTATTTCATGTTCGAGCGGTACAGCGTCTCCAATTGCCACCAGCGTGAGAAAAACATCAGCAGCCGGCGCCACGCCCGCAGCACCGGGCCGGCCCCCAGCTGGGCGCCCTGCTCGAACGCCGCCCGGAACATCGCGAAGTTCAGCGAGATGCGGCTGACGCCAATGGTGGCGGCCTGCAGCGCCAGTTCGCTGACCATCAACTCGATGGTGCCGTTGGGGGATTGCGGGGATCGGCGCATCAGATCCAGCGATACCCCGCTGCGCCCCCACGGCACCAGCGACAGCATCGCCAGCACTTCGCCGTTGGGTGAGCCGGTTCGCGGGTCGCCGCGCACCGCCTCGACCAGCAGGCAGTCGGCGTCGGCGGGGTCACCCAGCCGGCCCAGCGCCATCGAGAAGCCGCGCTCGGTTTCGGTGTCGCGCCAGGCGTCGGCGCGCTCGATCACCCGGGCCATCTCGTCGGCGCCGATGTCGCCGTGCCGGCGCATCCGCACCGTCAGCCCCGACCGGCGGGCCCGGGTCACCGCTTGGCGCACCGCACGCATGTCCGGTCCGGACAGCTTGAACTCCGAGGCTCGCAGGATCGCCTCGTCACCGAGCTCCAGGGCACTCAGGCCGGCCTCCCGAAAGGCTTGCGCACCGGCGAAGCTGGCGCCCATGACGCCGGGCGCCCAGCCGTATTCCTGGCAGATGTGCAGCCAGGAGTTGATGGCCTGCGGCCAAGCCCGCGGGTCGCCGACCGGGTCGCCGCTGGCCAGGCAGACGCCCACCTCGACTCGGTAGGTGATGGCGGCGCGCCCGTTGGGGGCGAACACCACCGACTTGTCGCGGCGGGTGGCGAAGTAACCCAGCGAGTCGTTCTGCCCGTACTGTTCGAGCAGCCCGCGGATCGCCGACTCGTCCTGGCCGGTCAGGGCGTTGTCGGCGCGCTGGGACAAGAACAGCACGATCGCGGCGATGATCAGGGCCAGCGCCCCGAGCAGCCCGCACAGTGCTTTGAGCCCGAAGTCGGGCTTGCCCGGGAAGAAATCCGGTTCCAGCAGGGCGAAGCCGACCACCCGGTTCACCACGTACGGCAGCCGCCACGGCCGCTCGACGCTCCCGGGGAACAGCTCGATGAGCCCCCAGCACAGCAGGATCGCCACCGCCCAGCCCGCGGCCAGGGCCGTCGCGGACTTGAGCAGGGCGCCGCGGCGGACCTTGGCCCAGAACTCGCCGCGGGCCAGGAGCAGCACCGCCAGGGCGGCGGCGTGCAGGGCCAGGCCGGCGGCGCCGCTGATGATTTGCAGCCGGTCCGCGCTGCCCGACACCAGCCGGCTGACGTTCCAGCCGCCGGCGACCAGCAGGTTGGCGATCAGCAGCCACCAGGCGATGCGCTTGCGGGCGCTGAGCGCCGCGGCCAGCAGTCCCAGCACGAACGTCCAGGCCAGGCTGGTGTCAGGGAAGTTGAACAGGTATTTGTCGATGAACTCCCGGGGCACCCGGATGACCCAGCGGATCACCGGGGACATGCTCGCCAGCAGCGACAACGTGGCGGCGGTGCCGACGGCCCAGGCGGCTGCCGCGGGCACCCAGTGCAAGCGCGAGGTCGAGCGGCTGCGCGAGCGCGGCACTGTCAGGGTCATAGCCCGCGAGAATAAGCAGTCAAACCGGGAAAAGGGTGTGAGGCCCGCCCGGGGCCGAACCGCCCGGCTGGAGGAATGCGGAACTGCTGCTAGACTGTGTGCCGCGACCGTCCCGGCGTAAGCCAGGACAGCAAGTGGAGTTCCCTCCCACCACTAGCCGAGGAGCAATCCGTAGGCGAAGTGGTCCGGTCGCAGGCGGTGCGAACCGCCTGCTCTGCGCACCGCGCAGGCGGCCCGATGGTATCGGAGCCGCGATCGGTCGGTATCGGGCCCTGCTTCGTGCAGGGCTTTTTTGCTGGTGGGTGGTTTCAGCGCCGCTGCGTCCGGACGAGCACTGCGGCGGCCGCGACCGAAAGACTACCCAGGGAGGTCCCATCAGCACTGAGATCCGCGTCAACGAGCGCATTCGCGTACCTGAGGTCCGTTTGATCGGCCCGGGAGGGGAGCAGGTAGGCATCGTGCGCATCGAAGATGCGCTTCGCGTCGCCGCGGATGCCGATCTCGACCTTGTCGAAGTAGCCCCGACCGCCAAACCGCCGGTTTGCAAGATCATGGACTACGGCAAGTACAAGTACGAGGCGGCCCAAAAGGAGCGCGAGTCTCGCAAGAACCAGCAGCAGACCGTCGTCAAGGAACAGAAGCTGCGCCCCAAGATCGACGACCACGACTACGCGACGAAGAAGGGCCATGTGGTCCGCTTCCTCGAAGCCGGGGCGAAGGTCAAGGTGACGATCATGTTCCGCGGACGCGAGCAGTCCCGGCCCGAACTGGGCTACCGGCTGTTGCAGCGACTGGGCGCCGACGTCGCCGAGTACGGATTCGTCGAGACCTCCGCCAAGCAGGACGGGCGCAACATGACGATGGTGCTGGCACCGCACCGCGGCGCGAAAACCCGGGCCAAGGCGGCAGAGGATGCCGGCGGAGGCGCGGTTAAACCCGCAGCCGCACCCGCACCCGCCCAGGAGACCCCGGCGGACGCGGCCGAGCCCACACCCGATAACTGACCCCGACACCAGAACTGAGGAAACATGCCCAAGGCGAAAACCCACAGTGGCGCCGCAAAGCGGTTCCGTCGCACCGGCACCGGCAAGATCATGCGGCAGAAGGCCAACCGTCGCCACCTGCTCGAGCACAAGCCGAGCACCCGCACGCGCCGGCTGGCCGGGCGCACCGAGGTGGCTCCCAGCGACACCAAGCGCGTCAACGCGATGCTCAACGGCTGACAGCCGCTCCGAGCAACGCCAATCCTTTACGTCCCAACGAGAGTAGGAACACCCCATGGCACGCGTGAAACGGGCAGTCAATGCCCAGAAGAAGCGTCGCACCATCCTGAAGGCCTCGAAAGGCTACCGTGGCCAGCGGTCGCGGCTGTACCGCAAGGCCAAAGAGCAGCAGCTGCATTCGCTGACCTACGCCTACCGTGACCGTCGTGCCCGCAAGGGTGACTTCCGCAAGCTGTGGATCACCCGGATCAACGCGGCGGCCCGCGCCAACGGCGTCACCTACAACCGGCTGATCCAGGGTCTCAAGGCCGCCGGTGTCGAGGTGGACCGCAAGAACCTCGCCGAGATCGCCGTCAGCGACGCGGACGCGTTCACCGCGCTGGTCGAGGTCGCCAAGGCCGCGCTGCCCGAGGATGTCAACGCGCCTTCCGGCGAGGCCGCCTGACACCTGCGCCGATGCTGACCGAACGTTCGGCCCGCGTGGTCGCGGCGGTCAAGCTGCACCGGCATGTAACCAGGAAGCGCGAACAGCGCTTCCTGGCCGAGGGCCCCAATCTGATCGAGGCCGCGATCCGTCGTGGCCTGGTCATCGAGGTCTTCGCCACCGAGGCGGCGGCGCAGCGTCACGGTGAGCTGCTGGCCTCAGCACAGGCGCCGGTGCACCCGGTCACCGACCGGGCGGCAAAAGCGTTGTCGGACACCGTCACCCCGGCCGGTCTGGTCGCGGTGTGCGCGCTCCCGGAACCAGATCTGCAGGTCTCGCTGGCCGACGCGCCGCCGCTGGTGGCCGTGGCGGTGGGGATCGGCGAGCCGGGTAATGCCGGCACCCTGATCCGCATCGCCGACGCCACCGGCGCCGGGCTGGTGGTGTTGACCGGCAACAGCGTCGATCCCTACAACGGCAAGTGCTTGCGCGCCTCGGCGGGCAGCATCTTCAACGTCCCGGTGGTGGTGGCCGCCGACACCGATGCCGTGCTGACGGCATTGGGGGAGGCCGGCCTGCAGGTGCTGGCGACGGCGCCGGACGGCGAGCTGAGCCTCGACGAGGCCGACCCGATGTTGGTGGCGCCCACCGCCTGGCTGTTCGGCCCGGAAGCCCAGGGGTTGCCGGCAGCCGCCGCGGCCGCCGCGGACCACCGGGTTCGGATCCCGATGTCCGGCGGCGCGGAGAGTTTGAATGTGGCTGCGGCAGCGGCGATCTGCTTGTACCAGAGCGCGCGGGCGCAGCGCGGCGCCGCCGGCCCCTAGGCGGCTTTGGGCCGTGGTCGCGGCCGCGGCGGCCGCACCCCGGCCAGCGAGAAGGTGCTGTGCACCAGCGAACCGGCCCGCTCGATCAGGCTCATCTTCCTCGGCGGGACGTAGTGCATCCCCGTGGCGCGACGGTCCTTGGGGGGCGCCGTGGCCCACGGCGCTTCCTCCAGGGGCGCGTCGGCGGGAATCTTGCCCTGCTCGCGGCGGTAGCCGGCCAGTGCCCGCGGATGCAGCCGGATCTCCTCGGGAACGAACGTGAACGCCAACTGGCTGACCTTGCCGAGCAGCCGGAACAGCACCTCGTCGCCCTCCGACCAGCGCAAACCGGCCTTCTCGCGTACCACCGGCTCGAACAGCCCGGCGGCGACCCAGCGCTGGGCGGCCAAGGCCGGCTTGAACATCTGATCCCACACCGGTGTCGGCATCATGACGAACCACGGCTTGGGGATGCGCATATCCAGGATGCCCTGCGCGGCCGGCGTCATCTCCAGCTCTTCCTCGCAGACCCGGTCCCAGTACTCGCAGAACTCATCCCAGGACTTGGGCACCGGGCGCATGCTCATGCCGTACATCCGGTACCACTGCACGTGCTCGTCGAAGAGCTGGTGCTTCTCGGCCTCGGTCAGTCCGCCGCAGAAGTACTCGGCCAACTTGATGATCAACATGAAGAACGTGGCGTGCGCCCAATAGAAGGTCTCAGGATCGAGCGCGTGATAGCGCCGGCCCTGCGCGTCGGTTCCCTTGATGTCGCGGTGCCAGTCGCGGATCGAGGCGCCGGTCTGCTGGGCGCGGACACCGTCATAGACCACGCCCATGATCGGATACACCGACCGGGTGACCCGTTGCAGCGGCTCACGCCACAGGCTGGAGTGCTCCTCCACACCGGCGCCCAGGCCGGGGTACATGTTCTCGATGGTGCCGATCCACATGCCCATCACGCCGGTGCGGATGTCGCCGAAGTACTTCCAGGTCAGCGAATCGGAGTTCAACGGCTCGACGGCCGGGACCGGTTTGGGCGCGGTCTTGGAGGGGGCACTCTGCTCCGCGGGCGCCGTAACCCGCTCGGCGGACGTGGTCGGTGTAACGGTCATCACGTCTCCTGTCTGGTGAAGCTGACATCACCATAATTATGACAACAGGCGTTGTCTACATTATCGAGGGCGCGTCGCGTAACGATCGCCGATCGTGGCGTGTGCCACGTGCCTGGGCCGTTGCTGGTGGCCGCAACCGCCCCCTACGCTGAGGCACATGGACCTCGAGCCGGTCGGTCGGCGGGCTGACAAGCTCGAGGAGGTGGTGCAGATACCCGAACAGACCAGCCCTGATCGCCGCCGTTCGTTCTCCCTCGAAGAGGCAGCGGCCTGGTTGAACCGAACGACCAACGACGTGCGGGTGGTCGACCTGGTCCGGCGAGTGCGCCGGGCGCTGCCCGGGGACCCGGATTTCGGCGATCCGCTGTCCACCGCCGGTGACGGGGGCCCGCAGGCGGCCGCGCGGGCGGCCGACCGGCTGATGGGCGACCGGTCTGCGGCGTCTCGTGAGGTCAGCCTGGGCGCTCTGCAGATCTGGCAGGCGCTGACCCAGCGGATGTCGCGTGCGCCGTCGAACGCCGAGTCGACGCTGGTCTTCACCGACCTGGTCGGTTTCTCCACGTGGTCGCTGCGGTCCGGGGACGACGCCACCCTGACCCTGCTGCGGCGGGTGTCGCAGGCGGTGGAACCGCCGCTGCTGGACGCCGGGGGCCGCATCGTCAAACGGATGGGCGACGGGATCATGGCGGTGTTCCGCGATCCGCTGATCGCGGTGAGCGCGGTGCTGGAGGCCCATGAGGCCATCGGCACGGTCGAGGTCAACGGCTTCACCCCGCGCATGCGGGCCGGTATCCACACCGGCCGGCCGCAGCGGCTGGCCGACGACTGGCTGGGGGTGGACGTTAACATCGCCGCCCGGGTCATGGAGCGCGCGGTCAAGGGCGGCATCATGGCCTCCGGGGCGACACTGGAGCGCATCGACCCTGCCGACCTCGACGAATTGGGTGTGGTGGCCAAGCGCGCCCGCCGCCAGGTGCTGGCGGCCAAGACCAGCGGTGTGCCCGCCGATCTGATGATGTACCGGCTCAAGGCGGTTCACCGCGAGCCTCCCGCCGCCGAGTAATTGCCCGTCACGGACGGCTTTCTGCGGCAATCGATTCCCTCAGTCGAGTGGAGGAACCCCGTTCCTTGGAATAGTCTGCGTGAACAAGCCATCTAATTGTGCAGTTCTACACAGGTCGCCTTCAGCGCAGAAGCGGGGAAACATGTCAGGTCGGGAGCGGCAGGGGAACGACGGTCGTCGAGCGGGTAAGCGGCTGGCCGGCGCCGGCAGCACTGTGGCGGCGTTCCTGGCGTTCGGTATGGCTCCGTTGGCCACAGCCCCCACGGCGCACGCCGACCTCGACTTCGACTGGCTGACCGACCTGTTCGCCCCGGTCTCGGATTCTGCCACCGGCTGGGACACCAGTGCCTGGGACAGCAGCGCCTGGGACATCAGTTCGTGGTTCGACGCGTCCAGCCCGGGCATGGCCGACGCGACCAGCGCGTTCGACATCACCGCGCTGTGGAACTCGCTGTTCTATCAGCCGCTCTACACCGCGGTCGATGCCTGGATCGAGAGCCCGTCCAACTCCTGGCTCGTCGATATGGTCAACGGCTGGGCTCCCGAGGGCCAGTTCTACCTCGGGGACGGCGCTGACGGCACGGCGGAGCACGTCGACGGCGGTGACGGTGGCATCTGGTTCGGCTCCGGCGGCGCGGGCTACGCCGGTGAGGACGGTGTCGAGCCCGGTGACGGCGGTTCGGCCGGGCTATTCGGCAACGGCGGAGCCGGCGGCGACGGGTGGGATGGACAAGACGGCGGTGACGGTGGTGCCGGCGGCACCATGATGGGCATCGGCGGCGCTGGCGGCGACGGCGGCGCGGGCGGTAACGGCGGCACCGGTGGCGATGCCATGGGCTGGCTGTTCGGGATCGGCGGCGCGGGCGGTAACGGCGGTGCGGGCGCGGTCGGCTTGGACGGTGCGGCCGGAACGTGGGCCGCTAATAGCGGCGTCGGCGGAGTTGGTGGTGCCGGCAATGCCGGTGGCACCGGGGGTGCCGGCGGAAACGCCACCAGGTCCATGATCGGCGGCGGCGGTGCGGGCGGCAACGGTGGCGGCGGCGGCGCCGGCGGCCAGGGCGGTACCGGCGCAGCCGGCGACGCCGAGAACCCCGACGGCGCCGCGGGCGGCGACGGTGGTGAAGGCGGCTCGGGCGGTTCCGGCGGTGCGGGCGGCAACGGCGGCACGTTCGGCAGCAAGGGAGCGGCCGGCGAGGACAGCACGGTCAACGGTGATGGGGGTAAGGGCGGTACAGGCGGGGCCGGCGTGGACGCCGGGGATGGCCAGGCGGCCGGTAACGGTGGTGTCGGTGGCAAGGGTGGCAGCGGCGGCGACGCCGGCAATGGCGGCGCTGGCGGAACCGGTGGTGCCGGTGGTGCCGGTGACGCCGCGCACGAAGCCGCTAACGGCGGTGATGGCGGTCTCGGCGGTGATGGCGGCAAGATCGGTAACGGCGGTACCGGTGGTACGGGTGGTGCCGGTGGGGTCAGCGGCACGAACGGGGGCGACTTCACCGGTGGGGTATCCGTCGGCGGCACGGGTGGTAACGGCGGTGCTGGTGGTGCTGGCGGCACCGACGCGGGCAATGGCGGCAACGGCGGTGTCGGTGGTGTCGGCGGCGCCGGGCACGACGGGATCAAGGGCGGGAACGGCGGCAACGGTGTCGTCGGTGAGAACGACGGAAAAGGCCATGACGGCCAGGCCGGCGGCGATGGCTTCGCTGGCGGCAAGGGCGGTCAAGGTGGTGCAGCCGGGGTTAAAGGTGGCGGCGAAAACAGCAAGGCTGGACAGAACGGTGCTGGTGGAGATGGAGGCGTCGGGGGTGCTGCCGGTGCTGGCGGCGACGGCGGTGCCGGTGCCAAGGGTGACTGGAACTACGAGGGTTCAGGCGGCCATCTCGGTGCCGGTGGCGATGGAGGTGACGCTGGCCATGGCGGCACGGCCGGTAATGGTGGGGCGGGCGGTGACGGCGGTGGCGACGGCGAGGCACAGGGGCAGTCGGGCGAGCATGGCGATGTAGGCAGCGGCAAGCCGTTTGAAGCCAGCAAGGGCGGTGCCGGTGGCGACGGTGCCGATGCCACAGCTGACCACTCCACCGGGGGTAACGGTGGCAACGGCGGCAAGGGTACCGATGGTGGTGATGGCGGCGCCGGCGGCAACGGCGGCAACGGCGGAACATTCGGCGACGGCGGCAATGGCGGCAATGGCGGTGACGGCGGCGACGGTTCCCGCAGCGACGGTGGCGCCGGCGGGGCCGGTGGTGCCGGCGGCGCTTCTGAGTCCGGCGATGGGGGTGCCGGTGGCCTCGGCGGTAATGGCGGTAACGGCGACCACGGCCTGACCGGCGACGCCGGCGAAGCCGCTGTGGTTGGTGTCAACAACGGTGCCGGCGGCAATGGCGGCAACGGTGGAACTGGCTTCGATGGCGGTGCCGGCGGCAAGGGTGGCGCTGGCGGCACGTCGCAGAGCGGAACCGCAGGCGTCAACGGCAATGGCGGCGACGGCGGCGACGGCGGATCCGGCGGTGCGGGCGGCAACGGCGGCAACGGAGCTGATGGTAACTGGGATCAGAAGGGCCAGTACGGCTTTGGTTCCGGTGGCCAGGGCGGCAATGCCGGTAACGGCGGCGCCGCCGGTAAGGGCGGCGATGCGGGTGCTGCAGGCACCGGCGGCACCGGTGGCGAGGCCGGTACCGATGGCGCGGACGGCGTAGGAGTTGCCACCGGGGCGCAGGGTGGCGACGGCGGCGACGGCGCCGAAGGAGATGAACTCCACCTGAATGGTGGCGCCGGCGGTGACGGCGGCAATGGCGGCACCAACGGCGACGGCGGCAACGGCGGCCAGGGCGCTGACGCAGAGCAGGATGACACTGGCAACGCGGCTACCGGCGGCAACGGCGGGGCCGGCGGCAACGGTGGCGCCGGCGGCACGGTTGACGGTAACGGCGGTACGGGCGGCAACGGCGGTGACGGCTCTTCGACGACCATCACTGATCCCGCCACCCTGACCAAGGGCGGCAATGGTGGTGCCGGCGGCAAGGGAGGTGCCGCGACCAACGGCGAAGGCGGGAACGGCGGTATGGGTGGTGACGCCGGCTCCGGCACCCAGTACGGCGGCACCGGCGGCGCCGGTGGTGCAGGCGGCGCAGTCACCGGCGACGGTAACGGCGGCAAGGGCGGGGACGGTGGCGCGGGCGCAACCGCGACCGGCTGGAAGTCCGACGGCACCTGGGGTATTGACGGATTCAGCGGCAAGTTCGGCTCCGGCACCATCCTCGGTGTCTCCGGTGCGGGTGGCGCGGGTGGCGCTGGTGGTGCCGCGACCACTGGCGACGGCGGTGACGGTGGCACCGGCGGTGCTGGTGGCACCACCGATGCTGAGGCGGGCACCGTGGTCATCTGGGGCGGTGCGGGTGGCGCCGGCGGTGCTGGTGGCGCCGCGACGGTCACCGCCGGTGACGATGAGGATGCCCCGGTTCCCGACAGCGGCGACGGTGGCAACGGTGGCAACGGCGGCGTCGGCGGTGAAGGCACTATCACCGGTGGCAGCGGTGGCAATGGCGGCGCCGGCGGCGCCAGCACAAGTGGCACCGGTGGCACCGGCGGTAGCGGTGGCGAAGGTAAGGCGGCCTCCGGCTGGAACGACGCCAACGGCAGCATTGCCGGCAAGGGCCAGATCCTGGGCTTTGCCGGCAGCGGCGGCAACGGCGGGGCAGGCGGCAACGGCGAGACCGGTGGCAGCGGCGGTGCTGGCGGCACCGGCGCCGACGGCTTGATCGGCAATAAATTCAGCTCCGGCGGCACCGGTGGTAATGGCGGCGCCGGCGGGACCGGCACCACCGGCGACGGCGGTAGCGGTGGCAAGGGCGGTGACAGCGGCAACGCGACCTGGCGGGCCCACAACGGCGGTAGCGGCGGTGCGGGCGGCAACAGCACCAGCGGCAACGGCGGTAAGGGCGGTGACGGCGGTGCCGGCGGGACACTCACCAGCGGGGGCACCGCACCGACCAACGGCCAACCGGTCATCGTCGGCGCCGGCGGCAACGGCGGCAACGGCGGCAGCAGCACGGCGACCGACACCGAAGGCCACGGCGGCGACGGCGGTACCGGCGGCAACGGCGGTGACGGTGTCGGCAGCGTCAAGGGCGGAGCCGGCGGTACCGGTGGCACCGGCGGCAAGGCGGGCAGTGTGGCGGGCGAGGCCGGAGCCAAACCCGCTGCCCCCACCGGCACGAGCGGTGTCGAAGGCGGTGCCGGCGGCGACGGCGCCGAACCCACGCCGGCACCCACGCCCTAGAACCAACGCACCGGCCGAAAGCCCCGCACACCACGTGCGGGGCTTTCGCCGTCATGTCGATAAGATCGACGCTTGCGTCTCAACCCAAGTCACAGCCAGTAGGGGGAGTCTCGTCCGTGGGCAATCAGCCTGCTGAACAGTTCGACCCGTCCGTCGTCTCCGACGCGACTCTGAATTCGGCACTGCAGGCCGCGCAGCACGCCTTCGCGGCCGCCGCCGACCTGGACGCGCTGGCGCACGCCAAGACCGAGCACCTCGGTGACAAGGCGCCGCTGGCCCTGGCCCGCCAGGCCCTGGCCAAACTGGACAAGGCCGAGCGGGCCGACGCGGGCAAGCGCGTCAACGCTGCCCGCACCGAGGCCCAGCACGCCTACGAGCGGCGACTGGCAGACCTGCGCGCCGAACGCGACGCCGCCGTGCTGGCCGCGGAAAGCATCGACGTCACGCTGCCCTCGGCGCGCCGGCCCGTCGGCGCCCGGCATCCCATCACCATGCTGGCCGAACACGTCGCCGACACCTTCGTCGCGATGGGCTGGGAGCTGGTCGAGGGCCCCGAGGTCGAAGCCGAGCACTTCAACTTCGACGCGCTGAACTTCCCCGTCGACCACCCGGCGCGCAGCGACCAGGACACCTTCCACATCGCCCCGCCCGGATCGCGCCGACTGCTGCGCACCCACACCTCCCCGGTGCAGATCCGCGCCCTGCTGGAGCGCGAACTGCCGGTCTACGTCGTCTCGATCGGGCGCACCTTCCGCACCGACGAACTCGACGCCACCCACACCCCGGTGTTCCACCAGGTGGAGGGGCTGGCGGTGGATCGCGGGCTGACCATGGCGCACCTGCGAGGCACCCTGGACGCCTTCGCCCAGTCGGAGTTCGGGCCGGGCGCACGCACCCGCATCCGGCCGCACTTCTTCCCGTTCACCGAGCCCTCGGCGGAGGTCGACATCTGGTTCGAGGGCAAAAAGGGCGGCGCCGGCTGGGTCGAGTGGGGCGGCTGCGGGATGGTCCACCCCAACGTGCTGCGCGCGGTCGGCATCGACCCGGCCGAATACTCCGGCTTCGCGTTCGGCATGGGCCTGGAACGAACCCTGCAGTTCCGCAACGGAATTCCCGACATGCGTGACATGGTCGAAGGTGACGTGCGGTTCTCCCTGCCGTTCGGGGTGGGTGCCTGATGCGCATTCCCTACAGCTGGTTGCGCGACGTCCTGACGGTCGGCACGCCCGGATTTGATATCTCCGCATCCGACATGGAGCAGGCCCTGCTGCGGGTCGGGCACGAGGTCGAGGAGGTGCACACCCTGGGGCCGGTGACCGGGCCGTTCAAGGTCGGCCGGGTCACCCAGATCGAGGAACTCACCGAGTTCAAGAAGCCGATCCGGGCTTGCCTCGTGGACGTCGGCGAATCCGAGCCACGTGAGATCGTCTGCGGTGCCACCAATTTCGCCGTCGGGGAGCTGGTGGTGGTAGCCCTGCCCGGCGCGGTGCTGCCCGGTGACTTCGCCATCGCCACCCGTAAGACCTACGGCCGCACCTCCGACGGGATGATCTGCTCGGCGTCCGAAATACGGTTGAGCACAGACCATTCCGGCATCCTCGTGCTGCCGGCCGGCACCGCCGAACCGGGCGCCGACGCCACCGAGGTGCTCGGACTCGACGACGTGGTGTACGAGCTGGCCATCACCCCCGACCGCGGCTACTGCATGTCGGTGCGCGGGCTGGCACGCGATCTGGCTAGTGCGCTGGACCTGGACTTCGCCGACCCGGCCTCCCGCGCTGCGGTGCCCGCGCTGCCCGCAGAGGGTGAGGCGTGGCCGCTGAGCGTGCAGCCGGACACCGGGGTGCGCCGCTTCGCGCTTCGCGGCGTCACCGGGATCGACCCGGCGGCGGTGTCGCCGTGGTGGCTGCAACGCCGCTTACTGCTCTGCGGGATCCGGGCGATCTCGCCGGCCGTCGACGCCACCAACTACGTGATGCTCGAACTCGGCCACCCGATGCACGCCCACGACCGGGCGCGGATCACCGGCGCATTGGGCGTGCGGTTCGCCCGGCCCGGCGAGACCGTCACCACGCTGGATGACGTCGAACGCAAACTCGACCCGGCCGACGTGCTGATCGTCGACGACGTCGCGACCGCCGCGATCGGCGGCGTGATGGGCTCGGGGAGCACCGAGATGCGTGAGGACTCGCGCGATGTGCTGCTGGAGGCCGCGATCTGGGACCCCGCGGCGGTGTCGCGGACCGCGCGGCGCCTGCACCTGCCCAGCGAGGCGGCCCGGCGTTACGAACGCTCCGTCGACCCGGCCATCTCGGTGGCGGTGCTGGACCGCTGCGCGACGCTGCTGGCCGAGATCGCCGGGGGAGTCGTCGAATCCACCCTGACCGACTGGCGCGGTGACCCCCCGGTCGAGGACTGGTCGCAGCCGGCGATCGAGATCGCCGCGGACCTGCCGGACCGCGTCGCCGGGGTGAGCTACCCCGAGGGCACCACTGCCCGGCGCCTGACCCAGATCGGCTGCGCGGTCTCCGCCGCCGGCGAGACTCTGACCGTCGCCCCGCCGAGCTGGCGGCCGGACCTGCGCCAGCCCGCCGACCTGGTCGAGGAGGTGCTGCGGCTCGAGGGGCTGGAATCCATACCGTCGGTGCTGCCGGCGGCACCGGCCGGGCGGGGCCTGACCGACGTCCAGCGTCGCCGCCGCGCGATCGGCAAGTCGCTGGCGCTGGCCGGCTACGTCGAGGTGCTCACCACCCCGTTTCTGCCCGCCGGGGTCTTCGACGCCTGGGGGCTCGCCGAGGACGACCCGCGCCGCGCCACGGTGTCGGTGCTCAACCCGCTGGAGGCCGACCGGCCGGCACTGGCCAGCACGCTGCTGCCCGGCCTGCTGGAAGCATTGGGGCGCAACGTGTCCCGCGGTATCAGCGATGTCGCGCTGTTCTCGATCGCCCAGGTGGTGCAATCGGATCGGCCGACACCGGACAGCGCCGGCATCCCCGTCGTCGCGGTGGATCGTCGTCCCAGCGACGCCGAGATCGCCGGAATCGACGGCGCCCTGCCGCGCCAGCCGCAGCACATCGCGGTGGCGCTGACCGGGCTGGCCGAACCCCGCGGCCCGTGGGGGCCGGGCCGGCCCGTCGAGGCCGCCGATGCCATCGAGGCCGCCCGCGTCATCGCCCGCGCCGGCGGGGTCGAGGTCACGCTGCGATCCGGGGCGTACCTGCCGTGGCATCCGGGCCGTTGCGCCGAGGTGCTGGTGGGCGAGACCCTGATCGGCCACGCCGGGCAGTTGCATCCGGCCGTCATCGAACGCACCGGGCTGCCCAAGGGCACCTGCGCGGTCGAGCTGAATCTGGACGCCGTCCCGATCACGCAGTCCCTGCCCGCGCCGCGGGTGTCGCCGTTCCCCGCGGTGTTCCAGGACCTCGCGCTGGTGGTTGAGGAGAAGGTCACTGCCGCGTCGGTGGCCGATGCGGTGCGCGACGGCGCCGGTGAGTTGCTGGAGGACATCGCCCTGTTCGACGTCTACACCGGCCCGCAGGTCGCCGACGGCCGCAAGTCGCTGGCGTTCGCGCTGCGCTTCCGGGCGGCGGATCGGACCCTGACCGAGGACGAGGCCAGCGCGGCCCGCGATGCGGCCGTGGCCTGCGCCGCCGAGCGCGTAGGTGCCGCCCTGCGGTAGTCCCCACCTTGGCCGAGCGTGCGTGTTAGCACACGACACGCCGGGTCTGAGCGTGCAACTGCGCACCGTCGCGGTGGCGGACCGGGGCCGTCCGTGTTGGGATGGAACCGCAACGGCAGACGCCGTCGCGGTCTCTTTCGCTCATCCCGTTGTTCGTCATCGCTACCGCCCGCCGAGCGACACCGGTCGTTCTTCCACGAGGAGGATTCGCCTAGATGACCGAAACCCATGACGTCGTCGTGCTCGGCGCCGGACCGGTCGGCGAGAACGTCGCCGATCGCGCCCGGGCGGCCGGACTGACCGTGGCGATCGTCGAACGTGAACTGGTGGGCGGCGAATGTTCCTACTGGGCCTGCGTTCCCAGCAAGGCCTTGCTGCGACCGGTGCTGGCGTTCGACGATGCCCGCCGGGTCGCCGGCGCGCGCGAAGCTGTCACCGGCGCACTGGATGCCGGTGCGGTGTTCCGCCGCCGCAACGGCTTTGTCGGCGATTGGGATGACACCGGCCAAGCGGACTGGGTCGGCGGGATCGGCGCCACCCTGGTGCGCGGCCACGGGCGCCTGGACGGGCCACGACGGGTCGTCGTCACCACACCCGACGGTGACACGACGACGCTCACCGCCCGCCACGCGGTCGTGATCTGCACCGGCACCCGCGCAGCGCTCCCGGACGTTCCCGGGATCATCGAGGCCCGACCCTGGACGAACCGGCACGCCACCGAGGCCAGCTCGGTACCGGCCCGCCTGGCGGTGATCGGAGGCGGCGGGGTGGGCGCCGAAATGGCCACCGCCTGGCAGGGTTTGGGCGCCTCGGTGACGATGCTGGTTCGCACCTCCGGACTACTGCCCCGGATGGAGTCCTTCGCCGGCGAATATGTGGCTCGTAGCCTCACCGCTGCGGGTGTCGATGTGCGCACCGGTGTTTCGGTCACCCGGTTGCGGCGTCCCGACCCCGACGGCCCGGTGTGGCTGAAACTGAACGACGGCAGTGAGCTCGAAGTCGACGAGGTTCTGTGCGCGACGGGTCGCGCGCCGCTGACCGATGACATCGGCCTGGAGACCGTGGGCCTGACTCCCGGGGACTGGCTCGAGGTGGACGACACCTGCCGGGTCGGCGCGGTGGGCGAGGGGTGGCTGTACGCGTGCGGGGATGCCAACCATCGGGCCCTGCTGACCCACGAGGGCAAATACCAGGCACGCATCGCCGGTGACGCCATCGGTGCTCGGGCGGCCGGAAAGCCGTTGGACACCGCGCCGTGGGGCGCACATTCCGCCACCGCCGACCATCACGCCGTGCCGCAGGTGTTCTTCACCGACCCCGAGGCCGCCGCGGTCGGACTCTCCGCCGAGGAGGCGCAACAGGCCGGTCACCGGGTGCGGGTGGTCGACGTGGAGATCGGCGAGGCGGTGGAGGGCGCCAAACTGCACGCCGACGGCTACACCGGCCGGGCGCGGATGGTGGTCGACGCCGATCAGGAATATCTGCTCGGCGTCACATTCGTCGGCCCCGGCGTCGCCGAACTGCTGCACTCGGCCACCATCGCCGTCGCCGGCCGGGTACCGATCGACCGGCTGTGGCATGCCGTGCCGTGCTTCCCGACGATCAGCGAGGTGTGGCTGCGGCTGTTGGAGGCCTACCGTGATTCAGCGCGGGACTGATCGTCGGCTACCCTCCTCCGCGAACGGGCGTGTTTGTCCACGACACGCCGCGCGCGGGCGTACCACCGCGCACGCTCGCGCCCCCCACTGAATTATCAATTTGCATTACCGCGCATAATCATGCAGAATCGCGCAGTGACCAAAGCGATCAAAGTGGCGGTGGCCGGTGCCAGCGGGTACGCCGGCGGTGAGATCCTGCGGCTGCTGCTGGGACATCCGGCCTATGCCGACGGCCGACTGAGCATCGGGGCGCTGACCGCCGCCGGCAACGCCGGCAGCACCATGGGCGAGCAGCATCCCAACCTGATGCCGCTGGCTGACCGGGTGCTCCAGCCGACCGAGCTCGACGTGCTGGCCGGCCATGACGTCGTATTTCTCGGCTTGCCGCACGGACATTCAGCGGTGCTGGCCGAGCAGCTCGACGATGAGACCCTGGTGGTGGATTGCGGCGCGGACTTCCGGCTCGACGACCCGACCGACTGGGAACGCTTCTACGGCTCCGCGCACGCCGGCACCTGGCCCTACGGGCTGCCGGAACTTCCCGGAGTACGCGATCAGCTCAAGGACGCCCGGCGGATCGCGGTGCCGGGCTGCTACCCGACCGCGGCGCTGCTGGCCCTGTTCCCGGCCGTGGCCGCCGGCCTGGTCGAAACGGACGTCACGGTGGTCGCGGTCAGCGGCACCTCCGGTGCGGGCAAGGCCGCCAAGGTCGACCTGCTCGGCTCGGAGGTGATCGGCTCGGCGCGCGCCTACAACATCGGCGGCGCACACCGGCACACCCCGGAGATCGGTCAGGGGCTGCGGGCGGTCACCCACCGCGACGTCACCGTCTCCTTCATCCCGGTGCTGATCCCGGCCTCCCGGGGAATCCTGGCCACCTGCACGGCCAAGACCACCACACCGCTGCCGAAACTGCGCGCCGCCTACGAAAAGGCCTACCAGGCCGAGCCGTTCGTGCATCTGCTGCCGCAGGGCCAACTGCCCAAGACCGGATCGGTGATCGGCAGCAACGCCGCACACCTGGCGATCGCCGTGGACGAGGACGCCTCGACGTTCATCGCGATCTCCGCGATCGACAACCTCGTCAAGGGCACCGGCGGCGCCGCGGTGCAGGCGATGAACCTGGCGCTGGGCTGGCCGGAAGCCGAGGGACTCTCCGTGGTGGGGGTGGCGCCGTGACCGAGACACGGCTGCTGCGCGAGCAGGGCGTCACCGCGCCGGCGGGTTTCCGGGCGGCCGGAATCGCCGCCGGTATCAAGGCTTCCGGCGCGCCGGACCTGGCGCTGGTGTTCAACGAGGGGCCCGATTACACCGCCGCCGGGCTGTTCACCAGCAACCAGGTCAAGGCGGCGCCGGTCCAGTGGAGCCAACAGGTGCTCAAGAGCGGCCGGCTGCGGGCGGTGATCCTCAACTCCGGGGGCGCCAACGCCTGCACCGGCCCCGGAGGTTTCCAAGACACCCACGCCACCGCCGAAGCCGTCGCCGCCGCGCTGTCGAAGTGGGGCACCGAGACCGGAGCCGTCGAGGTGGCGGTCTGCTCCACCGGGCTGATCGGCGACCGGCTGCCGATGGACAAGCTGCTGACCGGGGTCACCGACGTGGTGCAGGAGATGGCCGGGGGGCTGGTCGGCGGCGACGAGGCCGCCCGGGCGATCATGACCACCGACACAGTGCCCAAACAGGTTGCGCTGCACCATGAGGACAACTGGACCCTGGGCGGGATGGCTAAAGGCGCCGGCATGCTGGCCCCGTCGCTGGCCACCATGCTGGTGGTGCTGACCACCGACGCCAGGGCCGACGCGCCGGCGCTGGACCGGGCGCTGCGCCGGGCCGCCGCATTGACCTTCGACCGCCTCGACATCGACGGCAGCTGCTCCACCAACGACACGGTGCTGCTGCTGTCATCGGGCGCCAGCGAGATCACGCCCAGCCAAGACGATCTCGACGCCGCGGTGCTGGCCGCCTGCGACGACCTGTGCGCTCAACTGCAAGCCGACGCCGAAGGTGTCACCAAGAAGGTCACGATCACCGTCACCGGCGCCGGCAGGGACGACGAGGCGCTGCTTGCCGCCCGCTGCATCGCCCGCGACAGCCTGGTCAAGACCGCGCTATTCGGCTCCGACCCGAACTGGGGCCGGGTCCTGGCCGCAGTGGGAATGGTGCCGTTCGCGATCGACCCGGACCGGATCACGGTGTCCTTCAACGGCTCCCCGGTATTCAGTGAGGGCATGCCGATGCCCGGCGCCCGCGAGGTCGACCTGTCCGGCGCAGATGTCCACGTCACCGTCGAGCTGAACCAGGGCACCGGACACGCCAGCGTGCGCACCACCGATCTGTCCCACGCCTACGTCGAAGAGAACTCCGCGTATTCCTCATGAGCGAACTGACCACACACGACAAGGCCCAGGTGCTAGCCGAAGCGCTGCCTTGGCTCAAGCAGCTGCACGGCAAGATCGTCGTCGTCAAATACGGCGGCAACGCCATGACCGACGACATCCTCAAGCACGCGTTCGCCGCCGACATGGCGTTCCTGCTCAACTGCGGCGTCCAGCCGGTGGTGGTGCACGGCGGCGGGCCGCAGATCAGCACCATGCTCTCCCGGCTCGGCATCGAAGGCGACTTCAAGGGCGGATTCCGGGTGACCACACCGGAAGTGCTCGACGTGGCGCGCATGGTGCTGTTCGGCCAGGTGGGCCGTGAACTGGTCGGGCTGATCAATGCACACGGGCCCTATGCCGTCGGCATCACCGGCGAGGACGCCGCGCTGTTCACCGCGGTGCGGCGCAGCGTCAACGTCGACGGCGTCGCCACCGACATCGGGCTGGTCGGCGATGTCGACCAGGTCAACACCGCTGCGGTGCTGGATCTCATTGCCGCGGGACGGATTCCGGTGGTCTCCACGTTGGCGCCCGACACCGACGGCGTGGTGCACAACATCAACGCCGACACCGCGGCCGCCGCGCTCGCCGAAGCGTTGCAGGCCGAGAAACTGCTGATGCTCACCGACGTCGAGGGCCTCTACACCGACTGGCCAGACACCGATTCGCTGATCAGCGAGATCGACACCACGGCGCTGGAGCAGCTGCTGCCGAAGCTGGAATCGGGGATGATCCCCAAAGTCGAAGCCTGCCTGCGCGCGGTGCGCGGCGGGGTGCCCAGTGCCCACATCATCGACGGTCGGGTCGAACACTGCGTGCTGGTCGAGTTGTTCACCAACGCCGGCACCGGAACCAAGGTGGTGAACCCGTGACAAGCCTGCAGCAACGCTGGTCGGCGGTGATGACGAACAACTACGGCACACCACCGCTGGCGCTGGTCAGCGGTGACGGCGCGGTGGTCACCGACGAATCCGGCAAGAACTACCTCGACCTGCTCGGAGGCATCGCGGTCAACGTGCTGGGCCACCGGCACCCGGCGGTGATCGAGGCCGTCACCGCCCAGCTGAACACGCTGGGGCACACCTCGAATCTGTATGCCACCGAGCCGGGCATCGCGCTGGCCGAGGGCCTCGTCGACCATCTGGGCGCGCCGGCGCGGGTGTTCTTCTGCAACTCCGGAGCCGAGGCCAACGAAGCGGCCTTCAAAATGACCCGGCTCACCGGGAAGACGAAGGTTATTGCCGCCCAAGGGGCTTTTCACGGCCGCACCATGGGTTCGCTCGCGCTGACCGGCCAGCCCGACAAACGGGCGCCGTTCGAGCCGCTGCCCGGCGAGATCACCTTCGTGCCCTACGGGGACACCAAAGCGCTTGCCGAAGCCGTCGATTCGACCACCGCCGCGGTCTTCCTGGAACCGATCATGGGGGAGGGCGGGGTCGTCGTCCCACCGGCCGGCTACCTGGCGGAGGCCCGGGGCATCACCGCCGCCCACGGCGCACTGCTGGTCTTCGACGAGGTGCAGACCGGCGTCGGGCGCACCGGGGCGTTCTTCGCCCACCAACACGACGGCATCACCCCCGATATCGTCACGCTGGCCAAGGGACTCGGCGCCGGCCTGCCGATCGGCGCCTGCCTGGCCGTCGGGGCGGCCGGTGACCTGTTGACCCCGGGCAGCCACGGCAGCACCTTCGGCGGCAACCCGGTCTGCACCGCGGCCGCGTTGGCGGTGCTGCGGGCGCTGGCCGACGGCGACCTGATCGCCCGGGCGGGGATGCTCGGCAAGGCACTGAGCCACGGCATCGACGAACTGCAGCACCCGCTGGTGGACCACGTGCGTGGCAAGGGGCTGCTGCAGGGCGTCGTGCTCACTGCGCCCAAGGCCAAAGCCGTTGAGGCCGCGGCCCGTAATGCCGGGTTCCTGGTCAACGCCGCCGCACCCGACGTGGTCCGGTTGGCTCCGCCGCTGATCATCACCGAAGAGCAGATCGACGGTTTCCTCACCGCCCTGCCCGGGGTGCTGGACACCGCGGCCGCACTGGAGGACTCCTGATGATCCGCCATTTTTTGCGCGACGACGACGTCACCCCGGCAGAGCAGGCCGAGATCCTGTCCCTGGCAGCAGAATTGAAGGCCGCCCCGTTCAGTCGCCGGCCGCTGGAGGGCCCGCGCGGGGTCGCGGTGATATTCGACAAGAACTCCACCCGAACGCGGTTCTCGTTCGAGATGGGCATCGCCCAACTCGGCGGGCACGCCGTCGTCGTCGACGGCCGGTCCACCCAGCTGGGCCGCGACGAAACCCTGGAGGACACCGGGCGGGTGCTGTCGCGCTATGTCGATGCCATCGTGTGGCGCACCTTCGCCCAGGAGCGGCTGGCCGCGATGGCCACCAGCGCCACGGTGCCGATCGTCAACGCGCTCTCCGACGACTTTCACCCCTGCCAGGTGCTGGCCGATTTGCAGACCATCGCCGAGCGCAAGGGCGCGCTCAAAGGTCTGAAGCTGACCTACCTCGGCGACGGGGCCAACAACATGGCGCACTCGCTGATGCTCGGCGGCGTCACCGCCGGGCTGCACGTCACCGTCGCCGCCCCGGACGGTTTCACCCCCGACCCCGCGGTGGTGGACGCCGCGCACAAGCGGGCCGCCAGCACCGACGCCTCGGTCACCGTCACCACCGATGCGGCCCAGGCGGCTCGCGGCGCCGATGTGCTGGTCACCGACACCTGGACCTCGATGGGCCAGGAGGACGACGGGCTGGATCGGGTCGCGCCGTTTCGGCCCTATCAGATCAACGACGAGCTCGTCGCGCTGGCGGACTCGGAAGTCACTGTCCTGCACTGCCTTCCGGCGCACCGAGGCGACGAGATCACCGACGCGGTGATCGACGGGCCGCGCAGCGCGGTGTGGGACGAGGCCGAGAACCGGCTGCACGCGCAGAAGGCGTTGTTGGTGTGGTTGCTGGACCGATCACGATGAGCCGGCCGGACAGCTCCGTCACCCGGGTGGGCCGCCAAGCCCGCATCCGGGCGCTGCTGTCCTCCGAAGCGGTGCGCAGCCAGACCGAGCTGGCCGCGCTGCTGGCCGCCGACGGCATCGAGGTCACCCAGGCCACGCTGTCGCGGGACCTGGAGGAACTCGGCGCGGTGAAGCTGCGCGGCGTGGACGGCGGCGCCGGGGTGTACGTAGTGCCCGAGGACGGCAGCCCGGTGCGCGGGGTATCCGGTGGCACCGACCGGCTGTGCCGGCTGCTGGGGGAGTTGCTCGTCTCCACCGACGCCACCGGAAATCTCGCCGTGTTGCGCACCCCGCCCGGCGCGGCGGACTACCTGGCCAGTGCCATCGACCGGGCCGCGCTACCGTACGTCGTCGGCACCATCGCCGGGGATGACACCATCTTCGTGGCAGCGCGCGAGCCGATGACGGGCGCCGAGCTCGCCGCCACCCTCAAAGACCTGCAGTAGATACAGTACGAAGCAAGGAGAATCTCGATGTCCGAACGCGTCATCCTGGCGTATTCCGGTGGCCTGGACACCTCGGTGGCGATCAGCTGGATCGGCAAGGAGACCGGCCGCGAGGTCGTCGCCGTCGCCATCGACCTCGGCCAGGGCGGCGAGGACATGGAGGTGGTGCGCCAGCGGGCCCTGGACTGCGGGGCCGTCGAGGCCGTCGTCGTCGACGCCCGCGACGAGTTCGCCGAGGGCTACTGCCTGCCCACAATCCAGTCCAATGCGCTCTACATGGACCGCTACCCGCTGGTCTCGGCGATCAGCCGGCCGCTGATCGTCAAGCACCTGGTGGCCGCGGCGCGTGAACACGGCGGCGGCACCGTCGCGCACGGTTGCACCGGCAAGGGCAACGATCAAGTTCGCTTCGAGGTCGGATTCGCCTCGCTGGCACCGGATCTCAAGGTGCTGGCCCCGGTCCGCGACTACGCCTGGACCCGGGAGAAGGCGATCGCGTTCGCCGAGGAGAACGACATCCCGATCAACGTCACCAAGCGCTCGCCGTTCTCGATTGACCAGAACGTGTGGGGCCGCGCGGTGGAAACCGGGTTCCTCGAGCATTTGTGGAACGCCCCCACCAAGGACGTCTACGACTACACCGAGGACCCGACGGTCAACTGGAACACCCCAGACGAGGTGGTCATCGGTTTCGAGCGCGGGGTTCCGGTCTCGGTCGACGGCCGGGGAGTGTCGGTGCTGGAGGCCATCGTCGAGCTCAACCGGCGGGCCGGCGCCCAGGGCGTGGGACGGCTCGACGTGGTCGAGGACCGGCTGGTGGGCATCAAGAGCCGCGAGATCTACGAGGCGCCCGGAGCGATGGTGCTCATCACCGCCCACACCGAACTCGAGCACGTCACCCTGGAGCGCGAGCTCGGCCGGTTCAAGCGGCACACCGACCAGAAGTGGTCCGAGCTGGTCTACGACGGCCTGTGGTATTCGCCGCTGAAGTCGGCTCTGGAGTCGTTCGTCGCGCACACCCAGCAGCACGTGTCCGGTGAGGTGCGGCTGGTGCTGCACGGCGGCCACATCGCGGTCAACGGCCGGCGCAGCGCGGAGTCGCTGTACGACTTCAACCTGGCCACCTACGACGAGGGCGACACCTTCGACCAGAGCGCCGCGCGTGGGTTCGTCGAGATCCACGGGTTGAGCTCGAAGATCTCCGCCCGCCGGGATCTGGGCTCGTGAACTCCTTGACCGCGAGCAGACACAGAATCGCGTGCGGGAGTCCCCGCCGGTGCGATTCTGTGTCTGCTCGCCGGAAGATGGCGACGGCGCTGTGAGCACCAACGAGGGATCACTGTGGGGCGGGCGGTTCGCCGAAGGCCCGTCGGACGCGCTGGCCGCGCTGAGCAAATCCACCCACTTCGACTGGGTGCTGGCCCCCTACGACGTCGCCGCGTCCAAGGCACACGCCAAGGTGCTGCACGGCGCCGGGCTGCTCACCGACGACCAGCGCGACGGGTTGCTGGCCGGCCTGGACAGCCTCGGCGCCGACGTCGCCGACGGCAGCTTCGGGCCGCTGGTCACCGACGAGGACGTGCACGGCGCCCTGGAACGCGGCCTGATCGACCGGGTCGGCGCCGACCTGGGCGGCCGGCTGCGTGCCGGACGATCCCGAAACGACCAGGTGGCGACGCTGTTTCGGATGTGGCTACGCGATGCGGTACGTCGCGTGGCCGCCGGCGTGCTCGACGTGGTCGACGCGCTGGCCCACCAGGCCGCCGCGCACCCCGAGGCCATCATGCCCGGCAAGACGCACCTGCAGTCTGCCCAGCCGGTGCTGCTGGCACACCACCTGCTCGCCCACGCCCACCCGCTGCTGCGCGACGTGGACCGCATCATCGACGTCGACGCCCGCGCCGCGGTGTCGCCGTACGGGTCGGGAGCGCTGGCCGGATCGTCGCTGGGGCTGAACCCGGACGCGATCGCCGCCGAACTCGGCTTTGCCGCGGCTGCCGATAATTCGATCGACGCCACCGCCGCACGCGATTTCGCCGCCGAGGCCGCGTTCGTGTTCGCGATGATCGGCGTCGACCTGTCCCGGCTGGCCGAAGACATCATCTTGTGGAGCTCAACGGAGTTCGGCTACGCCGTGCTGCACGACTCCTGGTCGACCGGCAGCTCGATCATGCCGCAGAAGAAGAACCCCGACATCGCCGAGCTGGCCCGCGGCAAGTCCGGGCGGCTGATCGGCAACCTGACCGGCCTGCTGGCGACGCTGAAGGCCCAGCCGCTGGCCTACAACCGGGATCTGCAGGAGGACAAGGAGCCGGTGTTCGATTCGGCGGCCCAGCTGGAGCTGCTGCTGCCGGCGATGGCCGGGCTGGTCGGCACCCTGCGCTTCGACACCGAACGGATGGCCGCGCTGGCGCCGGCCGGCTACACGCTGGCCACCGACATCGCTGAATGGCTGGTGCGCCAAGGGGTTCCGTTCCGGACCGCGCACGAGGCGGCGGGCGCGGCGGTCAAGGCCGCCGAACAGCGCGGCGTCGGCCTCGACGAACTCACCGACTCCGAACTGGCCGGTATCAGTCCCGACCTGACCCCGCAGGTGCGCGAGGTGCTCACCGTCGAAGGTTCGGTGGCATCCCGCCACGCTCGCGGCGGCACCGCGCCGGCACGGGTCGCCGATCAGCTGACCGGCCTTGCCGAACGCGCTGCGCGGCAGCGCCAGTGGGTCGACGGCTGACCGATCTCGCGTTGCGCTAGCGTGGGCGGATCAACGCCCGCCGAACCGTTCTGAGCCCGTGGCGCCTTTTGATGGCGATCGCGGTGTGCGGGCTGTTGCCGCAATGCACCGGTGCGCCGCCGCCGGCCGCTTCGCCTGCGACGCCCCCGCCATCCGCCGACGCCCAACCGGCACCCGCAGCCGTCACCGCCGTCAGCGCCGCCGACCTCGGGGTCAGCTGGCGCCCCGGCTGCCCGGTCACCCCGGCGCAGCTGCGGCGGGTCACCGTGACCCACCTCGGCTTCGACGCCCGACCGCACCGCGGCGAGCTGATCGTGCATCAGGACCTGGTTCCGCAGGTCGTCGCGATATTCGAGCGGCTCTACCAGCTGGACTACCCGATCGAGAAGATGCGGTCGGTCACGAACTACCGCGGAGGCGACGATGAACTGTCGATGGAGGACAACAACACCTCGGCATTCAACTGCCGGCGGATCCCGGGTTCGGGCAACTGGGCCCAGCACGCCTACGGCCGTGCCATCGACATCAACCCGCTGCTGAATCCGTCGGTCGATCGCGGCAGGTTCGAGCCCAAGAACGCCGCGGTCTATCTGGATCGCCACCGCATCGAACCGGGACTGCTGCACCCCGGAGACCCCGCGGTGCGCGTCTTCACCGACGCCGGCTGGCGCTGGGGCGGCAATTGGAAGTCGCCGGTGGACTACCAGCACTTCGAGCGGCGCTGACGCGCTAGTCTGCGCTATTCGACGATCTCCGAGAGCTCCAGCCAGCGGCCCTCCTGCTCGGTCACCTCGTCCTCCAGAGCACGCAACTCCCGGGTGAGCTTCGCCAGCCCCACGTGATCGGAGTGGTCAAAAGCGGCCAGCTCGTGATGCTTGGCCTCGATCTGTTCGGCCAGCCGTGCCAGCCGGCGCTCGACGGCGGTCAGATCTTTCTGTGCGGCACGCAATTCCGCTCCCGACAGTGCCCCCGAAGCAGCCGGCGCCGGTCGCGACACCGGCACCCGGCGTGCAGCTGCGGCCAGCCGCAGGTACTCGTCGACACCACCGGGCAGATGCCGCAGGCGGCCGTCCAGGATCGCGTACTGCTGATCGGTGACGCGCTCCAGCAGATACCGGTCGTGGGAGACGACGATCAGCGTGCCCGGCCAGGAGTCCAGCAGGTCCTCGGTGGCGGTCAGCATGTCGGTGTCGACGTCGTTGGTCGGCTCGTCGAGCACCAGCACATTCGGCTCGGCCAGCAGGGTGAGCATCAACTGCAGCCGGCGGCGCTGCCCGCCGGAGAGCTCACCGACCCGCGCCGACAGTTGCGCGCTGCCGAACCCGAGCCGTTCCAGCAGTTGAGCCGGGGTCATCTCGCGGCCGTCGACCTGGTAGTCGTTGCGCAGCCGGCCCAGCACGTCGGCTACCCGGTCCGCGGCGAGCGACGCCAGCTCCCCGGACTGCTGATCGAGCATGCCCAGCCGCACCGTCTTGCCGCGCTTGACCCGTCCGCTGTCGGGCGTCACGGTGCCGGCGATCAGCCCGAGCAGGGTGGACTTCCCGGCGCCGTTGGCGCCGACGATCCCGGTGCGCTCCCCGGGACCGATCCGCCACTCGATGTCGCGCAGCACCTCCCGGCCGTCGAATGAGACCGAAACGTCGAGCAGGTCGATGACGTCCTTGCCCAGCCGCGCCGTCGCCAGCTTCACAAGCTCGACCTCGTTGCGCAGCGGCGGAACATCGGCGATCAGCGCGTTGGCCGCCTCGATGCGGAACTTCGGCTTGGAGGTACGCGCCGGCGCGCCCCGACGCAGCCAGGCCAGCTCTTTGCGTAAGACGTTCTGCCGCCTGGCTTCACTGGCCGCGGCCATCCGGTCGCGTTCCACCCGTTGCAGGACGTAGGCCGCATAGCCGCCCTGGAAGGGCTCGACGATGCGGTCGTGCACCTCCCACGTGGTGGTGGCCACCTCGTCGAGGAACCAGCGGTCGTGGGTGACCACCAGCAGGCCGCCGCTGTTGCGGGCCCACCGCTGCTGCAGGTGGCCGGCCAGCCAGGTGATCCCCTCCACGTCGAGGTGGTTGGTGGGCTCGTCGAGGGCGATCACGTCCCATTCGCCGATCAGCAGCGCGGCCAGCTGTACCCGCCGGCGCTGCCCGCCGGACAGCTCCGAGACGGTCGCATCCCAGGCGATGTCGGACACCAGTCCCTCGACCACATCACGAATACGCGGGCTGGACGCCCACTCGTGGTCGGCCTGGTCGCCGACCAACGTCGCCCCGAGGGTGCGGTCGGGGTCGAGGGTGTCGGCCTGGTCCAGCAACGCGACCCGCAGGCCGGTGCGGCGGGTGACCCGGCCGGAGTCCGGCGTCATGGCACCGGCGAGCAACCGCAGCAGAGAGGATTTGCCGTCGCCGTTGCGACCCACGATGCCGATGCGGGCGCCGTCATTCACCCCGAGGGTGACCGAGTCGAGCACCACGCCGGTGGGGTACTGCAGGTGAAGGGCCTCGGCTCCGAGCAGGTGTGCCACTGCCAGAACGCTACTGCCTGCCCGACGGTGCTTGCTGAACGAGCCGGGCCGACCGCGCTGATGTGCCAGAATGTGCACGTCATTGACGATCGGGCGCGACGTAGGGGAGCAGCGTGGATCTGAATCTGTCGGCCATCACCCGGCCGGTCGAGTGGCTCATGGCCACCGCGCAGAACGGCCTGGAGGTGCTGCGCTGGGGCGGTCTGGAGACCGGCACCGTGCCGTCGCCGTTCCAGATCGTCGAGAGCACCCCGATGTACAAGCTGCGGCGCTATTTTCCCCCCGACAATCGGCCCGGCCAGCCGCAGCCCGGGCCGCCGGTGCTCTTGGTGCACCCGATGATGATGTCGGCGAACATGTGGGACGTCACCCGCGAGGACGGCGCGGTCGGCATTCTGCACGCGGCCGGGGTGGATCCCTGGGTGATCGATTTCGGCTCACCCGACGAGGTCGAGGGCGGCATGCGCCGCAATCTGGCCGACCACATCGTCGGGCTCAGCCAGGCCATCGACACCGTCGCGGAGACCGCCGGGCGTGACGTGCACCTGGCCGGCTACTCCCAGGGCGGCATGTTCGCCTATCAGGCCGGCGCCTACCGGCATTCGAAGAGCATCGCGTCCATCATCGCGTTCGGCTCCCCGGTGGACACCCTGGCCGCGCTGCCGATGGGAGTGCCGCCCAATATCGCTTCCGGGGTCGCGGGTTTCATGGCCGACCACGTCTTCAACCGGCTGGACATCTCCGGGTGGCAGGCGCGCCTCGGCTTCCAGATGATGGACCCGCTCAAGACCGCCAAGGCGCGGATGGACTTCCTGCGCCAACTGCACGACCGGGAGGCCCTGCTGCCGCGCGAGGCGCAGCGGCGCTTCCTGGAGTCGGAGGGCTGGATCGCCTGGTCGGGTCCGGCGATCTCGGAACTGCTCAAGCAGTTCATCGCCCACAACCGGATGATGACCGGTGGCTTCGCGATCAACGGGCAACTGGTCACCCTGACCGACATCACCTGCCCGGTGCTGGCCTTCGTCGGCGAGGTCGACGATATCGGTCAGCCGGTTGCGGTCCGCGGTATCCGCCGCGCCGCTCCCAACGCGAAGGTCTTCGAATACCTGCTGCGGGCCGGGCATTTCGGTCTGGTGGTGGGGTCCAAAGCCGCCGAACTGACCTGGCCGACGGTCGCCGACTGGGTGCTGTGGCAAGAGGGCCAGGGTCCGCAGCCTGCCGGCGTGGCGCTGATGGCCGATCAGACCTCCGAACGCACCAAGGGCGGCGTGGCGATGACGTCGCGGGTCGCGCACGGGCTGGGGGAGGCCGGCGGTGTCGCGCTCACGCTGGCCCGCGGGGCCGCCGACGCCTTGGTGGCGGCGCAGAAATCGATGCGGACCATGGCGGTCGAGACGGCCCGCACCCTGCCCCGATTGGCCAGGCTCGGCCAGATCAACGACCACACCCGAATCTCACTGGGCCGCATCATCGATGAACAGGCCGCCGAGTCACCTGACGGCGAGTTCCTGCTGTTCGACGGGCGGGTGCACACCTATGAGGCGGTCAACAAACGTATCGACAACGTGGTGCGCGGGCTGATCGACGTCGGGGTGCGCCAAGGCGTCCATGTCGGTGTGCTGATGGCCACCCGGCCCAGCGCCATGGTTGCGATTGCGGCGCTGTCTCGACTGGGAGCGGTCGCCGTACTGATGCCGCCCGACGGCGATCTGGTCGCGGCCGCGCGCCTCGGCGGCATCTCCGAGATCATCAGCGGCCCGGGCAATTTGGACAATGCCATCGCGGCTGCCCGGGAACTGGACTGCAAGGTGCTGGTGCTCGGCGGTGGTGAGACGCGTGATCTGGGCCTGCCCGACGACGTCGACGTCGTCGACATGGAGCAGATCGACCCTGACGCCGTCGAGCTGCCCGGCTGGTACCGGCCCAACCCGGGATTCGCCCGCGACCTGGCCTTCGTCGCCTTCGGCACGATGGCCGGCGAGCTGGTGGCCAAGCAGATCACCAACTACCGCTGGGCGCTCTCGGCGTTCGGCACCGCCTCGACGGCCGCGCTGGGGGCCAACGACACGCTGTACTGCCTGACGCCGCTGCACCATGAGTCCGGGCTGCTGGTCAGCCTGGGCGGCGCCGTGGTGGGCGGGGCGCGCATCGCGCTGTCGCGTGGCCTGAACCCGGACCGGTTCGTCGCCGAGGTCCGCCAGTACGGGGTCAGCGTGGTGTCCTACACCTGGGCGATGCTGCGTGAGGTCATCGACGACCCGAACTTCGTGCTGCAGGGCAACCACCCGGTGCGGCTGTTCATCGGCTCCGGTATGCCGGTCGGTCTGTGGAACCGGGTCACCGAGGCGTTCGCGCCGGCCCACGTGGTCGAGTTCTTCGCCACCACCGACGGCCAGGCGGTGTTGGCCAACGTCTCCGGCGTCAAGGTCGGCAGCAAGGGGCGCCCGCTGCCCGGCGCGGTCGAGGTGGAGCTGGCCGCCTACGACCCCGAAAACGACCTGATCCTGGAAGGTGACCGTGGCTTCGTGCGCATCGCCGAGACCGACGAGGTCGGCGTGCTGTTGGCCAAGCCGCGCGGCCCGATCGACCCGTCGGCTTCGGTCAAACGGGGGGTGTTCGCCCCGGCCGACACCTGGATCTCCACCGAATACCTGTTCCGGCGCGACGCCGACGGCGACTACTGGCTGGCCGGTGGGCGCGGGTCGAGCGTGCACACCGACCGGGGGACGGCCTATCCGGTGTTGATCACCGACGCCCTGGGCACCGTCAACGGCGTGGATCTGGCGGTGACCTATCGGGTGCCGGCCGGCTCGCCCGGAGCTGCGGACCTGGTGGTGTCGGCGTTGACGGTGCGCCCGGGTGCGACGATCACCGCCGCGGACCTCAGTGAGGCGGTGGCCGCGATGCCCGTCGGCGCCGGGCCCGATGTCATCCATGTCGTGCCGGATCTGCCGCTGAGCGCCGTCTACCGCCCGACGCTGGGTGCGCTGCGCGAGACCGGACTGCCCAAGGCGGGCCGGAACTCCTGGTACTTCGATGCTGCCGGTCAGCATTTCAAGCGGCTGACCGCCGCGGTGCGCGCCGAACTGGCCGGGGGCCACAAGTGATCGACCCCGACCTGTTGGCCATTCTGGTCTGCCCTTCCGACCGCGGGCCGCTGCTGCTGGTGGAGCGCTCCGGGGACCGGGTGCTCTACAACCCGCGCATGCGCCGCGCCTATCGCATCGAGGACGGCATTCCGGTGCTGCTGGTCGACGAGGCCGCCACCATCGGCGACGACGAGCACGCCCGCCTCATCGCCCAGGCCCCTCCGGCAGATCGCCGGTGAAATAGCGCTGCAGGGTCGGGGCGACCATGTCCACGATCTGCTCGGCAGGCAGTGAGGCCAGTGGTTCCAGGCCGACGATGTAGCGGGCTACCACGATGCCCATCAGTTGGCTCGCGGCGAACTCGGCACGCAGGACGCCGGTTCCGTCCGGTTCGTCGATGCGGTGGGCCAGTTCTGCGACGACGATGTCGCGGAAGAACGAACGAGCCAGCGGCACTTCGGTTCCGGTGAGCATCGAGCGCATGGCCGCGATCAATCCGGTGCCGGACTGCGAATCCCACAGTGGCAACAGCAGCTCCGGGAGGGTGCGGCCGAGCTGATCGACAGGGGTTTCCCGCAACGGTCCCAGCACGACCATCGGATCGATCGGCAGCTCGGTGGCGGCGGCGAACAGCTGCTGTTTGGTACCGAAGTAGTGGTGCACCAGCGCGGCGTCGACGCCCGCATCGGCGGCCACCGCCCGGATCGAGGTGTTCCCGAATCCGTTGCGGGCAAACAGCTCCCGTGCGGACGCCAGAATCCTCTCCCGGCTGCCGGAGGCACCGGATGGACGGCCCGGCCTCCGGTTGGTCATTTCGGCGGACATCACGCCGTCCGTCGCCGCAGCGTCACCGCCGCCAGGGCCAGCGCGGCGACCGCGAACGCCAGCACGATGATGATGTCGCGCACCGCCACCCCGGTCAGCTCCGGATGGGTGCCCACCTGCTGAAGCGCTTCGAGTGCATAACTGGCCGGCAACGCGTTGCTGATCCACTGCAGCCACTCGGGCATCGCCGCGCGCGGCACGATGATTCCGGCCAGCAGCAGTTGCGGCACCATGACGAGCGGAATGAACTGCACGGCTTGGAATTCGGTGCGGGCGAAGGCACTGCACAACAGGCCCAGACCGACGCCGAGCACGGCGTTGACGATCGCGATCACGAACACCCACGCTGGGCTGCCCACGGTCTCGAAGCCCAGTAACCAGAACGCGACCACGCAGGCCAGCACGGCCTGGGCGGCCGCGGCGATCGAGAACGCCGTCCCGTAGGCGGCCAGCAGGTCGAGCCGGCGCAGCGGGGTGGTCAAGATGCGCTCCAGTGTTCCCGACGCGCGTTCGCGCTGCATCGTGATCGCGGTGATGACGAACATCAAGAACAGCGGGAACAGTCCCAGCAGGATCAGGCAGGCGACGTTGAACGGCGACGGCGTACCCGGCGGGTGCACGGCGTTGCCGAACATGAAATACATCAGGGTGATGACCAGGCTGGGCAGCAGCAGCACCATCGCGACACTTCGGTGGTCCCCGGCCAGTTGCCGCAGGATCCGTTGCGTGGTCGCCAGGAACGGCCGCAGCTGCAGCGTTCCGGTCAGCCGGCCCGGGGCGCGGTGGTGCGCCGGATGACGGACAGGAACGCTTCCTCCATCGACGTACATCCGGTCTCCTCTCGCAGTCGTCTCGGCGAGGTGCGCGCCAGCAGCCTGCCCTCGCGCATCAGCAATAGATCGCCGCAGTGCTCGGCCTCGTCCATCACGTGGCTGGACACCAGCAGCGTCGTGCCGCGCCGGGCCAGTGTCTGAAACTGGTGCCAGAGCTCCGCGCGCAGCACCGGGTCCAGGCCGATCGTCGGTTCGTCGAGCACCAGCAGGTCCGGCCGGCCGACCAGCGCGCAGGCCAGTGAGACCCGAGCGCGCTGCCCCCCGGACAGGTTGGCGCAGTAGTCGGCGCGGTGGCGCTGCAGATCCACCGCGTGGACCGCCTCGTCAGCGGCCTGGGTGTCGACGCCCGCCAGGGCCGCGAAGTACCGCACGTTGTCGATCACCCGCAGGTCGTCGTAGATCGTCGGCTGCTGAGGCATGTAACCGACCCGGTGGCGCAGCGGCGCCGAGCCGGCCGGGCTGCCCAGCACATCGACGCGTCCGGCGGTGATGACCTGGGTGCCCACGATGCAGCGCATCAGGGTGGTCTTTCCGCAGCCCGACGGCCCGAGCAGGCCGGTGATGGCACCGGGGGCGATCCGCACCGACAGATCGTGCAGCACCGGCCGCTTGCCGCGGACCACCCGGAGGTGCTCGATGGCCACGGCGGGGGCGCCGTGAGGCCCGGAGAATTCATCACGCGATGAAATCATCATGTGATGAATATTTGCCCGGTCGCGGCGCGTTGTCAAGGGTCCGGCAGAATCTGCGCCGTGAGTGCTGCCGAGCTTGCGGTGGATCCGCTGGCGGCCGCCCACCTGCTGCTCGGTGCCACGCTCGAGGCCCGCGGGGTTTGCGCGACGATCGTCGAAGTGGAGGCCTACGGCGGAGTGCCGGACGGACCCTGGCCGGACGCGGCGGCCCATTCCTATCGCGGGCCCACGGGTCGCAACACGGTGATGTTCGGCCCGCCCGGGCGGCTCTACACCTACCGCAGCTACGGCATGCACGTCTGCGCCAACGTGGCCTGCGGTCCGGACGGGACCGCCGCCGCGGTGTTGCTGCGGGCGGCGGTCATCGACGGGGGATCCGCGGTGGCCCGCTCCCGTCGCGGCGAGACGGTGCCCGCCACCGGCTTGGCCCGCGGGCCGGGAAATCTCTGCTCCGCACTGGGAATCGCCATGGAGGACAACGGGATCGATTTGTTCGACGCGCGCAGCCCGGTGCGTCTGCGGCTCGGTGTGCAGCTGGCCGCGCAGGCCGGTCCGCGGGTGGGGGTCAGCCAGGCCGCCGACCGGCCGTGGCGATTGTGGGTGCCCGGCCGACCCGAGGTATCGGCCTACCGACGCAGCCCACGGGCACCGGCGCCCGGCGCCAGCGACTGATCCGGGAGGGGGCCGCTGCTCAGGGCAGTAGATCCAGCGGCGCGATATCGCCCGGATCCAGCAGCGCGGTGCCGGCGGCGGAATGGGCCAGCGTGTGGATCAGCGCTTCATTGAGCGCGGTCAGTGATTCCCACAGCGGCGTGGACTCACTCAGTGGCGCAAAACCGCCGGGTGCGTTCATCATGGCGACGGCGAGGTCGTCGCGGGCGTTGAGGAATCCGGCGGTGATGCTGGTGGCCGGGTCGGTCAACGTCAGGTCGAAGATCGTTCCGAGCCCCTGCGCCACCGTGCCGAATGCCGCCCACAACTCCGGGAAGTCGCCAGACGACATCGCGGTCTGGATCGCCTCACTGCTATGCCCGGCGAGCACCTGGAGCCGCTCGACCAGCAGAATGACCGGCAACTCGATGTCTTTGATCGCCAGGGGCAGATTGTTGATGAGCGCGGACAGGCTGCCGTCCGGATTGGTCACCATGTCGTGGGCGATGATGCCCAGGTTGGGGCTGAACTCCGGGGTCAGCCGGTCCAGTACCGAGGGCACATCGGTTTGACCCCCGAAAATCGCGGTGAACTGCTCGGCGCCCATCGCCGCCTTGACCTGGTCGTACATCAGGTTGGCCCCCACCCAGGCGATGCCGTGGCTCTGGTCGTGCGCGTAGCCGTACTCGAATAGGCGTTCCTGTAGATCGGCGGCGCGTTCCGCGGCGGTGACGAGCGGGGTATCAGCCGGCAGAAGAGTGCCGATCTCATTCTTGACGTCGGCGACGTCGACGACCTCAGCCCGCACCGGGATGCTGGGAACGGAGCCGGTGATGTTCTGCCACCGCAACCAGACGCCCCCGTTGGTGATACCGGAGTTGTCCACCCAGTTCGCGACACCCGGGTCTTTGCCGCTGATGACGTAGTAGGTGAAGCCGTCGGAGTCATGGACGGCTTGGGTGTTGTTGAGGCTGCCGAATGTGGTCGCAAACGGAGCGGTCTGTCCCCAGGCGTTGGCGACCATGATGCTCGAGTACGCCGCGTCGATATGCGGCACCTGCACGATGAGTGCCTGGTCGGGCGTCAGCGAGAAGTGGCCCAAACTCGTCAGCTGGTTCGACAGCAACGGCCCCGGTATGTGCTCGGTGGTCGGTGCAATATCGGAGAACGTGTTGGCCGGGACGGTGTCGACGCCCTGGAACTGTCCGAGGTAGCTGCCGGACAGATTTTCCCTGGGGAGGTTCGCGGCGATGGTGCCCAGCATCGACGTGATCTGGTCGTCTGACAGCAGCGGGAAGGTCAGCGCCCCAGAGCCGCCCTGCTCCTCGATGGAGAAGCTGTTGTGTATCTGGCCCCAGTTGCCGAGGGTATCTCGAACGACAACCGTGTCGGCCCCGGCGATATCGACCCAGTTGCCGGCCGATACGCCCGTAGGCGCGGTGGAGCTCAGGACGATGGTGTAGCTGCCGTCCGCGTTGGGTGTGGCGTTCGTCAGGTCGACGCCGGCCGCGAGCGGCTCGAAGTCGGTCGTCACGCCGTTGCCCGAATTGGCCAGGAAGGTCACATCCTGGGTGCCGGGGGCGGGGTGCACCGTGATCACGTAGGTCTTGTCCGGGTCAACCGGCAGGGAGCTGTAGAAATTGTCTGGATTGTTGTAGGTCAAAAACGGTTGCGGGTCAGCAACATTGGCAGACCACGGGTACGGCGCCCAGGGCATGACCACGTCGTGGAACTCGTTTCTGGCCAGCATGTTGAGCGATGAGGCGAACATCGTGCCCGCCAACATCTGCTGATACTCGTGCAGCGTGGACAGGTCGGCCGGGGTGATGAAGGGAAAGCCGGTGTTGGTGTCGGTGATCTGCTGCTGCGCGTCGAGCAGCTGGTCGATCACCGGCTGCAGGGGAAGCGACGGCGCCGACTCGCCAACCGCGCGCGGTGCCATCATCAGCATCGCCATGGCGCCGGCCGCCAGGGACGTCGTCACAGTGGCCGCGGCGGCCGTCGATCGCCGCGTCAATCCGACAGGTGACATTGATCCCTCCGGTGGGTGATCGCGTGACTGAGGGCAACAATCGCGAGGCGAGGTCTGCCGTCGTGATATCGGCCAGGTTGAACAGGGTCACGCCGGCGCTGCGTGCCCGGCCCGGAAGCAGCGAGCCGAGATCGCGGCATACGACCCTCCCGGGTGTGGCAAAACTCCGAATAACGTGAGTGATCCATGAGATGCCCATAAATTGTGCGCGGTGGACACCCCTCGAGACAAGGGCATCGCCCACCTTCATCCAGCGCAGTGCAACACCTCACGGGCGGACACCTGGTTGTTCACGCATCGCAACACGGTGCCGCGCAGGTTCGACTACGCCGACGAGCTGTCGCAGCTGTGCGCTGGCGCGGGGTCACCGGTTGACCGAGCCTGACTGACGCCGGCCAAACATCAACGGGGAAGATCAAACCCATGAGTACTGCACCCGCGGGCATTCTCGACGAGCTGAACTGGCGCGGGCTGATCGCCCAATCCACCGACCTCGACGCCCTGACCGCCGCAGTGACAGGCGGGCCTATCACGGTCTATGCCGGATTCGACCCGACCGCGCCCAGCCTGCACGCCGGAAACCTGGTGCCGTTGCTGGCGCTGCGGCGCTTCCAGCGAGCCGGGCACCGGCCGATCGTGCTGGCCGGCGGGGCCACCGGCCTGATCGGCGATCCCCGCGAGACCGGCGAACGTAGCCTCAGCAGCGCCGACACCGTGGCCGAGTGGTCCGAGCGGATCCGCGGTCAGCTGGAGCGCTTCGTCGACTTCGACGACAGCGCCACCGGCGCGTTGGTGGTCAACAACCTGGAGTGGACCGCGTCGCTGTCCGCGCTGGAGTTCCTGCGGGATGTCGGGAAGCACTTCTCGGTCAACGTGATGCTGGACCGCGACACCATCCGGCGCCGGCTCGATTCCGAGGGCATCTCCTACACCGAGTTCAGCTACATGCTGCTGCAGGCCAACGACTACGTGCAGCTGCACCAGCGGCACGGGTGCTCGCTGCAGATCGGCGGCTCCGATCAGTGGGGCAACATCATCGCCGGGGTCCGGCTGGTGCGTCAGAAGCTGGGCGCGACCGTGCACGCGCTGACCGTGCCACTGGTCACCGCCGCCGACGGCACCAAGTTCGGCAAGTCCACCGGCGGCGGCAGCCTGTGGCTGGATCCGGAGATGACCAGCCCGTACGCCTGGTACCAGTACTTCTTCAACACCGCCGACGCCGACGTGATCCGCTACCTGCGCTGGTTCACCTTCCTGTCCGCCGACGAGCTGGCAGAACTGGAGCAGGCGACGGCCGAGCGTCCGCACGAGCGGGCCGCCCAGCGCCGGCTGGCCCGCGAGTTCACCACCTTGGTGCACGGTGCGGCGGCCACCGAGTCCGTCGAGCTGGCCAGCCAGGCCCTGTTCGGGCGGGGCGAGCTGGCCCGGCTGGACGAGTCGACCCTGACCGCGGCCCTGCAGGAGACGTCGGTGGCGCAGCTGGAGCCCGGCGCCGAGGGGATCGTCGATCTGTTGGTGGCGACCGGGCTGTCGGCGAGCCGGGGCGCGGCGCGGCGCACGATCGGTGAGGGGGGCGTGTCGGTGAATAACGTCCGCATCGACAGCGAGGAATGGGTGCCGGAGCCCGAGGACTTCCTGCACGGCCGGTGGTTGGTGTTGCGCCGCGGCAAGCGCAACGTGGCCGGCATCGAAAAGGTCTAGAGAAGGTCTAGAGAAGGTCTCCAGCGTGTCCAGCCGGGGGCCGGCGGCGCCGGAGGTTGATCTTGAAGGGCCGAAAAACCTCTGCTAGCAGCGGATTTGACTCCCAGTTTCACCTCGCGTAACTTAGTGCACGTCGCCGCGACCAGGCCAGACCGGGTAAGCGCGACAAGCCCGCGGAATCCGAGAGATTCACAAAGCGATTCCGGGGGCGTTTCACTTGTCCGCACGGCCGATGCGCGGCTTTATAGCCGCGGGTTGACTGCGCGTCCGGGTGAGGCGTGTTGTTTGAGAACTCAATAGTGTGTTTGGTGGTTTTTGTTTGTTGTTGTTTTTGCCATGCCTTCGGCGCCCCGTGTTGGGGGTGTGGTGTTGTTTTTGATGTCAGTTTTTGACTGATGTTTTTGGGATTGTTTCCAAATGGTTTTTGTTTGGAGAGTTTGATCCTGGCTCAGGACGAACGCTGGCGGCGTGCTTAACACATGCAAGTCGAACGGAAAGGCCCTTTCGGGGGTACTCGAGTGGCGAACGGGTGAGTAACACGTGGGTGATCTGCCCTGCACTCTGGGATAAGCCTGGGAAACTGGGTCTAATACCGGATAGGACCATGGGATGCATGTTCTGTGGTGGAAAGCTTTTGCGGTGTGGGATGGGCCCGCGGCCTATCAGCTTGTTGGTGGGGTGATGGCCTACCAAGGCGACGACGGGTAGCCGGCCTGAGAGGGTGTCCGGCCACACTGGGACTGAGATACGGCCCAGACTCCTACGGGAGGCAGCAGTGGGGAATATTGCACAATGGGCGCAAGCCTGATGCAGCGACGCCGCGTGGGGGATGACGGCCTTCGGGTTGTAAACCTCTTTCAGTATCGGCGAAGCTCCGTGGTTTTCTGCGGGGTGACGGTAGGTACAGAAGAAGCACCGGCCAACTACGTGCCAGCAGCCGCGGTAATACGTAGGGTGCGAGCGTTGTCCGGAATTACTGGGCGTAAAGAGCTCGTAGGTGGTTTGTCGCGTTGTTCGTGAAAACTCACAGCTTAACTGTGGGCGTGCGGGCGATACGGGCAGACTAGAGTACTGTAGGGAGACTGGAATTCCTGGTGTAGCGGTGGAATGCGCAGATATCAGGAGGAACACCGGTGGCGAAGGCGGGTCTCTGGGCAGTAACTGACGCTGAGGAGCGAAAGCGTGGGGAGCGAACAGGATTAGATACCCTGGTAGTCCACGCCGTAAACGGTGGGTACTAGGTGTGGGTTTCCTTCCTTTAGGGATCCGTGCCGTAGCTAACGCATTAAGTACCCCGCCTGGGGAGTACGGCCGCAAGGCTAAAACTCAAAGGAATTGACGGGGGCCCGCACAAGCGGCGGAGCATGTGGATTAATTCGATGCAACGCGAAGAACCTTACCTGGGTTTGACATGCACAGGACGCCGGCAGAGATGTCGGTTCCCTTGTGGCCTGTGTGCAGGTGGTGCATGGCTGTCGTCAGCTCGTGTCGTGAGATGTTGGGTTAAGTCCCGCAACGAGCGCAACCCTTGTCTCATGTTGCCAGCACGTTATGGTGGGGACTCGTGAGAGACTGCCGGGGTCAACTCGGAGGAAGGTGGGGATGACGTCAAGTCATCATGCCCCTTATGTCCAGGGCTTCACACATGCTACAATGGCCGGTACAAAGGGCTGCGATGCCGTGAGGTTTAGCGAATCCTTTAAAGCCGGTCTCAGTTCGGATCGGGGTCTGCAACTCGACCCCGTGAAGTCGGAGTCGCTAGTAATCGCAGATCAGCAACGCTGCGGTGAATACGTTCCCGGGCCTTGTACACACCGCCCGTCACGTCATGAAAGTCGGTAACACCCGAAGCCGGTGGCCTAACCCTTGGGAGGGAGCCGTCGAAGGTGGGATCGGCGATTGGGACGAAGTCGTAACAAGGTAGCCGTACCGGAAGGTGCGGCTGGATCACCTCCTTTCTAAGGAGCACCACTTTTTCCCCCGTGCCTCACATGGGTGAGGGTTTTTGCGGTTGGGACAGTGTTTGCCGGTGCCTGTAGTGGGTGGCCGGTGGTGCAGAGGAATTACGAACAACAACAAGCTTGCGAGATCATCAACTGCCAGGAGTCCTTGGGGGTTTCTGGTGGCCGGCTTTTGTGCTGGGCACACTGTTGGGTCCTGAGGCAACAGGCCCGTTTGTGCCCCCGGGTGGGGGTGGGTGTTGTTGTCGCCTCACACTTGGTGGTGGGGTGTGGTGTTTGTTTTGTGGATAGTGGTTGCGAGCATCTAACAAGCAGATTTTTGGTCTGTTTGTTTTGCAATTTTTGTTTCTTGGTTTTTGTGTTTGTAAGTGTTTAAGGGCGCATGGTGGATGCCTTGGCATCGAGAGCCGATGAAGGACGTGGGAGGCTGCGATATGCCTCGGGGAGCTGTCAACCGAGCGTGGATCCGAGGATGTCCGAATGGGGAAACCCGGCACGAGTGATGTCGTGTCACCCTCCGGTGAATGTATAGCCGGTGGGGAGGTAACGCGGGAAGTGAAACATCTCAGTACCCGTAGGAGAAGAAAACAAAATGTGATTCCGTGAGTAGTGGCGAGCGAAAGCGGAGGATGGCTAAACCGTATGCATGTGATACCCGGCGGGGGTTGTGTGTGCGGTGTTGTGGGGTCTGTGTTCCTCTTACCGCCGTGAGGGGCAGCAGTGAGAAAAGATTGTGTTAGCGGAAGTGGCCTGGGATGGTCTGCCGTAGACGGTGAGAGCCCGGTACGTGAAAACATGATCTCTGCTGTCACAGTGTCCCCGAGTAGCAGCGGGCCCGTGGAATCTGCTGTGAATCTGCCGGGACCACCCGGTAAGCCTGAATACTTCTCGATGACCGATAGCGGACGAGTACCGTGAGGGAATGGTGAAAAGTACCCGGGAGTGAAATAGTACCTGAAACCATGTGCCTACAATCCGTCAGAGCCTTCTCTTTGAGTGGGGTGATGGCGTGCCTTTTGAAGAATGAGCCTGCGAGTCACCGGCACGTCGCGAGGTTAACCCGTGTGGGGTAGCCGTAGCGAAAGCGAGTCTGAATAGGGCGTATCGCATCCGTTGGGGTGTGTGTAGTGGCGTGTTGTGGACCCGAAGCGGAGTGATCTACCCATGGCCAGGGTGAAGCGCGGGTAAGACCGCGTGGAGGCCCGAACCCACTTAGGTTGAAGACTGAGGGGATGAGTTGTGGGTAGGGGTGAAAGGCCAATCAAACTCCGTGATAGCTGGTTCTCCCCCGAAATGCATTTAGGTGCAGCGTTGCGTGTTTCTCACCGGAGGTAGAGCTACTGGATGGCCGATGGGCCCTACTAGGTTACTGACGTCAGCCAAACTCCGAATGCCGGTGAGTGTAAGCGTGGCAGTGAGACGGCGGGGGATAAGCTCCGTGCGTCGAGAGGGGAAACAGCCCAGATCGCCGGCTAAGGCCCCTAAGCGTGTGCTAAGTGGAAAAGGATGTGCAGTCGCGAAGACAACCAGGAGGTTGGCTTAGAAGCAGCCACCCTTGAAAGAGTGCGTAATAGCTCACTGGTCAAGTGATTGTGCGCCGATAATGTAGCGGGGCTCAAGCACACCGCCGAAGCCGCGGCAATACGTATGTATTGGGTAGGGGAGCGTCCTGCATCCGGTGAAGCCACAGAGTGATCTAGTGGTGGAGGGTGTGGGAGCGAGAATGCAGGCATGAGTAGCGATGAGGCAAGTGAGAACCTTGCCCGCCGAAAGACCAAGGGTTCCTGGGCCAGGCCAGTCCTCCCAGGGTGAGTCGGGACCTAAGGCGAGGCCGACAGGCGTAGTCGATGGACAACGGGTTGATATTCCCGTACCCGTGTGTGGGCGTCCCTGATGAATCAGCGGTACTAACCACCCAAATGGCAGATGATCTGATCCCTTCGGGGTGAGGGCGTTCGCCGGCTGCGTGGGACCTTCGTTGGTAGTAGTCAAGCGATGGGGTGACGCAGGAAGGTAGCCGTACCAGTCAGTGGTAATACTGGGGTAAGCCGGTAGGAAGTCAGATAGGCAAATCCGTCTGGCATATATTCCGAGAGGTGATGCATAGCCAATTGTGGCGAATTCGGTGATCCTATGCTGTCGAGAAAAGCCTCTAGCGAGCACGCACACGGCCCGTACCCCAAACCGACACAGGTGGTCAGGTAGAGAATACCAAGGCGTACGAGTGAACTATGGTTAAGGAACTCGGCAAAATACCCCCGTAACTTCGGGAGAAGGGGGACCCTCATACCGTCAACACCTTCGCGGTGGGCAGCGGGAGGGGGTCGCAGAAACCAGTGAGAAGCGACTGTTTACTAAAAACACAGGTCCGTGCGAAGTCGCAAGACGATGTATACGGACTGACGCCTGCCCGGTGCTGGAAGGTTAAGAGGACCGGTTAACCCTTCGGGGTGAAGCTGAGAATTTAAGCCCCAGTAAACGGCGGTGGTAACTATAACCATCCTAAGGTAGCGAAATTCCTTGTCGGGTAAGTTCCGACCTGCACGAATGGCGTAACGACTTCTCAACTGTCTCAACCATAGACTCGGCGAAATTGCATTACGAGTAAAGATGCTCGTTACGCGCGGCAGGACGAAAAGACCCCGGGACCTTCACTATAGCTTGGTATTGATGTTCGATGCGGTTTGTGTAGGATAGGTGGGAGACTGTGAAACCCGCACGCCAGTGTGGGTGGAGTCGTTGTTGAAATACCACTCTGATCGTATTGGACCTCTAACTTCGAACCATGAAGCTGGTTCAGGGACAGTGCCTGGTGGGTAGTTTAACTGGGGCGGTTGCCTCCTAAAATGTAACGGAGGCGCCCAAAGGTTCCCTCAACCTGGACGGCAATCAGGTGTTGAGTGTAAGTGCACAAGGGAGCTTGACTGTAAGACTGACACGTCAAACAGGGACGAAAGTCGGGACTAGTGATCCGGCACCCCCGAGTGGAAGGGGTGTCGCTCAACGGATAAAAGGTACCCCGGGGATAACAGGCTGATCTTCCCCAAGAGTCCATATCGACGGGATGGTTTGGCACCTCGATGTCGGCTCGTCGCATCCTGGGGCTGGAGCAGGTCCCAAGGGTTGGGCTGTTCGCCCATTAAAGCGGCACGCGAGCTGGGTTTAGAACGTCGTGAGACAGTTCGGTCTCTATCCGCCGCGCGCGTCAGAATCTTGAGGAAACCTGTCCCTAGTACGAGAGGACCGGGACGGACGAACCTCTGGTATACCAGTTGTTCCACCAGGAGCACGGCTGGATGGCCACGTTCGGACAGGATAACCGCTGAAAGCATCTAAGCGGGAAACCCACTCCAAGACCAGGATTCTCACCCATTTAAGTGGGATAAGGCCCCCCGCAGACCACGGGATCGATAGACCAGACCTGAAAGCACCGCAAGGTGTGAAGGGAACTGGCACTAACCGGCCGAAAACTTACCAACACACAACAAACAATGTGTTGCCCGCAACCACAACCACAAAACACCGTAAACCCACACCCCACCACCAAACACAAACATTGGTGACCCAGTGGACCCCCCCAACAAAAAGGGGAAACCGTCCACACACGGGAAAAATAAATAGAGTTACGGCGGACATAGCGACAGGGAAACGCCCGGTCCCATCCCGAACCCGGAAGCTAAGCCTGTCAGCGCCGATGATACTGCCCTACCGGGTGGAAAAGTAGGACACCGCCGAACACAACATAGTGAAACGCCCCCCGAGAAATCGGGGGGCGTTTCCATTTGCCAATTTGCCTCGCTGGCGATTCTGAAAATTCGTATGGAATTCAGGCTGGCGGGCCCAGCCAATGGTCGATCTCGAGGGCCACCCCCACCTCCAACCAGCGGTTGGGCAAGCGCCCGGGGGAGAGCAGTTTCTCGGCGCGTTTGAGCCGGCTGAGCACCGTATTGCGATGCGTGTAGAGCGCGCGAGCGGCGCGGGCGGCGCTGAGACCTTCGCGGAGGTAAACCCGCACGGTGTGGCGCAGGTCCGGGTCTGCGGTGGACAGCCGGCCCAGGACCCGGCCGAGGTAGGCGCGGGCAGCCTGCTCGTTCTGGGTCGCGAGGTGTACCAGGGCGATGTCGTCGAAGGCGGCCGCGCGTACCCGGTGGGCGCGGAGCAGCAATTGTTGCGCGCTGACTGCCTCGAAGTGGCTGCGCCGGAATCCGTCGACGTTGACGCCCGTGTCACCCACCGCCAGCCGCACTCCGTTGTTCTCATCGTCGGTGTCGTTGCGCAGCGCCTCGGTGAGGACGACGGGGTCCAGGGGCTGAGCAGACCCCAGCCAGAGCCACAGTGAGGAGGAGCTGGCCGGTACGGCCACCATTGGCGGTGACCCGGCGCGGCGCCGCAGCTCGGTCGCCGTGTGCATCAGCGCCGCCTGATCGGGCATGGCGGCGGCGGTCCACAGTACGGCGGCCACGTGGTGAGTGCCGCGGAGACGGTAGCCCAGCCGGTGCTCGGTGAGGTCGAGGTCGACGGGGTCCTCGTCGAGCAGCTGGGTGACGGTCGCGAGTCGCTGGGCGTGGGACTGCCACAGATAGTCCTCGCGTTCACGCTCGACCAGTGCGGTCAGCTCGTCGAGCGTGGCGTCGACCCATGAGCTGAGCGACCGGAAGACCAGGTCCAGTGCTGCGGCGACAGCGGCTGGGTCTGCATCCAGCTCGAAGGTCCGCTGCATCCACAGCCGCCAGGCCTCGTCCTTGGCGACGTGGTAGCCGGAGAAGACGGCGCGGTCGGCTCCCCGCCGAATCACCTCGCGGGCGATGCCCACGACGGGGCCCGCCAGCGCAGGAGCCACCGGCTGATGGGGCGCTCGCGCGATGCTCGCCGCCCAGTGCCGGACGTTGAGGCGGGTGGACTCGCGCGCTTCCTGGCTCAACAGCGGATCGGTGTTGACCGGCTCTCCGAGGCCGGTCAGTGCGGCCGCTTCCACGCGGGGTAGCGCCCCGCTGTCCGGGTCGAGGAACCAGGACGCCACCTCGCGCACCAGATCCTCGGGCACGACTCGTCTGGGCCCCGGTTCGGATCCGTCGCCCGCCGTCATGGCTGGAGGCTACGCCCAGATGTGCAATTGCACATCCATATGCGCTAAGTCAGTGCGAATTGCCCCTGTCGCCGTGCCAAGGATCACGTGACGATGGACACAGATCAACGAAGGAGTTGTCGTGGCCACCAATTCACGCACCGTTGCCGCCCTCGACCGGGGCGCACACTCGCACAACCCGGACTCGCCCGATGTGGAGATCCTCATCATCGGCGCCGGCCTCACCGGGCTCGGCTTCGCCTCCCGGCTGAAGATGCAGATGCCCGAGCGGTCGGTCCTGATCGTGGATGCCCACCAGGAGGTCGGGGGCACCTGGCACCTGTTTCGCTATCCCGGCGTCCGCTCGGACTCCGACCTGATCACCTACGGCTATCAGTACAAGCCGTGGACCAAGGAAAAGGCGATCGCACCGGGTTCGGAGATCAAGGACTATCTGATCGAGACGGTCGAGGAGTTCGGCCTCGCCGACCGGGTGCGCCTGGGCACCCGGGTCGAGTCGCTGGCCTGGTCGTCGGCGGAGTCACTGTGGACGGTCACCCTGCGCGACGTCGCCGGTGGTGAGTTGGACACGCTGCGTGCGCGCTGGATCGTCTCGGGCACGGGCTACTTCGACCACGCGGGCGGCTACCGCCCGACCTGGCAGGGTGAGGAGCACTTCGACGGGACCCTGGTGCACGCGCAGCAGTGGCCCGAGGACCTCGACTACACCGACAAGCGCGTGGTGGTGATCGGCAGCGGCGCGACCGCCGTGACCCTGCTGCCGGCGCTGGCCGAGAAGGCCGAATTGGTCACCATGTTGCAGCGCTCACCCAGCTACATCCTGCCGCTGCCGGCCAAGGACGTGGTCTTCAACCTGCTGCGCCGCTTCATGCCGGTCGGCTGGGCATTCCAGGCGACTCGCCAGGCCAACATTCAGCGCCTGCGCGCGATCGTCAGCCTCAGCCGGCACTGCCCGCGGCTGGTGCGGTCACTGATCCGACGGGTCAACAAGGCCTTTTTGCCCAGCGGCTTCGACGTCGACACCCACCTGAACCCGGCGTACAAGCCGTGGGAGCAGCGGATGTGCTTCGTCCCCGACGGCGACCTGTACGGCGCGATCAAGCGTGGTCGCGCCACGATCGCCACCGACACCATCAAGCGGTTCGTCCCCGACGGCATCGAGCTGGCCTCGGGGCAGTTCCTGGCCGCCGACATCGTGGTCGCCGCCACCGGCCTGAAGCTGCTGCCCTTCGGAGGTATAGCGGTTTCCGTCGACGGTGAGTCCGTCGACTGGTCTGACACGGTCACCTACAAGTCGGTGATGCTCAGTGGGCTGCCGAACTTCTTCTTCGGCTTCGGCTACACCAACAACTCGTGGACCCTGCGGATCGATCTGGCCAGCGAATACCTGACCCGGCTATTGGACTTCATGGACCGGCGCGGGTTCGACACCGTCGTGCCGCAATTCACCGACGTCGATGCCGAGCGGGAGCTGATCCTCGACGATCTGACGTCGAACTACGTGCGGCGCAGCGTCGGCGCCTTCCCCCGTCAGGTCAAGGACGGTCCGTGGACGTTCAAGAGCCACTACCGCTTCGACCTCGAACGGCTCGCGGGCCCGATCGACGACGGCACCCTGCAGTTCGCGTGCAGCGCCGTCCGCCCGCAGTTGACGACTGCCGGCGGTGCCGCATGAAGCGCAATGACGTGACTTTCCGCAGCGCGGGAACCACCTGTGCCGCTTGGCATTATGCCGGGCAGGGCGCGGCATTCCAGACCGAGGCCGGGCGCCCCTGTGTGGTGATGGCCCACGGCTTCAGTTGCACCCGGGACGCCGGACTGGAGGGCTACGCCGAAGGGTTCGCCGCGGCGGGACTCGACGTGTTGCTCTTCGACTACCGCGGGTTCGGCGCCTCCGGCGGGGAGATGCGCCAACACATCGACTACCGGGGGCAGCGCGCCGACTACCATGCCGCCGTCGCCGCCGCCCGCCGCCTGCGCGGCGTCGACCCCGACCGAATCGTGTTGTGGGGCACCTCCTACTCGGGCGGGCACGTCCTGAACGTGGCGGCCCGTGACCGGCGTATCGCCGCGGTGCTGTCGCTCACGCCCGCCGTCGACGGAATCCCGGTGCTCGGCATGATCGCCAAGTCCGCCGGGGTGGGCAAGCTCCTGGCGCTGACCGTGGCGGGGCTGCGCGACCGGGTCGGCCGGCGCCCGTACATGCTCCCGGCGATCGGACCGGCCGACTCCCCGGCCGTGATAGCCAAAGACGGTGCCCTCGAGGACTTCCTGGCGGTGACCGGCCCGTGGTGGCGCAACGAGATTCGTGCCCGGTGCACCCTCGACGTCGCCCGCAACCGGCCGGTCCTGGGCATCCGAAGGATCACAGCGCCGCTGCTGGTCCAGGTGGGTGATCTGGACACGGTGGTGTCCTCGCCGGCCGCCGAGCGCGCCGCCCGCAAGGCCACCGCGCCCACCGAACTGCGTCACTATCCGGTGGACCACTTCGACGTCTACGCTGATCCGTGGCTGCCGACGGTCTTCAAAGACCAGCTGGAGTTCGTGTCCCGCTGGCTCGATGCGTCCGGAACCGACGCCACGGCGAGTTCCCGCGAAGTGGTCACCTCGGTAGCGATCTGACAGCCCGCAGACCGCCGAACACAACCTGGTGAAACGCCCCCCGAGAAATCGGGGGGCGTTTCCATTTCAGAGCCCCGGCGTGTCAGGGGTTTTTGGTCAGCCGGATAACCAGGGTGGGCTGACCCGGGCAGTGCGACGTGAGAATGAGCGAGGCGTTGTCCAGCGTGGCCGTGCAGGGCGCACCCCCGGCGTCGAAGGCGCCGACGGGGCCGCTCCAGATATTGCGCTGCAGGTGCAGGTCACCCGGTGACCCGGCGCCGGTGTCGAGGTGGCTGCAGTCGGGACCGCACGGGGTCAGGGTGAAGGTGGTCGTACTGCCGCGTTGGTAGCGGCCTCCGCCGTCGATCATCGTCGCGGTGTAGCTTCCGTGCAGCGGTGCTGCCGAGGCGGGACCGACCAGGCCGGCCACCGCGCCTGCCACCGCCCCGACGACGGGCGCAAATCGCATGAGCATGCCGCGCCTCCTCATCTACCTCGCGATGGCGACCCCCCGCCTCGACGTCGTGGACTGACTGGCCTGACGCTAACCGGATCGGGACGCTCGGGGATACAGGGATTTCCCTGGTAATCGTCTGCGGTCGAACGGTGGGAAAACAGGGCCGAAGGGCCCTCAGCGGGCCGGCATCGCCGCTATCCGCATCCGGTTCGATGGTGGCGGCGGCACGGCAGTGAATGGGCAGCTCGGGGGGCGGTTTGGGCGATTCGGTGCAGTCGTCGGAGTAACGACGACGGCCCGTATCCTTACACGAGGTTTTACGGTGAAAGGTTTTCGTGGTCGACAACAGAGCAAGTGGCGGGCGCGGTCAGTCGCGTGGGGGTTCCGGAAGTGGCCAACGCGGCCCGCAGCAAAGGCGGGGTGCGGGCGACCAGCGGCGCACGTCCACCGGCGACCAGCGCCGGACATCCGGGGGTCCCAGACCGGACCGGGATCGGCGTACCTCGCCTCGGCGGGATCACGACGGCGGCCAGCGGCCGCCCCGGCCATCCGGTGAGGAATTCACCCCGCGCTATGACGATCCGCCGCTTCCCGAGGGGATCGAACCCAAGCAGTTGGCGCCGGAGGTGCGCCGGGAACTGAGCACCCTCAACCGCGCCACCGCCGACGGGGTCGCCTGCCATCTGGTGGCCGCCGGCATGCTGCTCGATGACGACCCGCACACCGCGTTGCTGCACGCCCGGGCGGCCAGGGCGCGTTCGACGCGGATCACCGCGGTCCGCGAGGCGGTCGGGATCGCTGCCTACCATTGCGGCGACTGGGCCCAGGCCTTGGCCGAGCTGCGCGCCGCGCGCCGGATGGGTAGTAAATCCGCTCTGCTGCCGTTGATCGCCGACTGTGAACGCGGCCTGGGCCGGCCGCAGCGGGCGATTGAGCTGGCGGCCGGCCCCGAAGCCGCCGAACTGGAGGGTGACGAGGCCGACGAGCTGCGGATCGTCGTTGCCGGCGCCCGCGCCGACCTCGGCCAGCTCGAGCAGGCGCTGACGGTGTTGTCGGCTGCGCCGGCCGACCCCGAGCGCACCGGATCGACGGTGGCGCGGCTGCACTACGCCCACGCCGAGACCCTGGTCGCCCTGGGCCGCGACGACGAGGCGCTGGAATGGTTCCTGCGGGCCGCCGCGGCCGACACCGAGGGAGTCACCGACGTCGAGGAGCGGATCGCCGATCTGGGCGGCTCGGCGACGCTGGCAGACGAATACGACTGTCTGCTACTGGATCTCGACGGCACGGTGTTCCGCGGTGGCGAACCGACCGTCGGAGCCGTCGAGACCCTGGCGGAGGTGGGCAGCCGCGCCGTGTTCATCACCAACAACTCCTCGCGGGGCGCTGACGAGGTCGCCGAGCATCTGACCCGGCTGGGCTTCACCGCTGCCGCCGAGGACGTGGCCACCAGCGCCCAGATCGCGGCGCACCTGCTGGCCGAGCAGCTGCCCGCCGGATCACGGGTGCTGGTGGTCGGCACCGAGTCACTGGCCGCCGAAATCACCGCCGCCGGACTGGAACCGGTACGGCTGGCCGCCGATGAGCCGGCCGCGGTGGTGCAGGGCCTGTCCACCGAGACCGGCTGGGCCGAGCTGGCCGAGGCTGCCCTGGCGATCCGGGCCGGCGCGAAGTGGATGACCACCAACGTCGACAAGACCCTGCCGTCGGAGCGCGGTCTGCTGCCCGGCAACGGGTCGATGGTGGCCGCGCTGCGGGCCGCGACCGACGCCGAACCCCAGGTCGCCGGCAAACCCGGCCCGGCATTGCTCACCGAGGCCCTGACCCGCGGCGAGTTCTACGCCCCACTGGTGGTCGGTGACCGGCTGGACACCGACATCGCCGCCGCCAACGCCGCCGCGCTGCCGAGCCTGATGGTGCTCACCGGCGTCAACTCGGCACGCGATGCGGTCGGCGCCGTAGCCGAGCAGCGACCGACCTACATCGGCCACGATCTGCGGGCACTGCGCCTCGACGCCGATCGGCTGGCGATCGGCCCGCAGCCGTACTGGCAGACCAGCGTCGAGGGCACGACGATCACCGTCGCGACGGCGCAGACCGACGACGACGGCGGTGATGGTGATGGTCTGTCGATCGTGCGGGCGCTCGCGGCCGCGGTGGCCGACGCCGACCTGGCCGGGCGCCCCTTCACCGTCGAGTCCGCCGACGACACCGCCGGGCAGGCTCTGCAACATTGGTCCCTGCTCGGCCCGTGGCCCGGAGGGGCCCCAACGGGCATGGACTAGCGTTGGTGGCACCCATGAACAACGAGATTGATGACGTCCGCGAGCGCATCGCGGTGTTGCTGGCCGAGCTGCCCGGGGAAGCCGAGCTGGCCGGCCTGCCGGCCCACAGCGATCTCGGTGATCTCCAGGCCTTGGCGCGGCGGCTCGAAGAAGCCCACGAGGTCTTGGTGCGGGCACTGGAGTCGGTGGAGAAGGGCTGAGGGCACATGTCGCGGCGCGCTCGCGTTGACGCCGAGCTGGTCCGGCGCGGGCTGGCGCGCTCCCGCCAGCAGGCCGCCGAATTGATCGGCGCCGGCAAGGTCACCATCGACGGCATTCCCGCCATCAAACCGGCCACCGCCGTGACGCTCACCGCCGCCCTGGCGGTCGTGGATGACGGCGAACGCAGCTGGGTGTCGCGCGGCGCGCACAAGCTGATCGGCGCCCTGGACACCTTCGGGATCAGCGTCGCCGACCGGCGATGTTTGGACGCGGGCGCCTCGACCGGCGGATTCACCGAGGTGCTGCTCGACCGGGGCGCGGCCCGGGTGGTCGCCGTCGACGTCGGCTACGGACAGTTGGCCTGGGCGTTGCGCACCGACCCGCGCGTCGTCGTGGTCGAACGCACCAACGTCCGTGGGCTGACCCCCGACACCGTCGGCGGACCCGCCGAGCTGATCGTCGCCGACCTGTCGTTCATCTCGCTGGCCACCGTGCTGCCCGCGCTGACTGGCTGCGCGTCACCCGACGCCGATATCGTTCCGATGGTGAAGCCGCAGTTCGAGGTCGGACGAGAACAGGTGGGCGCCGGCGGGGTGGTGTCCGACCCGGGCCTGCGTGCCGACGCGGTGCTCTCGGTGGCGCACCGCGCGGCCGAATTCGGGTGGGGCACCGTCGCGGTCACGGCCAGCCCGCTGCCCGGGCCGTCGGGCAACGTCGAATATTTTCTGCATCTGCGTGCCGCCGCCGCGCCGCTTACCGGTGACGCGTTGGAGGCAGCCGTCCAGGATGCCGTCGCGAGGGGGCCCCAGTGAATATCGGGAGCCAGGAACGCACCGTTCTGCTGGTGGTGCACACCGGGCGTGAAGAGGCCACCGACACCGCGCGCCGCGTCGAGAAGGTGTTGGGCGACCACGGCATCACGCTGCGGGTGCTGACCGCCGAAGCCGTCGACAAGGGCTCGCTGCACCTGGCGCCCGACGACATGCGCGAACTCGGCGTCCAGATCGATGTGGTGGACCCCGACACCCGGGCCGCCGAGGGCTGCGAACTGGTGCTCGTTCTCGGCGGTGACGGCACCTTCCTGCGGGCCGCCGAACTGGCCCGCAGCGCCGACATCCCTGTGCTGGGGGTCAATCTCGGCCGGATCGGCTTTCTGGCCGAGGCCGAAGCCGACCACATCGACCGGGTCCTCGACCACATCATCGCCCGCGACTACCGGGTGGAGGACCGGATGACGCTCGATGTGATGGTGCGCGCCGACGGGGAGATCATCGACAGCGGGTGGGCGCTCAACGAGGCCAGCATGGAGAAGGGCCCGCGGCTGGGCGTCTTGGGTGTCGTCGTGGAGGTGGACGGCAGGCCGGTGTCGACGTTCGGCTGCGACGGCGTGCTGGTGTCGACACCGACCGGGTCCACCGCCTACGCGTTCTCCGCGGGCGGGCCGGTGCTCTGGCCCGACCTGGACGCGATCTTGGTGGTGCCCAACAACGCCCACGCCCTGTTCGCCCGGCCGATGGTGACCAGTCCCGACTCGACGATCGCGATCGAAGTCGAGGGCGATGGACACAATGCACTGGTGTTCTGCGACGGCCGGCGCAAGATGCTGGTGCCGGCCGGCGGCCGGCTCGAGGTGCAGCGCGGCGACACCCCGGTCAAGTGGGCACGGCTGGGCCGATCCCCGTTCACCGACCGGCTGGTGCGCAAATTCCGGCTGCCGGTGACCGGCTGGCGCGGACAATGACCACGGTGCCGGCCGTTGCTTACTGAGATCCGGATCGAGTCGCTGGGCGCGATCCACGCGGCGACCGCCGAATTCGACCGTGGCCTGACGGTTCTGACCGGGGAGACCGGCACAGGCAAGACGATGGTCGTCACCGGGCTGCACCTGCTCGGGGGCGCCCGCGCCGACGCCACCCGGGTGCGCTCCGGGGCGGCCCGCGCGGTGGTGGAGGGCCGGTTCTGCACCGCCGATCTGGCGCAGGCGGCGGCCGCGCAGATCGACGAGATCCTTCAGGCCTGCGGGGCCGAACGCGACGAGGACGGCAGCGTGATCGCCGCTCGCTCGGTCAGCGCCGACGGGCCGTCGCGGGCCTACCTCGGGGGCCGCGGGGTGCCGGCCAAGTCGCTGAGCGCCTTCACCGGCGGGCTGCTGACCCTGCACGGTCAGAACGACCAGCTGCGGTTGATGCGCCCGGACGAACAGCGCGCGGCACTGGACCGGTTCGCCGCGGTCGGCGCCCGGCTGGAGCGCTACCGCAGCGCACGGGCGGCCTGGATGTCGGCGCGACGCGAACTCGTCGAACGCCGCGACCGCGCCCGCGAACTGGCCCAGGAAGCAGACCGGCTCACCTTCGCGTTGCGGGAGATCGATGCCGTCGACCCGCACCCCGGAGAGGACGACGCGCTGGCGAACCAGATCCGCCGGCTCTCCGAACTCGACGCGTTGCGCGCCGCGGCGTCCGGGGCGCGGGCGGCGCTGGCCGGCGGCGTGGAAGACGCAGTGGACGAGGCCAACGACGGGCCGACATCGGCCACCGACCGGCTCGCTCAGGCGAAGGCGGCGCTGACCGCCACCGACGACGCCGCCCTGCAGGGACTGGGCGAACAACTCACCGAGGCGCTCACGGTGGTCGACGACGTGGCCCGCGAACTCGGTGGCTACCTCGACGAACTGCCCACCGGCGCCGAGGCGCTGGACGCCAAGCTGGCGCGGCAGGCCGAGCTGCGCTCCTTGACCCGCAAATACGCCGCCGACATCGACGGGGTGCTGGCCTGGGCGGCGCAATCCCGCGACCGGCTGGCTCAACTCGACGTCTCCGAAGAAGCGCTCGCCGGGCTGACCCGTCGTGTCGACGAGCTCGCCGAACAGGTGGTGAAGACCGCCGCCGACCTCAGCGCCGCGCGCAGCAAAGCCTCGCGTGGGTTGGCCAAGGCGGTCAGCGCCGAGCTGTCCGGGCTGGCGATGGCCGACGCCGAATTCACCATCGGTGTGACCCACAGCCCGGCCGCTGACGACGACCCGGCCGCCCTGCGGTTGCCGTCGGGGCAGAGCGTGCATGCCGGCGCCGACGGCATCGACGATGTCGAGTTCGGGCTGGCCGCGCACCGGGGCATGACGGTGCTGCCGCTGGCCAAGAGCGCCTCCGGCGGCGAGCTGTCCCGGGTGATGCTGGCGCTGGAGGTGGTGCTGGCGACGTCGTCGTTGTCAGCGGCGTCGCGCGACTCGGCCGGCACCACGATGGTCTTCGATGAGGTCGACGCCGGCGTGGGTGGCCGCGCGGCGGTGCAGATCGGCCGTCGGCTGGCGCGGCTGGCGCGCACCCACCAGGTCATCGTGGTGACGCACCTGCCGCAGGTCGCGGCCTATGCCGATGCGCACCTGGTCGTCGACGCCGGAGGCGGTGGGGCCAGCGGCGTGCGACGCCTCGATGACGACGGGCGGGTTGCCGAGCTGGCCCGGATGTTGGCCGGTCTCGGCGAGACCGACACCGCGCGTGCGCACGCGCGGGAATTGCTCGACGCCGCCCAGGAGGACCGTGTCGAGAGCGCCGGGGTGGGCCGCGCCGAATAACGGGCCGGGCGGCTAGGCCACCCCGGATCAGTTCTTCTTCAGCCGGTACTTGTAGTAGGCGCCGTCATCAAAGGTGAATGTGCCGCTGAGGGAAGAGTTTTCGACGGTGGTGGTGAATCCGTGCGCCTGCCCCGGTGGTTGGGACGCAATCCAGGAATCGCCCGACAGGTGGAAGTCGTAAGGGGTGTCGCCGCCGGCCACCTCGACGTGCCGACAATCCGGACCGCAGCTGCCGACATGCCACGTCTGCGTCTGGCCGACCTGGAACTGGTTGGATTCGGAAATGGTCATCGTGTAGGTGCCGTCTGCCAGTTCGGCGTTCGCCGGGCCGGCCAGGCCGAGCGACGCACCCGCCGCCAGTGCGGCCAGGCACGAAATTCGTATCGCCATCATGTCGCTGGTTCTCCGTCCTCGGAGTCGGTGCCCCGGTCGCGTCGACATTAGGGCCGGAAAAGGCATGGCGGATACAGGGGAATCCCTGGATTTTCCGGCCTGGAGCTACGCCATCATCGTGTGACTGATGTGGCGTGATAGAACTTCTGAGGCTGGTGTTACGGCGCGCCTCCCCGTTTTCCGCGCATTTCCCGGACACAATCGCGCCCATGAAGATGTCTGCTCTGTTGTCTCGTAACGCCTCCCGGCCGGGTGTCGTCGGCACGGCCCGGGTCGATCACGACATCGACCGGTTGCTGCGGCGGGTGGGCCCCGGCGACATCGTGGTTCTCGACATTCTCGACCTGGACCGGATCACCGCCGACGCATTGGTGGAAGCCGAGATCGCCGGCGTCGTCAACGCCTCGGCGTCGATCTCCGGGCGCTACCCCAACCTCGGGCCCGAGGTGTTGGTCGCCAACGGCGTCACCCTGATCGACGAGGCCGGGCCCACGGTGTTCAAGAAGATCCGCGACGGCGCCAAGATCCGGCTGCACAACGGCGCCGTCTATTCCGGTGACCGACGCCTGGCGCGAGGCGTCGAGCGCAGCGACGTCGAGATCGCCGACCTGATGATCGAGGCCAAGACCGGATTGGTGGCGCACCTGGAGTCGTTCGCCGGCAACACCATCGAGTTCATCCGCAGTGAGAGCCCGCTGCTGATCGACGGGATCGGGATCCCCGAGATCGACGTCGACCTGCGTCGCCGGCATGTGGTGCTGGTCGGCGACGAGCCCGAGGCCGCCGACGATCTCAAATGCCTCAAGCCGTTCATCAAGGAGTACCAGCCCGTGCTGATCGGCATCGGCGCCGGCGCCGACGTTCTGCGCAAGGCGGGATACCGCCCGCAGCTGATCATCGGCGACCCCGATCAGATGAGCGCCGAGGTGCTGCGGTGCGGATCGCAGGTGGTGCTGCCGGCCGACGCCGACGGTCACGCGCCGGGCCTGGAGCGCATCCAGGACCTCGGCGTGGGTGCGATGACGTTCCCGGCCGCCGGTTCCCCGATGGACCTGGCGCTGCTGCTGGCCGACCATCACGGCGCGGCGCTGCTGGTGACGGCCGGGCACACGGCGAACATCGAGACGTTCTTCGACCGGACCCGTCAGCTGACGAATCCGTCGATGTTCCTGACCCGGCTCAAGGTGGGCGAGAAGCTGGTGGATGCCCGGGCGGTCGCCACGCTGTACCGCAACCGGGTCTCCGCGGGCGCCATCGCACTGCTGGTGCTGGCCATGCTGATGGCTGTCATCGTCGCGCTGTGGGTGTCGCAGACCGACGCGGTGGTACTCGACTGGCTCGGCAACTACTGGCACCACCTGACGCAGTGGCTGCAGCACTGGGTCACCTAGGAGAACTGGGGCCGACGCCGCGATGATCACCCCGCGATACCACGCGATGTCGCTGACGGCGGTGCTTCTGGCACTGGTGTTCGGCGTGGTGCTGGGCTCCGGACTGCTGTCGGGACCGGTGCTGGGCAGCCTGCAGTCCGACAAGCAGGAACTGCGCGCACAGATCGACGCGCTGCACGAACAGCAGAACGCACTGGACGAGCGAGTCGGCAACGCAAACGATTTCGACGCCCAGATGGCGCCCCGCATCGTGCGTGACGCGCTGAACGGCAAGTCCGCGGTGATCTTCCGGACCCCGGACGCCGCGGACGACGACGTCGAGGCGGTGGCACGGATCATCGGCCAGGCCGGCGGCACCGTCACCGGAACGATCGCGCTGACGGCCCAGTTCGTCGAGGGCAACGCCGAGGAGAAGCTGCGTGCCGTGGTGGAGTCCGGGATCGTGCCGGCCGGTGCCCAACTGAGCGCCGACCTCATCGACCAGGGCGCCCAGGCCGGCGACCTGCTCGGCATCGCGTTGCTGGCCAACCCGCGCCGTCCCGACCCGCCGGCGCCGCCCGGCCCACCCGTTGATGACGCCCAGCGCGACACCGTACTGGCGGCGCTGCGCGACACCGGCTTCATCACCTACCACGACCAACGGTTCGCGTCGGCCAACGCCGCCGTGGTGATCACCGGGGGAGCGCTGCCTGACGACGCCGGCACCAGCGGAGTGAGCGTGGCCCGGTTCGCGGCGGCACTTGCCCCGCACGGCTCGGCGACGGTGCTGGCCGGCCGGGACGGCTGCGCCTCGGGCACCGCGGCCGTCGCGATGGCCCGCACCGATTCCGCGGTCACCGAAGCGGTCAGCACCGTCGACGACGTCGACCTCGAGGCCGGGCGGATCACCACCGTCATGGCGGTGAGCAGTCTGATCAACGGCGGGCAGCCGGGACGGTACGGGATCGGTCATGGCGCCGCTTCGGTCACCCTCGCCCAATAGTCCCGGCGACAGCTGCCGGGCGGCGTGGCTCGGCGTGGCTCGGCGTGACTGGGCGTGTCCAAGGCCGGAATCGCCCGACGATGTTAGGGTGAGATTCCGTGGGTCGGCAGGCCCTCAATCCTGCGCCGTCGTCACGGAGGTTGGTGTTGCCACCACTGCGAAAGCATCCGCAAACCGAGCCGAAGCATCTCTTCGTCACCGGTGGAGTTGCATCCTCGCTCGGTAAGGGTCTGACCGCAAGCAGCCTGGGCCAGTTGCTGATCGCCCGCGGCCTGCAGGTCACGATGCAGAAGCTGGACCCCTACCTCAACGTCGACCCCGGAACGATGAACCCGTTCCAGCACGGGGAGGTTTTCGTCACCGAGGACGGCGCCGAGACCGACCTCGACGTCGGCCACTATGAGCGGTTCCTGGACCGCGACCTGCCGGGGTCGGCGAATGTGACCACCGGGCAGGTGTATTCGACGGTCATCGCCAAGGAACGCCGCGGCGAGTACCTCGGTGACACCGTGCAGGTGATCCCGCACATCACCGACGAGATCAAGCGGCGCATCCTGGCGATGTCGGAGCCCGACGCCGACGGCAGGCGCCCCGACGTCGTCATCACCGAGATCGGCGGCACCGTCGGCGACATCGAGTCGCAGCCCTTCCTGGAGGCCGCTCGCCAGGTCCGCCACGACGTCGGCCGGGACAACGTGTTCTTCCTGCATGTGTCGCTGGTGCCCTACCTGGCGCCGTCGGGTGAGCTCAAGACCAAGCCGACCCAGCACTCGGTGGCGGCGCTGCGCAGTATCGGCATCACCCCCGACGCGCTGATCCTGCGCTGCGATCGCGACGTGCCCGAACCGCTGAAGAACAAGATCGCGCTGATGTGCGACGTCGACATCGACGGGGTGATCTCCACCCCGGACGCGCCCTCGATCTACGACATCCCCAAGGTGCTGCACCGTGAGGAGCTGGACGCCTACGTGGTGCGCCGGCTCAACCTGCCGTTCAAGGACGTCGACTGGACCGAGTGGGACGAGCTGCTGCGCCGCGTCCACGAACCGCATGAGACCGTGCGAATCGCCTTGGTGGGCAAGTACATCGACCTGTCCGACGCCTACCTGTCGGTCATCGAGGCGTTGCGGGCCGGCGGATTCACCCACTACGCGAAGGTCGAGATCAACTGGGTCACCTCGGACGCGTGTGAAACCCCGGCGGGGGCGGCCACCGCATTGGGGGACATGCACGGGGTGCTGATCCCCGGCGGGTTCGGAATTCGGGGCATCGAGGGCAAGATCGGCGCCATCGCCTATGCACGCACCCATGCGTTGCCGGTGCTGGGACTGTGCCTGGGACTGCAGTGCATCGTGATCGACGCGGCCCGCGCCGCCGGTATCACCCAGGCCAGCTCGGCGGAGTTCGATCCGGACACTCCTGATCCGGTGATCGCGACCATGGCCGATCAGCAGGATGCGGTCGCCGGAACGGCCGACCTCGGCGGGACGATGCGCCTGGGCGCCTATCCCGCTGTGCTGGAACCGGGTTCGATTGTGGCCGAGGCCTATCAGACGACCGAGGTCTCCGAGCGCCACCGGCACCGCTACGAGGTCAACAACGCCTACCGGGACCGGATCGCCGAGAGCGGCCTGCGGTTCTCCGGCACGTCCCCGGACGGGAAGCTGGTGGAGTTCGTCGAGTATCCGCGCGAGATGCACCCGTTCCTGGTGGGCACCCAGGCGCACCCGGAGCTCAAGAGCAGGCCCACCCGGGCGCACCCGCTGTTCGCCGCGTTCGTCGGCGCGGCCATGGACTACAAGGCCGCCGAGCGGTTGCCGGTGGAGATCCCCGAGCACGCCCACGAACACCACGAGTCCCTCGATGCCCAGAACGGAGCCGACGGCCACGGCGGCAGTGCCCAGCCGTTGACCGATCCTCTGAACGAAGCCCTGCCGGAACACGTCACCCGTGGCTGAACACGTCTTCGAGACCGTCTCGTCGCAGCTGCTGCACAGCGGCAAGATCTTCGCGCTGCGCCGCGACGAGGTGCGGATGCCGGGCGGCAAGACGGCCACCCGCGATGTGGTGGAACACTTCGGTGCTGTCGGAGTGGTCGCCATGGATGAGTCCGGCAATATCCCGCTGATCTACCAATACCGTCACGCCTTCGGCCGGCGGTTGTGGGAGCTGCCCGCCGGGTTGCTCGACACCCATGGTGAGCCGGCGCATCTGACCGCCGGGCGTGAACTCGTCGAGGAGGCCGGTCTGACGGCGACCAGCTGGCAGGTGCTGGTCGACCTGGACTCCACGCCGGGCTTTTCCGACGAGTCGGTGCGGGTGTATCTGGCCACCGGGTTGTCGGAGACCGACCGCCCGGAGGCCCACGACGAGGAGGCCGATCTCACGCTGCGCTGGTATCCGATCGCCGAGGCGGCCAAGCTGGTGTTCAGCGGCGAGATCGTCAATGCCATTGCGGTGGCGGGAATTCTGGCCGCTTACGCACTCACCCAGGGGCTGGGGACCCCACGTCCGGTGGACGCCGAGTGGGTCGACAGACCGACCGCGTTCGCCGCCAGGCAGAGCCGGTCATGACCGCGGCGGCCCGGCCGGTGAGCCCGCTGGCCGGGCAGCTGCAGGGTTACCTGGATCATCTGACGATCGAGCGCGGAGTCGCGGCCAACACGTTGAGTTCCTACCGGCGCGACCTGCGGCGCTACAGCGAGCACCTGCAGGCCCGCGGCATCGAGGACCTGGCCGGTGTCGGGGAGAACGACGTCACCGACTTCCTGGTGGTGCTGCGGCGCGGTGATCCGGAAAACGGCGTGCCGGCGCTGTCGGCGGTCTCGGCCGGGCGCGCCCTGATCGCGGTGCGGGGCCTGCACCGGTTCGCGGCCGCGGAGGGCATGGCGCCGGTGGACGTGGCACGCGGCGTCAAGCCGCCGACGCCGGGACGGCGACTGCCCAAGAGCCTGACCATCGACGAGGTGGCGGCGCTGCTGGCAGGTGCCGGGGGTGAGAGTGCTTCGGACGGCCCGCTGACGCTGCGCAACCGGGCGCTGCTGGAGTTGCTGTACTCGACCGGATCTCGGATCTCGGAGGCGGTCGGCCTGGATCTCGACGACATCGATGTGCGCGACCGGTCGGTGCTGTTGCGGGGCAAGGGCGGCAAGCAGCGGCTGGTGCCGGTGGGGCGGCCCGCGGTGGCGGCGCTGGACGCCTACCTGGTACGGGGCCGCCCGGGCCTGGCGGCGCGTGGCCGTGGCACCGCGGCGATGTTCCTCAACGCCCGCGGGGGCCGGCTGTCGCGGCAGAGCGCCTGGCAGGTGCTGCAGGACGCCGCCGAACGAGCCGGGATCACCGCGAAGGTGTCACCGCACACGCTGCGGCACTCGTTTGCGACCCATCTGCTCGACGGTGGCGCCGACGTGCGGGTGGTGCAGGAGCTGCTCGGTCATGCCTCGGTGTCGACCACCCAGATCTACACGCTGGTCACGGTGAACGCGCTGCGCGAGGTGTGGGCCGGCGCCCACCCCCGCGCCCGCTAGTACCCGATTTTTTGCGCGAGCGTGCGTGTTAGCACGGCGACACGCCGCTGAAACTGGCATTCTGCGCACGCTCGCTAGCCGAGGAACGTCGACTCCAGCACCAGATCGTGCAGCAGGCTCTGGTACTCCACATGCGTCTTGTGCTCGATGGTGTCCCAGTGCGTCCCCTGCTGAGCCCGCATGTATTCGCGGTAGCGCGGTGCCCCCGGCAACTTGACGTTGTCGGCGACCACGACCGACCCCGGGTGCAGCCAGCCCCGGTCCAGGATGCTCTGCAGGTCGGGCAGGTAGGCATCCTTGTCGTGGTCGAGGAATAGAACGTCCAACGCACCGGCGGCGAAGCCGTGCCGTGCGGTCAGCGCGTCCAGCGTGCGCCCGCCGTCGCCGATGGTGCCCACCACACAGGTGATCCGGTCGGCCACCCCGGCGTGTGCCCAGATCTGCCGGGCATTGTCGGCATTAGCCTCGGCGAGCTCGATCGAATAGATCCGGGCCGCCGGGGCGGCGCGCGCGATGCGCAGGGCGCTGTAACCGCAGTAGGTGCCCAGCTCCAGTGCCAGCGCCGGGCTGACCCGCTGCACCGCGGCGTCGAGCAGGGCGCCCTTCTCGTCGCCGATATTGATCAGCAGCGACTTCTCGTAGGCGAACTCGTCGATGCGGGCCAGCACGTCGTCGATGTCGCCGGGCCGGGCCTTCGACAGCACGTAGTCGACGGCGGCGGCTTCGCGACCGTCGCCGATCTGGCCGGTCGTGGTCAGGTTGCGGGCACCGGTCGCCATCCGCAGGAACGACCACCGCAGGAAGGGGATGCGTCGTTTGAGGCCCATGGTGTGATCCTATGGCGATCGGCACGACTGAGGACTGCTCATGTAGCAGGTGTGGGCGCCGGTCACCCGTTAGACTTCTGCGGATGTCCGCCACCACCTCGCCGTACCGGCCATGAGCGACGACGACAGCCCCGGCGTCGGCTTGACCGGGCGTCCACCGCGGAACATCCCCGAGCCGCAGCCCCGCTCGACGCACGGACCCGCCAAGGTCATCGCGATGTGCAACCAGAAGGGCGGCGTCGGCAAGACCACCTCGACTATCAACCTCGGTGCGGCGCTGGCCGAATACGGCCGCAAGGTGTTGCTGGTGGATCTGGACCCGCAGGGTGCGCTGTCGGCAGGTCTCGGCGTGCCGCACTACGAGCTGGCCCACACCATCCACAACCTGCTGGTGGAGCCCCGGGTCGACATCGACGAGGTACTGCTACAGACCCGGATCGAGAATTTGGACCTGATCCCCTCCAACATCGACCTGTCCGCGGCCGAGATCCAGCTCGTCAACGAGGTGGGCCGGGAGCATTCACTGGCCCGGGCGCTGCGAGCGGTGCTCGACCGCTATGACTATCTGCTGGTGGACTGCCAGCCGTCGCTGGGGCTGCTCACCGTCAACGGACTCGCCTGCGCCGACGGAGTGGTGATCCCGACCGAGTGCGAGTACTTCTCGCTGCGCGGCCTGGCGTTGCTGACCGACACCGTCGAGAAGGTCCGCGACCGGCTGAATCCGAAGCTGGAGATCAGTGGCATCCTGTTGACCCGCTATGACCCGCGCACGGTCAACTCCCGAGAGGTGATGGCGCGGGTGGTGGAGCGCTTCGGCGATCTGGTGTTCGACACGGTGATCACCCGCACGGTCCGTTTCCCCGAGACCACCGTGGCAGGGGAGCCGATCACCACTTGGGCTCCGAAATCCGGTGGTGCGCAGGCTTACCGCGCGCTGGCCCGCGAAGTCATCGACCGATTCGGCGCGTGAACTCCGACACTGAGATCGAATCGGCTGCCACCGGTTTTCGGGTTCGACTGACTAACTTCGAGGGTCCCTTCGACCTGCTGCTGCAACTCATCTTCGCCCACCGGCTCGACGTCACCGAAGTGGCGTTGCACCAGGTCACCGATGATTTCATCGCCTACACCCGCGACGTCGGCCCGCAGCTGGGTCTGGAGGAGACGACGGCGTTTCTGGTCATCGCCGCCACCCTGCTCGATCTCAAGGCGGCCCGGCTGCTGCCGGCCGGGCGGGTCGACGACGAAGAGGACCTCGCCCTGCTGGAGGTCCGTGACCTGTTGTTCGCGCGACTGCTGCAGTACCGGGCGTTCAAGCACGTCGCGCAGATGTTCGCCGAACTCGAAGCCGCCGCGCTGCGCAGCTATCCGCGGGCGGTGGCGCTGGAGGACAGCTTCGCCAACCTGCTGCCCGAGGTGATGCTGGGCGTCGACGCCGACTCGTTCGCCCAGATCGCGGCGGCCGCGTTCACGCCGCGCCCGGTTCCGATCGTGGCCACCGAGCACCTGCATGAGGTGATGGTGTCGGTGCCCGAGCAGGCCGGAGTGCTGCTGCGGCTCCTGGAGGCGCGGGGCAGCGGTCAGTGGGCGTCGTTCTCCGAACTGATCGCCGACTGCCGGGCGCCGATCGAGATCGTCGGCCGCTTCCTGGCGCTGCTCGAGCTGTATCGGACGCGGGCGGTAGCATTCGACCAGTCAGAACCACTTGGTGTGCTCCAGGTGTCGTGGACCGGTGAGAGCCCGGCCGCGGAAGAGTTAGTAGACCTGGTGAAAGCAGAATCGGCCGAGTAGTGCGAGACGAATTGATGACTGACCACATGCCCGAACCCGAGGTGGCGGAGCCGTCCGGGCCTTCTGAGCCGTCCGGGGCCGCCGAGTTCGCCGGTCCTTCGGGCTCCGACCTGGGTATCGACGTCGCCGTTGCCCCCGAACTCGAGGACTCCGAGTTGGGCGCGGTGCTCGAGGCCCTGCTGCTGGTGGTGGACACGCCGGTGAGCGTCGAGGCGTTGGCGACGGCCACCGACCAGCCGGTGTACCGGATCAGCGCCAAGCTGCGGGCGATGGCCGACGAACTCGCCGAACGCGACAGCGGCATCGATCTGCGTGAGGCCGGCGGCGGCTGGCGGCTTTACACCCGCGCCCGGTTCGCCCCGTATGTGGAGCGCCTGCTGCTCGACGGCGCCCGGTCCAAACTGACCCGGGCCGCCCTGGAAACGCTGGCGGTGGTCGCCTATCGCCAACCGGTGACACGCGCGCGGGTCAGTGCGGTGCGCGGCGTCAACGTCGACGCGGTGATGCGAACACTGCTGGCCCGCGGCTTGATCACCGAAGCGGGCGCGGACGCCGACACCGGCGCGGTGACGTTCGCGACCACCGAGTTGTTCTTGGAGCGGCTGGGCCTGTCCTCGCTGTCGGACCTGCCTGACATCGCACCACTGCTGCCCGATGTGGACGTGATCGACGATCTGAGCGAATCCCTGGACAGCGAACCGCGTTTCATGAAGCTCGGCGGTGCGCCGGCGGCCGATCAGCCGCTGACTTTCGATGTGGACCACGACTGATGGCCTTCTCCCATTCCGAGCCGGACGCCGATGGCGTGCGCCTGCAGAAAGTGTTGTCGCAGGCCGGGGTTGCGTCGCGCCGGGTCGCCGAGCGGATGATTCTCGACGGCCGGGTCGAGGTGGACGGGCAGGTGGTCACCGAGCTGGGCACCCGGGTGGACCCGGGCGCGGCGGTGATCCGTGTCGACGGGGCGCGGGTGACCGTCGACGACACGAGGGTCTACCTGGCGTTGAACAAGCCGCGCGGCGTGCATTCGACGATGTCGGACGACCGCGGCAGGCCCTGCATCGGCGACTACGTCGAGCATCGGGTTCGCGGTGATTCCAAGCTGTTTCACGTCGGAAGGCTCGACGCCGATACCGAGGGACTGATGCTGCTGACCAACGACGGCGAGTTGGCGCACCGGCTGATGCACCCGTCCTATGAGATCCCCAAAACCTATGTCGCCACCGTGCTCGGATCGGTGCCCCGCGGGTTCGGCAAGAAACTGCGCGACGGTATCGAACTCGACGACGGACCGGCGAAGGTCGACGACTTCGCGGTGGTCGACGCCGTGCCAGGAAAGACGCTGGTGCGAGTGACCCTGCACGAAGGCCGCAAACGTATCGTGCGCCGGATGCTGGCGGCTGTCGGATTTCCGGTACAGGAATTGGTGCGCACCGATATCGGCGCGGTTGGCTTGGGGGAGCAGCGACCCGGCACCATCCGGGCATTGAGCCGCAAAGAGGTAGGCGAACTGTACAAGGCGGTCGGGCTGTGAGCGGAGGCAACAGCGTCGTCGTCGCGATCGACGGGCCGGCCGGAACCGGGAAGTCCTCGGTGTCACGGGGTTTGGCGCGCGCGCTGGGGGAGCGGTATCTGGACACCGGCGCGATGTACCGCGTCGTCACCTTGGCGGTGCTGCGCTCCGGTGTGGCCCTCGATGACGCCGAGGGCATCGCCCGGATAGCCGAGGGCGTCGAGGTCGCGGTGGATTCACACCCCGACGGAGACCGTGCGTACCTTGGCGGAGAAGATGTTTCGCATGAGATCCGCGGCGACGAGGTGACCCGGGCGGTATCGGGAGTCTCGGCGATTCCCGCGGTGCGCTCCCGGCTGGTCGACTTGCAGCGGCAGTTGGCCGCCGAAGCCGGCGGTGTGGTGGTCGAAGGCCGTGACATCGGCACCGTGGTGTTGCCCGACGCTGACGTAAAAATTTTCCTCACCGCCTCCGCCGAGACACGGGCCCGGCGGCGCAACGACCAGAACGTGGCGGCCGGGCTGGGCGATGACTATGCGGCAGTGCTGGCCGACGTGCTCCGCCGCGATGAACTGGATTCGACCCGGCAGGTGTCGCCGCTGCGTCCCGCCGACGACGCGGTGATCGTCGACACCGGGGAGATGACGCAAGCGCAGGTGGTCGACCACCTGCGGGAATTGGTCGAGCAGCGCTGCGGGGCGATCCGATGAGTCCTTCTGAATCCGACGGCACCTGGGTCGACGAAAGCGACTGGGAGATCGGGGAAGACGGTAGCTTCGACGATCTGGTCGAGGACTCCGGCCCCCCACCGGTGGTGGCCGTGGTGGGCCGGCCGAACGTCGGCAAGTCGACTCTGGTCAACCGTATCCTGGGCCGGCGCGAGGCCGTCGTGCAGGACCTGCCCGGGGTGACCCGCGACCGGGTGTCGTATGACGCGTTGTGGACCGGGCGCCGCTTCGTGGTGCAGGACACCGGTGGCTGGGAACCCGACGCCAAGGGCTTGCAGCAGCTGGTGGCCGAGCAGGCGTCGGTGGCGATGCGCACCGCGGACGCGGTGATCCTGGTGGTGGACTCGGTGGTAGGCGCCACCGCCGGCGACGAGGCCGCCGCCCGCATCCTGCGCCGCTCCGGCAAACCGGTGTTCTTGGCCGCCAACAAGGTTGACGGTGAACGCGGTGAGGCTGATGCGGCGGCGCTGTGGTCACTGGGGCTGGGCGAACCGTTCGCGGTCAGCGCCCTGCACGGGCGCGGGGTCGCCGACCTGCTCGACGAGGTGATCGCCAAGCTGCCCGAGGTCGCCGAAACCGCCGGGGGTGGAGGTGGCCCGAGGCGGGTGGCGCTGGTCGGCAAGCCCAATGTCGGCAAGAGTTCGCTGCTGAACAGGTTGGCCGGCGACGAGCGTTCGGTGGTGCACGACGTCGCCGGAACCACCGTCGACCCGGTCGACTCGCTGATCGAGATGGACGGCAAGATCTGGCGTTTCGTCGACACCGCCGGGCTGCGCCGCAAGGTCGGACAGGCCAGCGGACACGAGTTCTACGCCTCGGTACGCACCCACGGCGCCATCGACGCCGCCGAAGTGGTGATCATCTTGGTCGATGCGTCGCAGCCGCTGACCGAACAGGATCAGCGCGTGCTGGCCATGGTGATCGAGGCCGGCCGGGCGCTGGTGCTGGCCTTCAACAAGTGGGACCTGGTCGACGAGGACCGGCGCTACCTGCTGGACAAAGAGATCGACCGCGACCTGGCCCGGGTCAGCTGGGCGCCGCGGGTCAACATCTCGGCGAAAACCGGTCGCGCCGTGCAGAAATTGGTGCCCGCGCTGGAGGGCGCGCTGAAATCGTGGGACACCCGGATCTCTACCGGGCAGCTCAACACCTGGCTCAAAGAGGTGGTCGCCGCGACACCGCCGCCGGCACGGGGCGGCCGTGCACCGCGAATCCTGTTCGCCACCCAGGCCGCGTCCCGCCCGCCGACGTTCGTGTTGTTCACCTCGGGATTCTTGGAGGCCGGTTACCGCCGGTTCCTGGAACGACGACTGCGCGAGACCTTCGGATTCGAGGGCAGCCCGATCCGGATCAACGTGCGGGTGCGAGAGAAGCGGGGCGCCAAGCGCTCTCGCTGAGGCGTCGGAGAAGGGGGAGCCGGTGCCGGTTTCGCAGATGGTGTTGATCATCCTGGCCGGAGTGGGCGCCGGGGCGGTCAATTCCCTGGTCGGCTCGGGCACGCTGATCACCTTCCCGACCCTGGTGACGCTGGGGTTTCCGCCCCTGACCGCGACCATCTCGAACTCGATCGGCCTGGTGGCCGGCGGAGTGTCGGGAACCTGGGCCTACCGCCGGGAACTGCGCGGGCAGTGGAACCGGCTGCGCTGGCAGATCCCCGGATCGGTGATCGGTGCGGTCTGTGGCGCTTATCTGCTGTTGCACCTGCCCGAAAGCGTGTTCAACCGGGTGGTTCCGGTGCTGTTGATCGCGGCACTGGCACTGGTGGTGGTCGGCCCGAAGATCCAGGCGAACGCCCAGCGCCGCGCCGAGCAGGCCGGCCGATCGGTGGACCATCTGAGCAGGGGCCGGATGGTGGCGCTGACGCTCGGAACGTTCGCGGTCGCGGTGTACGGAGGCTATTTCTCTGCCGCGCAGGGCATTTTGCTGATCGGCGTGATGGGGGTGCTGCTGCCCGAGTCGATGCAGCGGATGAATGCCGCGAAAGTGCTGCTGACGCTGTTGGTCAACGTGGTCGCCGCACTGGCCTACATCATCACCGCGTTCGACCGGATCAGTTGGCCCGCAGCGGGATTGATTGCAGTCGGCTCATTGATCGGTGGATATCTGGGCGGGCACTACGGGCGCCGGCTGTCACCCAATGCGCTGCGGGCGGTGATCATCGTGGTCGGCCTGATCGGGCTCTACCGACTGATGGCGGTCTGAGCGCCTCAGATCGCGTCGCGGTGGCGCCACCGGTCCCAGCGGGTCCGCGGGGCGCGGAACGCGGACATCACCGTGCTCATCGGCGCGGCCTTCTGCTGTGCCGGCGCGGCGGGCTCGGCCGGAACCACCGCCGGCTTCTCGCCCTCCCACCAGATGGGTTCCAGCAGCGCCGAGATCACCGGAATCGCGCGTTCGACGCTCTTGCGCCCCCACTGGCCGGCCCGGTCGATGGTGCCGGCCGACGGCGCCAGGTTTACCGGCGACAGCGTCGGAGTGAACCGGACCAGATGGTCGGCGTAAGGGGCGTTGCGCACCATCTGCAATTGGATGGCCTGGGTGATCGGCACCAGCCACAGGTTTCGCGGATCCCATTGCGGATGGAAGCAGTCGAAGGCGAGGTAGCAGGCGTTGCGGGTGCCCAGCCGGCCGTCGCGGACCCGTTTCCAGGCCAGCTCGACCGGAACGTTGCTGGCGGCGCCGCCGTCGACCAGCGCCCCGACGTCGTTATCGGCCAGCAGCGCGTCGAGCAGCGGCCGCATCTTGGGGTCTTTGGTCTCGTGGTGCAGCACGCCGGGGATCGCCGAGGAGAATGACGCCGCGTCGACGACGTTGATGTCGCGGTCGGGATTGTCGCCGGCGACGATCAGCGGGGTGACCACCCGCGGGTCGATGAAGGCGGCCGTCTGCCACAGGCGGGTGGCGATCTGCGGGCCGAGCCCGATCGACAGATACGGGAAGGACCGCAGCTGCAGCGCGGCGAGCCGCTGATTGCGGTACCGGGAGGGCAGCGCCGCGAAGGGCTGCCGGCGCACCCCGGCCACCACCGCATCGAAGGGGATGGCCAGATCCGACATGCGCATCGGCTCGCCGTCCTCGCGGCGGAACATGGCGTCGGCGAACTGGTCGAAGTTCAGGGAGAACACTCCGGTCAGGCCGTGGCGGCGGCGCAACCGCTCGGGCCCCAGGATGGCGCGATAGGACACCGTCTTGGCCCAGGCGACGTATTCCTCGATGGGGACCGGTAGCGCGCGGCTGACCACCGAGCCCAGCACCGACCCGAACGACGAGCCGATCAGGTAGTCCGGGATGGGTCCGGCCTCCAGCAGCGCCTGCATGCCGCCGATATAGACGAATCCCGCGCCGCCGCCCCCGCCGAGGACGGTGACCAGCTTCTTGTGGCCCACCTCGGCGTCGAGCTCGGATCGCGAGAAGTCATTGCCGTGATGTTCGACCAGCAGGCTGCGCTGCTCGTCCTGGCCGGCGGCCAGCCCACCCAGGGCGTCGCGGGCCGCGATCAGCGCGATCACCGGGTCGCGTTCCTCGCGCAACGGGCCGTAGAGGGCGTCGGCCACCCGGGCCCGCCAGGGGGCCAGCTCCGCGCCTACGGAGACATCGCCGCGTCCGCGGGTGCCGCCCGGTCCGGCCGCGCCGGGCTCGAAGTCATCGAGCCGGGCGAAATTGAGCAGGTAGCGAAGCCGACGCAGCTGCTCGGCGCTCAGCACGTCCGGCTTACGCAAGGCGTGCCGGACCAGCCGGTTCTCCATCTTCTGCAGCAGCAGCATGGCGTCGCCGATGTCGACGGCGTCGACGACGTCGTCGGTGACGGCGTCTTCGGTGGTCCCGGGGATGTGCATCGGCTCCGGGCGGCGATCGGCCATGCCGAGCAGGGCTTCGACAAAGGGGATCTGCATCAGTCGCGGTTCCTGGGGTTGTGGCGGTGCCGAGGGGGGCACGCTCGCGTGGCCGAGCCTAGCCTCTCGTGCCCGGCGGCCGGCGGCCCTCACGCGGGTTTCGGAGCGTCCGGGTGCTTGCGGTAGGCTTTCGACCTGCTGCCGGGCTTGTCCGGCGGCGGCGGGCTGTGGCGCAGTTTGGTAGCGCACTTGACTGGGGGTCAAGTGGTCGCAGGTTCAAATCCTGTCAGCCCGACAGCAGGTCAGAGGCGTTTTTTGCGCCATGCATGGCGTTGAAAGTCTCCGACGTACGCCCTTTTGTACGCCCACCGGAGCTGTGCTGCCGGTGTGTGCCAGTCATAACGAAACACCGGGACACGGCGCCCATACCAAGATGCCCAGTCCCTCATCGGCCTGCGGAACGCATTGGTCCACTTCAAGCCCGAAACTCAGTGGAACGACGAGATGCACCGTCTGCACCGGTGCATATCCCGGGGCTGCGTGGCGGACTGCGAGCGGGAGCATTGCGGGTTAATTTGTCGTCCATGACGAACGAAGAACAGCTCCGGCAGATAGCCAGGGACGTATTCCCAGACTGGTCGCGGCCGCCCAGGATCGTGGTTGAGCAGATCGGCGAGCTGGTTAGGCGATGGCCCGTTGAAGGCTTCGCCCGCGAGACGCTGCCAGATCAGCAGCGCCGTCTTGTGTGGATCGACGGGTACGCGATCGGACAGCTGGACTACATCGCGGACGCTGCGGAGGAGCAGAATCTGGATGCGCTGATCCGGCCGCTGAGCCAGGTCACTGGGGTCGATGTCAACGTCTGTGGTTCGGCGGATACTTTCGGACAGCGAACGTATCGGCGCGCAGTGATGGTGCGCTTTGCATCGGGGAATCCGATTGATGTCGACACGACCCAATACACGAATGACAGCCTTCGTGGTCACGCCGACCGGTTCATCGATCGGGTACTTGACGCAATAGCGGGCACCTCCGCCGGGGGATCTCAGTAGAGGACCGCCCCCAGCCTGTTGGCTGGGGCAGTCGCCGGGAATCTGGCGATCGCGAGTTGAGGTGACGGTCATTAAGCGCCTCGGCAGCGCGTGCCGATTTGGAATGGCCGGGTACGTGCTCACTGGTGGACGAGAGTGTGTGATCTTCCAGCTCATCGACGACCATTCCCGCTACGCCGTCGCTTCCAAGGTGGCCTGGGGTGAGACAACTGAGGCGGCGATCGCAGTGTTCGACAAAGCCGTTGCCGCCCGCGGAGTGCCCCAACGACTGTTGTCCGACAACGGAATTGCACTGAATCCCTCACGGCGTGGATACCAGGGCCGCCTCGTCAAACAACTCTCGCGCCTGGGGACCCAGGCGATCACCGGAAAGCCGTACAAGCCGACCACACGGCGCAAAAACAAACGCTTCCATCAGACCTTGTTCCGCTACTTGGATAAACAACCGCTGATCAGCACACTGGCCGAACTGCAGGCCCAGGCCGACGCCTTCGATGACATGTACAACAACGAACGCCCCCTCGGGGCTGCCTGGTCGTGTCACGCGCGCGGGCGGCATGGGTAGCCACCTCGAAAGCCGAAGCGCCTCACCCTAAGCCCGATCGCCCTTCTTCCTCCAACCCGCAGCAAAGCAATTCCAACCAGCACCAGCGCCCAAGGACTTACCGGCCGGCACCCACGTCGCGACGCTGACCAGCGCCGGCGGACTCAGGCTGGCAGGGGTCACCTATCAAATCGACGACCGGCGCGGCTTTAGACAGGTCTTGGTCCTCATCGACGGCGACAAGATCTCCGTGGCCGACCTTGACGGCGAAGTCCTCATCGAGCACACCCGGCCAAGCCGGGGGTCAGATACGTCGGCAACGGAAGATCTCGCGGCCCGCGCCAAGACCGATAAGCGTCACCGAAGTCCTGACACACCAACTGTCACCAATGTCCTGACACACCAACTGTCACCGAAGTCCTGCGACATCGCATCACGTTCCCGTTCGCCGTGGCGATCATGCTCGGGAAAGCTCGAATATCGGTATCACGCGTTTGGTATTGGCTTGGAAGCGATCGACATGAGGAATTTCCTGCCGTAACGCGTTCCAGACGCGACGCCGTTCCGGCTCGGACAGCTCACGTACCCGCACCTCGTGGATGGTCGTACCGGTGCCGGTGTTTGAGCCGACCTCGACGCACGCCTGTGTCACCGCTCGCAGGTTATGTACCCAGGCAGGCGCTTTCGGGCTTCCCCCGTCCGCGCCGACGACATGCCACCGTTCCTCGAAATCAAAGCGGTAGAGAGGCGTCACTCGGGGTGCTCCTGATTTCGCCCCCACCGTGTGCAGTAACAGCCCACGCATACCGGCGAACAACCCTTGGACGATCGCACCGTTGTTGGCTCGGAATTGTTGGATCGTGTCGTCGTTGATCGCCGTCGACGACGGTGCATCACCCACGGCCGACTTCTTAAGTTCGTCCAGGTCGGGCGGCGCCCACCGGTACTCCGCGGAAGGACTCTCATCCGGCATGACTTTTCCAACCTCTCAACTGGTGTCGTGCAACATCGACAGCCAACAGCCCCGTGGCACCTGGCATTCCCAGTCACGGGCGGTGTGCTGCGCACCCATGGCCACCGGACCCGCCGACGACGTACCGCCAAGTTCGCGTAGGGACGCGTTGATGACGCTGTGCCGGGTGCTCGACCCGAGCTGCTGCGCCTGAGCGAAGGCCCGTTCGCCGTTGGGCCGGCCGTGGCCGGACGCGCCGGACCGACCGCCCCACCGTTGACCGAAACCGGGCGCTGCTCCTATGCTGTCCCATACTGACAACGCATGTTGTCCAAAGACGCCCAACAGTGACTGGGAGTGCGTGCTCGTGACTCAGGAAATGGCGGATAACTGCCCGGCGGCCAGCGATGCGGAGATGGCCTCGGGCTGTCCGGTGAGCACCGGTGGTTATGACGCGGTACCGCTGGGGCCCGACTCGTTGACCTGGAAGTACTTCGGGCAGTGGACGGGGCTGTTCCAGGGGACCTGGGCGGGCTCGATGCAGAACATGCACCCGCAGCTGGGCGCCGCGGTCAAAGATCACTCGATCTTCTTCATGGAGCGGATCCCGCGGCTGATGCGGTCGATCTACCCCATCGGTGGCGTGGTGTTCGACGGCTACCGCGCCCCGCAGACCGGCGCCGAGGTCCGCGATTACCACATCGGACTCAACGGCGTCGACGACCAGGGGCGCCGCTACAGCGCGCTGAACCCCGAGGTCTTCTACTGGGCGCACGCGACGTTTTTCAAGTCGACCCTGCTGGCCGCCGAGAAGTTCGCCGGCGGACTGACCGAGGACGACAAGCGCCAACTCTTCGACGAGCACATCACGTGGTATCGCATGTACGGCATGAGCATGCGGCCGGTGCCCAAAACCTGGGAAGATTTCCAGGAGTACTGGGATCACATGTGCCGCAACGTCTTGGAGAACACCTGGGCGGCCCGTGAGGTCATGGACCTGTCGACCATGCCCAAACACCCTTCACTGGAATGGATTCCGGATCGGTTGTGGGCGCTGAACCTCAAGGTCATGCAGCGCTTCCTGACCTTCATGACGGTGGCCCTCTATGACCCGCCGGTGCGCGAACTCATGGGCTACACCTGGTCGGCGCGCCAGGAGCGGTTGCACGGGTATCTGTGCAAGGCGATCACATTGGTGTCCAAGTACGGTCCCAAGCGCGCCTTGATGCATCCGCGCAAGCGTTCGGCGTTGGACCGTGCCTCGGGCCGGCTTCCGGTGGATGCACCCCTGGTGCAGACCCCGGCGCGTAACCTGCCGCCGGTTGAGTACCGCGACAGCCCGCACTTCTACTGCCCGAACGTCGACTGAGCCGGCCGGTGGCAGGCCACCCGCCTCAGCTGTTCAGCGCCCAGACGGAGTAGTTCAGGGCGGTCGCGAACAGGATCCAGGCGAAGTACGGCAGCAGCATCACGGCCGCCGGGCGGCGAATCTTCCAGAACAATGTGATGGTGACTGCCACGGCGACGTCCAGTAGCACGATGTCGATAAGGGCGAGACCCCGCCAGCCGAGTCCGAAGAACAGCGGTGACCAGAGCAGGTTCAAGACGAGCTGTACCCCGTAGGCGATGATGGCGGGGTTTCGCCACCGCGGGTTCACCCGCCAGACGAGCCAGGCCGCGACCGCCATGAGCAGGTAGAGGGCGCTCCACACCGGTCCGAACAGGTAGCTCGGTGGTGCCCAGCCGGGTTGGGCGAGATTTCCGTACTCTCCTGCGGCGCCGGCGGAGGCGATCCCGCCGAGGGTCGCGACGATGATGACCACGACGAGCGAGACCAGGAACGCGGCCAAGTGCTGAGAACTCGGCTGCTGTGTTTTCGGCGAGATCGAACCCATCACGCCACACTAAACCGAATCTTCTTGGCATGAGCGGCCGTCGGTCCTTCGCCATATGCTGCCGGCATGAGCACACCCGGTGTTGACGACCGACGCAGGCATATGGCCGTTCTGGCCGCGACCATCAAGGTCTGCCGGCTCTGCCCAGGATTGAATATTGCCGGTGAGACGGAATCGGCGCCCGGCTATGGAGCGGTGGACTCGCCGGTGGCATTGGTCGGTCAGAGCCTGTGCGGCAAGCTGTGTATGGAATCGCAGATACCGTTCACCGGCGGTTCGGGATGCCTGCTCGACGAGAGCTTCGTGCGGGCCGGTCTCGAAAAGCGGGATGTCTTCATCACCAACGTCGTTCACTGCCACCCGCCACAGAATCGTGAGTCGCTGCCGGACTGGGTCAGCAATTGCAGCCCCTACCTGAGCCTCGAGTTGAAGATCGTTCAGCCGCGGGTGGTCATCGGGCTCGGCCAAGACGCCAAGGTGGCACTGGAGCGGATGTACGGTCTGAAGGCGCAGAAACTGCAACGCCCGTGCCAGCCTCTGGCCCTTGCGGCAGTCGACGGGCGAGGGCCGGAGTTGTTGTTCACCGAGCACCCGTCGTGGATCAAACGCCAGCATGATGAGCGGCTGACCGACCAGTACGTGGGCAGCCTCGCTGATGCCTACCGGGCGGCGTTTCGTGGCGTCGCGGGGTAACCCGGAAGGCACGCCAGGCGAAGGTCAGCTGCAGGCCTGTTCACCGGCGGTGACGCCGTCAGGGCTGCAGTTCGCAGATCACCACCGGAATCTCACGGCTGGTCCGGGTCTGATAATCCGCATACCCTTTGTAGGCCGCGGTGATCACCGGCCACAGCTCGGCGCGCTCTTGCGGGGTTGCGGTGCGCGCGTGGATTTTTCGCCGGTCGCCGTTGATCACCAGCTCGGCGTCGGGATGCGCCTTGAGGTTCTGGTACCAGTCGGGATGGCGGTCGTCACCGCCCTTCGACGCGACGAGCACAACCCGATTCGCATCGTGAACGGGCGCCGTCAGAAAGCAGGACCGCGGCAGCCCGGACTTGCGACCCGTCGTGTGCAGTTCGACCAGCGGCATCCCAAACGGTTTGGCCAACAGTCTGTTGCCGCTGACGGTGAGGACCACCCGGTGCGCCAGGTTCATCAACTTGGCCCCGGCGTCCTTGAGCGCGTTGCCGTTCATCTGGCCATTGTCCACCCGCGCACCGAATCGCAGGCCACCTCGGGCACACCTGAGCTTGCCCCCGGGTCTCAGTCCAAATCGGCGAGGACCTTGCGCGCTGCTTCGAGTTCTGCCTCGAGGGCGGCGATCCTGGCGGCCTGCTGGGAGCGCGCCTCGTCCATCAACGCTTCGATGGGCGTGAACAGCTTCTCGTGCAGTTCCTTGGCGGCGCGGGAGACGGCGGCGGCCGCGACGGCCACATCGCGGACCAGGTAGCTGTTGCCCTGCTTGATCTCGGCGTGCCACTCGCCGTCGGCAGAGCCGGTCACGGTGAGGGTCAACTCGAAGGTCTTGGCCTTCTTGCCGGTTGTCTTCTTGGCCGGGGCCTTCGGTGCCGGAGCAGCAGCAGCGGGAGGGTACGGGGTCGGCGTGCTGGCGGCAGGGGAATTCACCTCGGGGGCGTGGTCGGTGAGGTTCGGGGCTGTTACGGCGAAAGTCGGTGCGGTCATGGTGGCGGCGGACTCCTTCTCATCGTCGCCCGCGTGAGCGGGCCGGCCTGGACCCATATTAGAACACACGTTCGACGTGATGGGATGGCCGGCGTAGCCACCGCGGCGGCCGGCCCCGCCGCTCAGTCCGGCGGCGCCGGGCTCATCGAGGTGATGAAGTACGTCTCGTGCCCGGTCGGATAGCCGCCGCCGTTGGTGGCGATGTGGACGTGGTCGTAGTGGTTGGCGGTCTCGTTGCCGTAGTCAGACGTCCAGTTGCCGCCGCCGACCCCGGGGTAGATCTTCTGCCGCCAGATCACGTGGTTGACACCCCAGCGCCTGGCGTTGGCCAGGGCATATCCGGCGATCTGGTCGCCGAGCAGGATTCCGGCCTCGCTGTGGTAATCCGGGATCATCACGTCGATGGCCAGCCCGTCGGGATGCCAGCGCAGCGGATCCTGACGGTAGCCGTAGATCGTCTTGATCTCCTGGAACAGCACGCCGATGGCGCGGGCCGCCCAGATGGTCTTGACCTGCAGTCCGTTCTCGGGTGCCACCCCGGCCGGCAGCGGGAAGGTGAACTGCTGGCCTTCGGCCGGCATCGGCACGTTGGCGGCCAGCGCGGCGGCCTCGGCAGCGTTGGCCATCCGGATCCCGCCGGCGGGTGGCGGCGGTGCGGGCGGTGCTGCCGCTTCGGCCGCCTCGGTGGGTGCCGGCACCGGAGCGTGGCTGCTCTGCGCCTGGATGAGGGCGGCGGAGACCGCCAGCGACGCCACGATGGCGAGACCGCGACCGCAGCGCCGGGCGATCATCCCTCTGTTCACCCACAGCACTTTAGTGAACTGACCTCGGATATCGCAGGACACTGGCCCAGGACGGCTACCGCGTCGCATACTCCGGGGTCCAGCGTGAGCGCCGGACCGCGGACGCCAGCTGATCATCGGAGGCCTCCGGCGCCACTCCGTCGCGCACCGCTTGGATCGCCACCGCGGTCGCGATGCGGGTGGTGATCTCCGGCAGATCCTCGAATGCCGGCAACAGTGGCCGGCCGGGATCGGACAGCGCGGGGGAGGTATCGCCGAGGGCGGAGGCCGCCGCCCGCATCATGGCGTCGGTGACGCGGGTCGCGCGGGCGGCGGTCACGGCCAGCCCGATCGCCGGGAAGATGTAGACGTTGTTGCACTGCGCGATGGCGCGGGTCTGATCGCCACGTCGCACCGGGGCGAACGGTGACCCGGTGGCGATCAGCGCCCGCCCATCGGTCCAGACGTCGAGTTCGGCAGGGTGGGCTTCGGCCCGGTCGGTCGGGTTGGACAGCGGGAAGATGATCGGGTGGTCGGTGTTGGCCGCCAGGTGACGAACGATGTCCTCGGTGAAGGCGCCCGTCGCCGTCGACAGCCCCAGCAGGATGCCCACGTCGACGTGGCGCACCACGTCGGCCAGCCCCCGACCCTCCCAGCCGCCGACACGGGATGCGGGTTGAGCGAAGCGGCGCTGGCTGTCCGACAGGTCGGTGCGGTCGTCGGTCAACAGCCCGTCCACATCGATCGCCCAAAGCCGTTCGGCCGCTTCGGAATCGCTGAGCCCCTGGGCCACCATCTCCTGGCGGATCATCTCCAGCACACCGATGCCGGCCGAGCCGGCGCCGAACATCACCACCTGCTGCCGCGTCAGCGGACGCCCGGCGGCCCGGACGGCGCCGTGCAACGCGCCCAGGGTGACTGCCGCGGTGCCCTGGATGTCGTCGTTGAACGTCAGTAACCGCCCGCGGTAGCGCTCCAACAGCGGCAGCGCGTTCGCGGTGGCGAAATCCTCCCACTGCAGCAGCACGTCGGGCAGTTCCGCGTGCACCACGGCGACGAAGTCGTCGACGAACGCGTAGTACTCCTCGTCGCTGATGCGCCGATGGCGCCAGCCGAGGTACTGCGGATCGTCGAGCAGTTCGACGTTGTCGGTGCCGACATCGAGGATGATCGGCAGGGTGCGGGCCGGCGCGATCCCGCCGATCAGGGTGTACAGCGACAGCTTGCCGATCGGGATGCCCATGCCGCCGATGCCCTGATCGCCCAGGCCCAGGATGCGTTGCCCGTCGGTCACGACGATGACGTCCACCTGGCGCTCACGCCGGTTACCCAGGACCTCGCGCAACCGCTCCCGGTCCGGGTAGGACACGAACAGCCCGCGCGGTCGCCGGTAGATCTGACTGAACCTGCGGCAGGCTTCGCCGACAGTGGGTGTGTAGACGATCGGCAGCATCTCCTCGATGTGCTCGCTGAGCAGGCGGTAGAACAACGTCTCGTTGCGGTCCTGCAGCGCCCGCAGGTAGATGTGTTTGTCCAGATCATCACGGCGGGTGGAGAATTCGGCGTAGGAGTGGGCGGCCTGTTCGGCGATGGTCTTGACCGCCGACGGCAACAGGCCCAGCATGCCGTACCGGCGCCGCTCGTCATGGGTGAACGCGGTGCCCTTGGTGGTCAGCGGATCGAACAGCAGATCCTGTCCACGACGTTCCCGCTCCTGGTGGCTCACCTCGTCACCTCTCATCTCAACCCGGGTCATCACCGCAGTAGATGAGCTTTTCGATAAGCTGCGGCGCGCCGCAGTACCGGTCCGGTAGATGGATGTGCACGCCGGCGTGGCGCATCGGCCAATCGTAACGGCCGGTGTGCGAGGGAGGCACAACTCAGCGTCGTGCCCGGTCGATGCGCCTGATCATCCGAGCGGTGGCATTCTCTACGGCCAGTGTGCGCGCGGCCGTCTTCCCGCGGGTTTTCAACCGGTTCAGTGCCGATCGGATGGTGATGCCCCGTTCGTAGGCCTCCACCACCCGCGGATCCACGTATGAACCGCGGGCTACTGCCGGTGTGTTACCCAATTCCTCGGCGACACAACGCATCACTTCCGCAATCTCCCGCCGTCGGACGGTCTTCGAGGTCGGCTCGCGGGCGGCGGCGAAGCTTTCGGCCGCCAGCACGGTGCCATGCCAGGTGCGCAGGTCCTTGACGCTGAACTGCTCGCCGGTCAGTTCCCGGAACCGCTCGTTGAGGTCGTCGGCGCGTACCTCGCACCAGCCCTCGGGCGTGCGGTACACCAGCAGCCGGGGAATGTCGGTCGGCGCACGCAGCAGCGAGCGCACCGCCCGGACCACCAGCGGATCGTCCACCGACACCGTCCGCCGTACACCGCTTTTGGCCGGATAGTCGAAGTCCACGCTGCCGCTGCGGATCCGGACGTGGTCACGCAGCAGGGTCGCCAGCCCGAAACTGCCGTTCTCCTGGACGTATTCCTCGCCGCCGGCGCGAAAATAACCCCGGTCGATCAGCTGCTGGGCCACCGCCAGCACCCGGTCGCGTCTCAGTCCGCGGCAACGCAGGTCGGTCAGCACATCGGCTCGCCACTGCGGCAGCAGCCTGGCCAGGGCCAGCACCCGGTCGTATTTCTCCTCGGACCGTTCGGCCTGCCACTGCGGGTGGTACAGATACTGCCGACGCCCGGCGGCATCGGTTCCGACGGCCTGAATGTGCCCGTTAGGGTGCGGACAGATCCACACGTTGCGCCACGCCGGCGGAATGACCAACTCCTTGATGCGGGCGAGCACCTCCGGGTCGTCGACCGGCCGGTGCCCGTCGGTATAGGAAAAGCCGCGGCCCCGACCGACGCGGCGGAACCCGCCGGCCCCGACATTACTTCTGCGCAGCCTCATGGCACGGAATTACCCGCAGCGCACCCGGCCGACACCCGGATGAAGCCGGGCAGTCGCTGCTAAGAACCGGGGCAGAGCTCGTGCTGTGCGGCCTCCGCGATGAGGGAGAACTGCGGCCACGCCGGATAGTGCGGCTGTTGAGCCGCCACGCTCCGGCCGACGTGCAGGTTCTCGCAGATCATGTGCCCGAGCGCGCGCACGCTGGGCTCGGGAATCGGTTCGTCCCCGGCGTACCGGGCGGTGTAGCCGTGCGAGGCGAGGTATTTCATGAAGCCGGCCTCGTCGGCGAGGGCTGGGCCGGCGCCTGGAAGGGCCCCGACGAAGAGGCAGGCGGCGGCCAGCGGTGCGGTGAACCGGACGCTCCAACTCATAGCGGCGATGCTACGACGAGCGTGGGCGGTGCAGCTGACCGGTCCGGATCGGAGGCCGGCAAGACCCTTCGGCGCAGGCCGGATAGCTGCTAGCGTCAGCGGCGAGAAAGAAAGGCGCTGGACGTGAAATCAACCGCCCTGGCGACAGCCCTGGCCGCGCTGGCCGCGCTGATCGGTGTCGCGTCATCGGCCCACGCCGACCCGCTCAATCCCCGGGATCCCGATTACTGCGGCAACAGCCCGGACATTCTGCTGTGCGCCGCGCAGAAGTCGACCTACCCGAACGCGGGGGAGATGGCCTACCTCAACGCCATCCGCCCGCAGTTCCCGCCCGGCAGCGAAGCGCCACGGCTGGCCGCCGGACGGACCGCCTGCCTGGAGTTCCCCAAGCATCCGACCAGCCTGATCGTCGAGCAGGTCTCGGTCTACCTGCAGATCCCCAAGCCGGCCGCGGGCCAGGTGGTCGACTCGGCGCACTCCAACATCTGCCCGACGGTGCCGCAGCAGAGCTGAACCGGCTCACGGGCCGTCGCAGCGCAACCCGTCGCGGATCGCGGCCTGCGCCGCGACGTCGCACTCGTTGTATCGCAGACACCACTGCCGGGCGGCGTCCGCCTCCGGTCCCTCGCCGCGGGCCACGTCGATCGCCAGCTGGGAGACCAGGCCGCCGGCATCGTCGACCTCCCACTGGTAGCCGAAGTACCCGGCGACGCATTTGATCGACGACGAGGTGCGGGCGAAATACTCCGCGTCGAACCACTGGCGCAGGTCGTAGGTGAGTCCGTCGAGGGCCGCGGCGACGGCGGGGAACCTGCGGGTACTCGACGTCTCAGGATGGTGCCAGTGGAAGACGCGCAGTGATTTGTCCTCCCGCTCGGCCCGGCCGCGCAATTGCCGGATCCGGGAAGCGAATTCGTCGGCGAGCCCGGCTTCGCCGTCGTCGTCGAGCGGTTCGAAGGAGACCACCGGGTCGTAGTGGGCGGTGGTGTCGTCCTGGCCGTCACGGATGCGCAGACCCCACTGGTAGATCCTGGCCTCGCTGTCCCACTCGATGTCGAAGTCAACCTCGATATCGGCGCAGGGAACCACCGGACGCTCCGTCCCGCGTTGCTCGTAATCGAGTTCGGCACAGCTCATTCGGGCGCGCCGGACCACCTTCGCCAGACGATCCGCCGGCTTCTGGGTGCCGACCGATTGGATGCGGAACGCCTCGAGGTGGGCATCGGGGTCGACCTGGGCCAACTGAGTGACGCTCAAGCTCTCGCCGTCGCCGCAGTGCCGGTACAGATACTGCCACTCCCGCACGTTGAGGTGGCCGGTCTCGATCGCAAAAGATGCGTCGTCGTCGCCGGCGACCGTGGCGCAGTACTCAAACCAATCACAGGTGTCGCAGTCGCTGATCCGATAGGGGCGCACCAGTTCTCGTCCGGACGCCGCGGCGTGCGCGACTTCGAGGCGAAAGGCGAACTCATGGTCGTAGCGCTGCAGGGCGGAGCGCTTCTTGCGGTGCTCCGGTTCGCTGGCGGAATAGGTGGTGATGGTCTCGGCCTGCAGGTCGTACCAGGTGATGCCGTGTTCCTCGCCGACGAGCTCGGTGAGGTCGGAGCTGCCGATGATGCCGCCGCGGTGCACGCCGGGGTGATATCCCAGCTCCTCCAGCATCCGGGTGTAGTGCGCCAGCTGCATGACATCGTCACGCCAACGCGCCCCGTGATCGTTGTAGCCGGGGCGGGTCAGCATTTCATCCGGCGCCGACAGTGTCGACACCGCCACCGCGGAGCGTTTCGACGTGCTCAGGGTGCGGTGATTCTTGATGTCGACGGGCAGGTAGCCCGATCCGTGCCGGATCAGCACATCGGGCAGGCCGCTGCGGCCGTTCACCTGCGGCAGGAGTGCGCCGACGATGACATCGACGCCGGTGTCCATCGCCGCGAGGGTGCGCCGGCGCTGCTCGGATCGGCCGGCGCCGGCGTCGAGCACCACCAGTTGCTCCGAAGCGCCGTAGTGGTCCCGCAACTCGTCGAGGATCGCGCTCTCGAAGGCAACGCCGGCATCGCGCAAGGCCACCAGCCCCGGCGAGGGCTCGGCCGGCTCCGCGATACCGGGGGCGAACAGGTTATGGGTGACGCGGGCGCACTGCTTGGCGTGATATCCGCCGAGCGTGACCGGTGCCATCGGTTCTTCCTGCCTGAGTCCTAGGTTGAACGCCTTGTACCGGCGGCGATTTCGCCGATCAGTGCCGCAACGATCCCGAACGCGAAGTACAGCGGAATCAGCCACGGAGCCACCCCGAACAAGGCGTCGGAGTCGTCGGCGTAGCGGAAATGGCCCGCCGCGGCGATCGCGATCTCGATGGCCGGCCCGCAGACCGCGGCCAGAATCCCGCACACGATCGCGGGACGATCCCCCAGGGCGCAGAAGGTGAGGACCGCGAAGGCGCAGATCAACGTCGTGATCGGAACCTGCGGCGCGGTATGCAGCATCGCGGTGACGACATAGCTGCCCAGCACGGCGGCGACACCGGCCGCCCCCTGGCGTACCGTCACCGCGCTCCGGACCGCGGGAAGATGCAGTCGCAGCTCCGCCAGGATCGCGGTGCCGGCACCGACCATGACCGCAAACCAGATCGGGCTGCTCCACACGAACGGCACCGCGTGCGACGGCGGCAGGTACTCGGTGGTTCCGGTGACCACGTGAGAGTGATCGCCGACCAGGCCTGCCGCGGCGCCCACGACGAAGAGCACCAGCACGATCCAGGGGCGTAGCTTCACCATCGCAGTATCGTCCATGGCGATGAGCGACGACGACCGCGCCCTCTGGGATGACAAATTCGCCGAGCGAGGCCTACCGGAGCCCGAGGCGATCGGCCCGGCGGCGGTCTTCGCGTCCTACCGGGACGAGTTTCCGACCGCAGGTCATGCGCTCGACGTCGCCTGCGGGCAGGGGACCGCCGCGGTCTGGCTGGCCCGGCGGGGACTCCAGGTCAGGGGATTCGACGTATCCCCGGTGGCGATCGAGCAGGCCAGCGCGCTCGCGGCCCGCAGCGGCGTCGCCGGCCGCTGCCGATTCGATGTCGCCGATCTCGATGACGGCTTGCCCGACGGGCCGCCCGCCGATGTCATCTACTGCGCCCGGTTCCGTGACCGACGGCTGGATGCGCCGATGATCGAGCGCCTGGCGCCGGGCGGACTGCTGGCCGTTACCGCGCTCAGCCAGGTCGGTGGTTCCGCCGGGCGGTTCCGGGCCGCGCCCGGTGAGCTCCGGGCGGCCTTCGCCGGTCTTGAGGCGATCGCGCACGGCGAGGGGCAGGGGCTGGCGTGGCTGCTGGCGCGACGCCGCATCGTGGCGGCGCGGCCGGGGGGTTAAGCCGGCGGGGGCGCGTCGCGGTCGGTGGGTGCCGGGCCCGGCTCGTCGGGCAGCGGGCCGTCCATCGGGGGCGCCTCACCGGGCGGGAAGTCCATCGGGGCCTCGAACGGCGGGGCGGGCGGGGCCTCGGGGGGCGGGGCGTCGAACGGCGGCGGCGCCATCTCGAAGCCCATCGGCTCGGCGGCCGGTTCGGGAGCGGCAGGCTCCACCATGGCGGCGAACTGCACCGGGGCCTCCATCGGCGGGGCCTGGTCGTCGGCGGGCATCGGCAGGTACATGTGGTGGGTGAACTGGGGCTGGTAGGCGCCGCCGCCGCCGATCCGCACCCCGCCGCGCTCGCCACTGGCCACCGGAGTGCCGTCAGGCAGTGTGACGGCGGTGTGGCGGCTGTTCCAGCCCACCACCAGGGCGCCGGGAGCGGTGCCGTACTGGAAGCCGCGGGCCAGCAGAGCCGACTCCTCGTTGGCGGTGTGGAACCGGTCGCCGAAGGCCGGGCGACCGGTGGCGACATTGGACACCCAGGAGGCCAGGCCCGAGCAGTCCGTTCCGGCGGGGCTGTCCCCACCGGTGATGTACGGCGTGCCGGAAACCTGCTGGATGAGCGCCATCAGCGCGTCTAAACCAAACATGACCGAGCACATTAACAATGGCTTTCCGTGCCCTCCAAAATCTGTGGCAGGCATCACGTTTGAAGCTCAAGTTGTTATGTATTACGCCGCAACGGAAAACACCTGGTAGGAGGGTGAAAATGTGCCTCCTAGACCAGATTTCGGCCATGAAATGCACCGTGAAGTGCAGGTAGAGGCGGTACGCGGGTAATTCGAGAGTGCTTGAAACAGTTTCAATTTCGAATTGAAGCGAAATCGCATGGGAAATCGGATAAGTGGATGGACTCTACGGTGTGACCATCGAGAACGGCTGTTGTGCACCGCGTGTCGTTTCGGATGTCGGTAATGCCCACGATTTTTGTTGGGGTTTAACCGTTTTCGGTGAATCGCGCATCGCTGACCTATCGGTTGGCGCCGGCGCTCTGCGAGCCGGAGTAGCCGCGCGATGCGCCCGATCAAGAGTGGATTTCAGCGGGCGCAGGGCCGCTGGATCGACCCATCTGCGGCCGAGACGGATGTGGACCGCCCCGGCGGCGGCCGGCAGTTCCCGGTCGCGGGCGGTGTCGCTGATCGGAACACCCACTCCCGCCGAGGTTACGAGTGAGAAGATAACGGCGACGCGCACGCCGATCAGCGGCCGTTGCAGATGGGGACGTGAGACGGTATCAAGCTATGCAGAACCTCAGCTTCCTGACTTACGAAGAGTTCGGGCGGAAGTTCTTCGAGATCGCGGTCACCGAAGAGCGGGTGGCAGCTGCGTTCGCCGCGATCGCCGGCGATGAATTCGAGATGCCACCGATGCGTCAGGGGCCGGGCGGGATTGCCCGGGTCAGCGCGAAGGTGCGAATCGAGCAGCCTCGGGTGGCACGCGGTCTGGGTGATCTGCTCACGTTCGCGATCCACATTCCGCTGGTGATCGACCTGCTCATCGACCTGCGACTGGACAAGCAGCGGTTCACCGTCGACGGCGACATCGCGCTGCGGGCCACGGCGCGGGCCGCCGAGCCGTTGCTGCTGATCATCGACGTGCCCAAACCGAGGCCGTCCGACATCACCGTGGAGGTGTCGTCGACGTCCATTCGCGGTGAGCTGCTGCGGATCTTCGCCGGTGTCGACGGGGAGATCCGGCGGTTCATCGCGAGTTACGTCGCCGACCAGATCGAGAGCCCGCAGTCTCAGCAGGCCCAGACCATCGATGTGGCCGACCGCCTGGACTCAGCCTGGACGGGGCCCTGACCGGACGGCGCCTACGGGTAGGGGATCGCCGGGATGGCCGGGATCGCGGGAATGGCCGGAATCGCCGGGATCGCCGGAATGGCGGGGATCGCGGGCGCCGACGGAACCCGGGGCGCCGATGGGGCTTGGGGTGCCGCCGGGGCGGGCGCGGTGTTGGCCTCGCCCTGCTGCGCGGGGCGCTCGATGGCGGGTGCGGCGCTGGTAAGCGGGGCCTCCGGAGCGGGCGTCCAGTCCGGGATGGTGCCGGCTTCGCCGGGGGCTATCGGCGCCAGCGTGCCGGCCGGGGCATCGGTGACCTCGCCGACGGCGCCTTCTTCGGAATCGTCCTCGCAGTCACCGCAGGCGGTCGCCATCGCGCCGACGGCGAACCCGGCCACCACCACCGACAGGATTGACTTTCCGATACCGCGATTCCGCATGGATTCCCCCGTTGCTCGGTTGCTTGGACCTAACCCTACGACGGCCCGGCGGGAGGTGTGGGTTACAGCGTCTGGCGATAGCCGAAGAATTCGTGATCCTCGTTGTAGCCGCCGTAGCCGCCACCGACCTCGCGGAAGTGCGTGACGAACTCGATTCCCTTGAGCCACTTGACCATTTTAAATCCGTGCTGCAGTTCGTTGCGCAGCCGCAGCGGCGCTCCGTGTCCGTAGCTGAGCGGTTCGTCGTTCATCCGGTAGGCCAGCATCGTCAGATGGTGGTCCATCTGGCCGATGTCGTGAGCGTCGTAGTAGAGCCCGCCCTCGGAGCCGGGGGCCATCGAATAGAACACCACCCACTTGGCCTCGGGCAGTGGTTTGACGATGTCAAGGATGGTCTTCATCGCGACGCCGCCCCACTTGGCCACCCCGGACCATCCCTGGATGCAGAAGTGCTGGGTGATCTGTTCGTGGTAGGGAAGGGCTTTCAGTTCGTCGAGTGAGAAATCCCTCGGGTGCTCGACCAACCCGTAGACGTGCAGCCGCCAGTCGGTGAAATCTCCGGCGAACAGCTCCTTGTACTCCACCGTTTCGGGGTAGGTGCCGTTGTGCCAGAAGTGCGGTGAGATGTGTTCCTCGGTGAATGCCCCCGGCTTGGGGTTGGCGTACTCGAACACCCGCTGCAGCGGGCCGATCAGCGCGTAGCCGACCCGCTGCACCACCCGCGGATGGCGGTAGGTGAACGGGGTGGCCCACACCCAGGCGGTGATCGTCACTGCCATCGCGGCGGCGAAAACCCAGAAGCCGGCCAGCCCGGAGCCGTCACGAGCGGCGAACATGTGGTTGAAGTTGCGCACCGCGTCGGTGGCGAACACCAGCGTGACGTGCACGCCGATGAACGCCAGGAAGTAGGCCATCACCAGGAAGTGCAGCGAACGGGCCAGCTGGATGCTCAGTCGCTTGCTGATGTGGGTCAGGCGCATGGACACCGCCGGACTCATCCCGAGCCCGGTGATCAACGCGGCCGGGGCGGCGACGAAGACCGTGGTGAAGTACGCCAGCAGCTGCAGGCCGTTGTAGGCCACCCAGCCGTTGTCGTCGGGCCAATTCAGCGACAGGTACTGGATGCCCACCGACACGGCGTTCGGGAAGACCGCCCAACTGGTGGGCACCAGATGGCGCCAGTGTCCGGTGGCGAACAGCAGGACGTAGAACACCGCACCGTTGGCCAGCCACAACACATCTGTGCCCAGATGCCACCAGCGGGCCAGTCCGATGGCGTGGCGGATACCCGGTAGACCGAGCTGGTCGGGAAGCCCCACCGAGTCCTGCTTGGCCGTCCACATCGGATCCTGGGGGACCGGCCCGGCGATGCGGAACCACTCGTCGGTGTCCGGGGTGGCGTTGCGGCTGAAATACAGCCGCGGATGGTCGGCGAGGATCTGGATGCCGGACCGGATGATGAACGTCATCAGGAACAGATTGAAGAAGTGCTGCCAGCCCGCCCACGCGGGGATCCCCGGCGTGCTGCCCGCGGTCTTGACAGTGCCGGGATAGCGGTGGACGAAGTCACTGACCGCCGGCAGGCCCACCAGGTATTTCGCCACCGCGACGGCGACCACCAGCGCCGCGAAACCCATGGGGATCAACCACAGTAAGTTGAACCACTTGTCGCGGCCGACGCGCAGCCGCGGGGCGATGGCCATCTTCTCGCCCAGGCCGCCGGCCCACGTCTCGTGGTTGACGACCTCGTGCGCGGGTGTGAGCTCGTCAGGGCTCACCACCGCTGTTCGGCCGGCGCGGTGGTTCTCGTCAGGGTGTGCCATGGCTCGATTCCTCGCCCACTCGTATCCGTAATAAAAGGATTAACGTGCGGGATATTAATCGGCGTGGCTGCGAGTCCCGTGGGGATTGGATGCCGGATGCCTGGACGTATCGCCGAACGACCGAGACGCAGTGAGGGGCCGGCCCCGCAAGGCCGGCCCCTCACTACGTCGAGCGAGCGTCAGATCGTCTGGTGGCGACCGAAGAACTTGTGGTCCTCGCTGTAGCCGCCGTGACCGCTGCCGATCTCCTCGTAGCTGGCGACGAACTCGATGCCCTTGATCCACTTGACCAGCTTGTAGCCGTGCTGCAGTTCGTTACGCAACCGCAGCGGCCGGCCGTGCATGTAGGGCAGTGGCTGGTCGTTCATGTTGTAGGCGAGCATCGACATGTGATGCCACATCTGGTCGACCGGGTGCGCGTTGTAATAGATGCCGCCGGTGGCGCCCAGGCCCATCGAATAGAAGACGGCCCACTTGGCCTCTGGAAGCGGTTTGACGATATTCATGATCGTCGACATCTGCACGCCGCCCCACTTGGCCACACCCGACCAGGCCTGCACACACATGTGCTGGGTGATCTGGTCGTGGTACGGCAACGCTTTGAGGTCCTCCAGGGAGAACTCCATCGGGTTCTCGACCAGCCCGTAGACCTTCAGCCGCCAGTCCTTGAAGTCGCCTGCCTCCAGCTCCTTGTACTCGACGGTCTCCGGCAGCCGGCCGTTGCGCCAGTGGAACGGCGAGATGTCATCCTCGGTGAAGGTGCCCGGCTTCGGGTCGAGCTTCTCCAGCGCCCGCTGGAAGGGGCCGATCAGGGCGTAGCCGACCTTCTGGACGACCCGCGGGTACCGCAGCGTGAGCGGGGTGGCGGCGATCCAGCCGATGGCGCACACCACCAAAGCCACACAGAAGACATAGAACCCGGTGGCGCTGTGGCATTCAGGCCCAGCGCCTTCCGCGCAACCGCGGGCGGCGAACATGTGATTGAGATTGTCGAAGGCGTCGGTGGCGAACACCATCGTCACGTGGACCAGGATGAACATCAGGAAGTAGCAGAGCACCAGGAAGTGCAGGGACCGGGCGATCTGCAGGTTCAGCCGCATGTGCTTGCTGATCAACCCGAGCCGCTGCGACAGCGCCGGCGACATGCCCAGCGCGGTGATCAACGCGGCCGGGGCGGCGATGAACACCGTGACGAAGTAGGAGAGCAACTGCAGCGCGTTGTAGTTGGTCCAGGTGTGGTCATCCGGCCAGTTCATCGAGGCGTACTGGATCATCACCGAGGCGGCGTGCGGGATGATGTCCCAGCTGGTCGGCACGATGCGCCGCCATTGCCCGGTGGTGAACAACAAGACGTAGAAGATCGCGCCGTTGAGCAGCCAGAGCACACCCATGCCCATGTGCCACCAACGGGCCAGGCCGATCGAGTGCCGAAAGCCCGGCAGGCCGAACTGTGCCGGCAGCGCAACGGTGTCGGCGTTGGCGGTCCAGTACGGGTCGTCCGGAACCGGCGGCCCCACCCGCAGCCATTCGTCCTTGCCGGGGGTGGAGTTGCGGCTGAAGTACAGCCGCGGGTGGTCACAGAGGATCTGGATACCGGCCCGAATGATGAAGATCATCATGAACAGGTTGAAGAAGTGCGTCCAGCCGGCCCAGGCGGGAAGACCGTCGTCGATCTTGGACGACGGGGTGCTGCCCGGGTATTGGGCGATGAAGTCCTCGACGCCGGGGATATTGCGGACACCCTTGCCGATCGCGATCATCGCCACCAGCCCGACGAAGCCGATCGGGATCAGCCACAACAGGTTGAACCACTTGTCCTTGCCAACGCGCAGATGCGGGGCCACCGCGCGGCGGGACAGGTCGAAGCCGCCGCCATAAGTCTCGACGTCGACGGTGTCGTCGTGATTCTTATGAATCTCGGTGCGGTAGCCCTGTTCCAGCTCCAGCTCGACGTCGACGACGTCGGCGGAGTACTTGACGTGGTGTGTTGTCTCTTTCGTTGCTGGTGAGGTGGCAGGACCCCGCGGGTCCAGCTCTCCGTCAGCACCCTGTCCGTCGATCGTTGTCACGACCAGACAGTACAGCCGCCGGACTCGTACTCTGCTGGTCTGACACCAAATGCACAGGTTTCTGGCAGGAAGCTCAGATTACGCAGATGAGGATGATGACGTGGCGGATCGCCGCGATTGCGGTACGGGCCACTCGGCCCGCCCCGGGCCACGGCGGTGGTGGAAATTGCCGCGATTTTTTCGGCCGCACACCGGTGGCTGCGCCGGGCGGCACCGCATCGCGCAGATGCGTATCGCGCACGTAACTGACCGTTTACCTAATGCGTCCATAATTCGAGGCAGAATCGGCGAACCGAATTCGCCATCGCTGCCGGATTGCAATCTGCGCGGCGGGCGGCCACTGCGTAACACGGCTAGCATGCGCAGTGGAGAAACTTGTGATCAGGCAGGGGCAGATGAGGACCGATAGGGCACCGAGGCGGCGCAGCGGCCGGACAGTGCAACGAGTGGGGGCTGGGACGCACCGTGGCTGACGAACACCGGGGTCCCGGCTACGGCCTGGGGTTGTCGACGCGCACCCAGATGACCGGGTACCAATTCCTGGCGCGGCGGACCGCGATGGCGTTGACCCGCTGGCAGGTTCGGATGGAAGTGGAACCGGGCCGGCGGCAGGCGCTGGCGGTGGTCGCCTCGGTGTCGGCGGCGTCGGTCATCTGTCTCGGTGCGCTGCTGTGGTCGTTTCTGAGCCCCTCGGGTCAACTGAACGAATCGCCGATCATCGCCGACCGCGATTCGGGCGCCCTCTACGTGCGAGTCGGCGACACGTTATATCCGGCGCTGAATTTGGCTTCGGCCCGGCTGATCGCCGGTCGCCCCGACAATCCTCACAAAGTGCGCTCCACCCAGATCGCCGAGCAGCCGCACGGCCCGCTGGTCGGCATCCCGGGGGCGCCGTCGGAGATCCTGCCGACCTCACCCACGTCGTCGTCGTGGTTGATCTGCGACACCGTCGCCAACGTCCAGGGCGTCGGGGCGCCGTCGCCGGTGACGGTGACGGTGATCGACGGCAGCCCGGACCTCAACTCTCGCCGTCGGGTACTCGACGGCCCGGACGCCGTGGTGTTGCGCTACGGCGACGAGTCGTGGGTCGTCCGCCAGGGCCGCCGCTCGCGCATCGACGCCGCCGACCGGGCGGTGTTGTTGCCGCTGGGGCTGACACCCGAACAGGTCGAGCACGCCCGGCCGATGAGTCAGGCGCTGTTCGACGCACTGCCGGTCGGGCCGGAGTTGGCCGTGCCGTTCGTGCCGGACGCCGGCCGCCCGCCGGCCTTTCCCAACGCCCCCGGGCCGGTGGGAACTGTCTTCACCACCCCGCAATTGGCTGGGCCGCAACAGTATTCGGTAGTACTGATGAACGGCGTGCAGACCGTGTCGCCGGTGGTGGCGCGCATTCTGCAGAACGCCGGGGCGACCGGGGGCGGGGCGCCGGCGGTGGTGGCGCCGCAGGACCTGGCGAAGATGCCGGTGGTCACCGGGCTGGACCTCTCGGCCTACCCGGAGGGGCCCCTGAAGGTCGTGGACATGAAGGAGAACCCGTCCACCTGCTGGTGGTGGGAGCGCTCCAACGGTGACAGCCGAGCGCGGGTGCAGGTGGTGTCCGGACCCACGATCCCGGTGCCGCAGAAGCAGATCAACCGAGTGGTGTCACTGGTGAAGACCAACAACAACAACATGCCGCAGGCCGACCGGGTCTACTTCGGTCCCGGCTATGGCAACTTCGTCGCGGTGACCGGCAACGACCCGGACGCCTCCACCCGCGAATCGTTGTGGTGGTTGTCCTCTTCGGGCGTGCGATTCGGGGTACCCGGCGATGACGAGCGCAAGGCGCTGGGTCTGGTCGGCGAGCCCGGGCTGGCACCGTCGGTGGCGCTGCGCCTGCTGGCGCATGGCCCGACGCTGTCCCGCCAGGACGCACTGGTGCGTCACGACACCCTGCCCACCGATATGAGCCCTGCAGAATTGGCGGTGCCCAAGTGAAACGTGGATATGCCCGGCCGACGCCGGAACGCGCTCCGGTGGTCAAGCCGGAGAACATCGTATTGCCGACGCCGCTGAGCGTCCCGCCGCCGGAAGGCAAGCCGTGGTGGCTGGTGGTGGTGGGCGTGCTGGTGGTCGGCCTGTTGGTCGGCATGGTCTCGATGACAGTGGCCAACGGCTCCCGGATGTTCCTGGGCGCCGGCGCCATCTTCCCGATCTTCATGATCGGCGGCATCGCGATGATGATGTTCGGCGGCCGCTTCGGCGGCGGCGCCCAGCAATTGAGCCGGCCCAAGCTCGACGCGATGCGCGCCCAGTTCATGCTCATGCTGGACAGGCTGCGGGAGTCGGCCGCGGAGTCCGCGGACAGCATGGACGCCAACTACCGGTGGTACCACCCGGCGCCGTCCACCTTGGCCGCCTCGGTGGGCACGCCCCGGATGTGGGAGCGCCAGCCCAACGGCAAGGACCTCAACTTCGGGCTCGCCCGGGTCGGGGTGGGGATGACGCGACCCGAGGTCACCTGGGGCGAGCCGCAGAACATGCCGACCGACATCGAGCTCGAACCGGTGACCGGCAAGGCGCTGCAGGAGTTCGGGCGCTACCAGAGCGTCGTCTACAACCTGCCGAAGATGGTCTCGTTGCTCGTCGAGCCGTGGTACTCGCTAGTCGGCGACCGCGAGCACATACTCGGCCTGATGCGCGCGATCATCTGCCAGTTGGCCTTCTCGCACGGGCCAGACCACCTTCGCATGGTCGTCGTCACTTCCGATGTGGAGCAATGGGATTGGGTCAAGTGGCTGCCGCACTTCGGCGACCCGCGCCGACAGGACGCCGCCGGTAACGCCCGCATGGTGTACGGCTCGGTGCGGGACTTCGCCACCGAGCACGCCGACCTGTTCTCCGGGCGCGGGTCGTTCATGCCGCGCCACGCCAGCTCCTCGGCGGAGACTCCGACGCCGCACCACCTGATCGTCGTCGACGGCATCGATCCGCAGTGGGAGTACGTCAACACCACCGAGGGCATCGACGGCGTCACATTCTTCGACCTGACCGGCGCCCCGGAGTGGCGCGGGGTCTCCCAACGGGTGCTGCGCTTCGACGACAAGGGCATCATCAACGCCCTGCCGCGCGACCGCGACACCTGGATGGTCATCGACGACAACGAGTGGTTCTTCGCCCTGGCCGACCAGGTCAGCCAGACCGACGCCGAACAGTTCGCGCAACGGATGGCGCACTGGCGGCTGGCCGAGGCCTACGAAGAAATCGGTCAGCGGGTGACGCATCACATCGGGGCCCGCGACATCCTCTCCTACTACGGCATCGAGGATGCCGGCCGCATCGACTTCAACCAGCTGTGGACGAGCCGGCAGCAGGAGGGCAGCCGGTCCCGGCTGCGGGTCCCGTTCGGCAACCGCTCCGACAACGGTGAGCTGCTGTTCCTCGACATGAAGTCCCTGGATGAGGGCGGCGACGGCCCGCACGGCGTCATGTCGGGCACCACCGGCTCGGGTAAGTCGACACTGGTGCGCACGGTGATCGAATCGCTGCTGCTGGGGCACTCGCCCGACGAGCTGCAGTTCGTGCTGGCCGACCTCAAGGGTGGGTCGGCGGTCAAGCCGTTCGCCGGGGTACCGCACGTGTCGCGGATCATCACCGACCTGGAAGACGACCAGGCGCTGATGGAGCGCTTCCTCGAGGCGATGTGGGGCGAGATCGCCCGCCGTAAGTCGATGTGCGACAGCGCCGGCGTCGACGGCGCCAAGGAGTACAACGAGATCCGGTCCCGGATGCAGGCGCGCGGTGATCACAGCCTGCCGCCGCTGCCGATGCTGGTCGTGGTCATCGACGAGTTCTACGAGTGGTTCCGCATCATGCCGACGGCGGTGGAGGTGCTGGACTCGATCGGCCGGCAGGGCCGCGCCTACTGGGTGCACCTGATGATGGCGTCGCAGACCATCGAGAGCCGCGCCGAGAAGCTGATGGAGAACATGGGCTACCGGTTGGTGCTCAAGGCGCAGACGGCCGGTGCGGCGCAGGCCGCCGGCGTGCCGAACGCGGTGAACCTGCCGGGCAAGGCCGGCTTGGGCTACTTCCGCAAGAGCGGTGAAGAGGTCATCCGTTTCCAGGCCGAGTTCCTGTGGCGCGACTACCACCGCGGCGGGATCCTCGACGACGAGGCGTTGCCGCAGGTGCACTCGATCGACTACATCCGGCCGCAGCTGTTCACCACCGCGTTCACCCCGCTGGAGGTGAGCGTCAGCGGCACCGAACTCGAGGCAGCCGAGGAACTGGCGGCCATCACCGCCACACCGGCCGAGGAGCCCATCGCCGAGGAAGAGGAAGCGATCCGGATCCCCAAGGTCGGCACGGTGATCATCGACCAGCTGCGTCGGATCGACTTCGAGCCCTACCGCCTGTGGCAGCCGCCGCTGGACGTCCCGCTGCCCATCGACGAGTTGGTGAACCGCTACCTGGGCCACCCCTGGCAACAGGACTACGGCACCCGGCGCGACCTGGTGTTCCCGATCGGTCTCATCGACCGGCCCTACAAGCACGACCAGCCGCCGTGGACGGTGGACACCTCCGGACCGGGGGCCAACGTGTTGATCCTGGGCGCCGGCGGCGCGGGCAAGACGACGGCGCTGCAGACCCTGATCTGCTCGGCGGCGTTGACCCATACGCCCGAGCAGGTCCAGTTCTACTGCCTGGCCTACAGCGGCACCTCGCTGACCACGGTGGCCGGACTGCCGCACGTGGGCAGCGTCTGCGGGCCGACCGACCCCGACGGCGTGCGCCGCACCGTCGCCGAGCTGCTGGCGCTGGTGCGCAACCGCAAGCGCAGCTTCCTGGAGAACGACGTGGCCTCGATGGACGTCTTCCGTAGGCGCAAGTTCGAGGGCGCCCCGGGGAAGGTGCCCAACGACGGCTTCGGTGACGTCTATCTGGTGATCGACAACTACCGCGCGCTCTCCGAGGACAACGAGGTGCTCGTCGAGCAGGTCAACCTGATCATCAACCAGGGGCCGTCGTTCGGCGTGCACGTGGTGGTGACCGCCGACCGCGAGTCGGAGTTGCGCCCGCCGGTCCGCAGCGGCTTCGGGTCGCGGGTCGAGTTGCGCCTGGCCGCCGTGGAGGACGCCAAATTGGTGCGTTCCCGCTTCGCCAAGGACGTCCCGGTCAAGCCGGGCCGGGGCATGGTCGCGGTCAACTACGTGCGACTGGACAGCGACCCTCAGTCCGGCCTGCACACGCTGATCGCACGACCTGCGTTGAGCGACACCGATAGCCAGGTCTTCGAATCCGACAGCGTCGGCGCCGCGGTCAGTCAAATCGCGGTGGGCCGGGTGCGCCCGGTGCGTCGCCTGCCGGCCCGGTTCGGGCTGGACGAGGTGCGGGCGGTCGCGGCCAACGACAAGCGCGAGGGAGTGGGAGCCGGGGGCATCGCCTGGGCGATCTCCGAACTCGACCTGCAGCCGGTCTATCTGAACTTCGCCGAGAACGGGCACCTGATGGTGACCGGTCGCCGGGAATGCGGTCGCACCACCACTCTGGCCACCATCATGAGTGAGATCGAGCGGCTGTACGCACCCGGGGCAAGCACCGCGCCGCCCACCACGCAGCCGTCTGCGCAGGTGTGGCTGATCGACCCCCGCCGGCAGCTGTTGACCACCCTGGGCTCGGACTACGTGGAGAAGTTCGCCTACAACATGGACGGGGCAGTCGCCTTGATCAACGAGTTGGCCGTCACGCTGGCCAACCGTGAGCCACCGCCGGGCCTGTCGGCCGAGGAGCTGCTGTCGCGCACCTGGTGGAGCGGGCCGGACATCTTCTTGATCATCGACGACATCCAGCAGTTCCCGCCCGGCTTCGACTCTCCGTTCCAGAAGGCCGCCCCCTGGGTGACCCGCTCGGCGGACGTCGGCCTGCATGTGATCGCCACCCGCACCTTCGGCGGCTGGTCGTCGGCGGGCAGCGACCCGCTGCTGCGGGCCCTGCACCAGGCGAACGCACCGCTGCTGGTGATGGACGCCGACCCGGACGAGGGCTTCATCCGCGGCAAGATGAAGGGCGGTCCGCTGCCCCGCGGCCGTGGCCTGCTGATGGCCGAGGACACCGGGGTGTTCGTGCAGGTCGCCGCGACGGAGCTGCGGCGCGCGCCGACGCAGGAACGCACGGCCGCTCCGGTCCGCTGACGCGGTCCCCCGGGGCCGGCGCTGTGACGCCCGCAACGGCGCGCGGCACGTTGCTGGCGGCGTCACACCGGCAGCGGCCGGGGGTATTTCGCCGCGGCGAGATTTTAATCGCGGGAGCGGTTGCGGCAGCGGTGGCCGAGCGCGGCGACCGGTGCCGCGGCGGTAAATTGCAGCACTGTGTTTCGCCAGGTCCGCTTAATTTCGCCCCCGGCGCCCCCGGTACCGGGTTACCCCGCTGTTACCCCAGGTGAACAGTTGCTTTCGCCAGGTGAACACTGGGCATCATGGGCTGTATCGGTCGATTTCAGCCTTTACGCTCAGTGGGAGAAAGATTGCTGAAGGCGATCCGAGGAGGAATCGAATGTCGTTCGTGAACGCGCAGCCGGAGGCGCTGTCCGCCGCCGCCGGGAATCTCAGCGGAATCGGTTCGGCGCTGAACGCCCAGAACGCGGCGGCTGCCGCCCCGACCACCGGTGTGGTTCCGGCCGCCGCCGACGAGGTCTCGGCGTTGACCGCCGCACAGTTCGCCGCCCACGCGACGATGTACCAGCAGGTGAGCGCTCAGGCCGCGGCGATCCACGAGATGTTCGTAGCCACCCTCAACAGCAGTGCCACCTCCTACGCCGCCACCGAGGCGGCCAACGCAGCCGCGGCGGGCTGAGCGGCGTCGGCCGCGGTGATGGGAGGGGGAACTATTCATACGTTCGCAGCCGGTTATCGGTTTCCGCCGTAACCGACGGCTATACCCGGCAACGGCGCCGCCCTCAGAAACAACTACAACCAACGAGAACCAACGAACTTCAGACAAGGAGAGACGACAGTGGCAACACGTTTTATGACTGATCCGGACGCGATGCGTGCGATGGCGGGGCGTTTTGATGTGCACGCCCAGACGGTGGAGGATGAGGCCCGGCGGATGTGGGCGTCCTCGACCAACATCTCGGGTGCGGGCTGGGGTGGTTTGGCCGAGCGGACCTCGATGGACACCATGGGTCAGATGCAGACGGCGTTTCGCAACATTGTGACCATGCTGCACGGGGTGCGTGATGGTTTGATTCGCGACGCCAACCATTACGAGCAGCAGGAAGCTGCTTCGCAGCAGATCCTGTCGAGCTAGAAGGGTTAGAGGAGAGCAGCTATGAGCATCAATTACCAGTTCGGTGATGTCGACGCCCACGGTGCGTTGATTCGGGCCCAGGCGGCGTCGTTGGAGGCTGAGCATCAGGCGATCGTGCATGATGTGTTGGCTGCCGGGGACTTCTGGGGTGGCGCGGGTTCGGTGGCGTGCCAGGAGTTCGTGGCGCAGTTGGGCCGCAACTTCGCGGTGATCTATGAGCAGGCCAACGCCCACGGTCAGAAGGTGCAGTCGGCGGGCAACAACATGGCCAACACCGACGCGTCCGTCGGCTCCAGCTGGGCCTGACCGACTCGCAACCCGCAGCGCGGCAGCACACCGGCCCACCGGTGTGCTGCCGCGTGCTGCAATTAGAGGGGTGGTGGCAGGCGTTGCCCCGCGGCTGCGTGATCCAATAGCCAAGTACATCGGCCGAACCGGTAGAGGAGGGTAGTGATGGACCCGAGCACCCGCACCGACATCACCGTCAACGTCGAGGGTTTCTGGATGCTGCAGGCGCTGCTGGACATTCGCCACGTCGCGCCCGAGTTGCGTTGCCGGCCTTATGTTTCCACCGATTCGAACGACTGGCTGTCGGAGCATCCCGGCATGGCGGTGATGCGCGAGCAGGGCATCGTCGTCGACGACGAGGTCAACGAGGTGGTCGCCGCCCGGATGCGGGTGCTGGCCGCGCCCGACCTCGAGGTGGTCGCCCTGCTATCGCTGGGCAAGTTGCGGTATGGCGTCATCGAGGATGACGACCAGCCGCCCGGCACCCGCGACATCCCCGACAACGAGTTCCGGGTGCTGCTGGCGCGGCGCGGGGAACACTGGGTGTCGGCGGTGCGGGTCGGCACCGACATCACCGTCGACGACGTCTCGGTGACCGATGCCGCCTCGATCGCCGCGCTGGTGATCGACGGTATGGAGTCCATCCACCACGCCGACCCGGCGCAGATCACCGCGGTCAACGTGCCGATGGAGGAGATGCTGGAGGCGACCCAGAGCTGGCAGGACTCCGGCTTCAACATCTTCACCGGGGGAGACCTGCGCCGGATGGGGATCAGCGCCGCGACCGTCGCCGCGCTGGGCCAGGCGCTGTCGGAGCCCGCCGCAGAGGCCGCGGTGTATGCGCGGCAATACCGTGACGACGCCAAAGGCCCCAGTGCTTCGGTGCTGTCGCTCAAAGACGGTTCCGGCGGGCGGATCGCGCTGTATCAGCAGGCGCGCACCGCGGGGTCGGGTGAGGCCTGGCTGGCGATCTGCCCGGCCACCCCGCAGTTGGTCCAGGTGGGCGTCAAGACCGTTCTGGACACCCTGCCCTACGGTGCCTGGAAAACCCATCGGAGGGTCTAGCGGACAGCAGGTGTTGACGCGGACCGAAATGTCGTGTGATGCACCGGAAAATTGCCGGTAAACGCGAATCGTGCGAATAACATGCATTGCCTTTAGAATTGGACAGACTTTGAAATGACAAATTGCGAGGCGGCACGTATGGGTTCTGTGGGCTCCACGGGGTCAGTATTCGTCGAACAGGTGGTGCGATCATGACCACGGCGATCGAGTCGGCGCAGCCGGGCGGTGAAGTCGGGACGTCGGCGCCCCGGGCCGTGGTGATCGGGGTCATGGCCGGAGACGGTGTCCAGATCGGGACGCTGCTGGATGCCGACGCACCCGTGTCGGTGATGCTGGACCCGTTGCTGAAGGTGATCAACGGCCGGCTTGCCGAGCTCGATGAGCCGATTCTGCAGGCTGAGGGGCGTGGTCGCTGGGTGCTGTGCCTGGTCGACGGCACGGCGCTGCGGCCGAACCAGTCGCTGACCGAACAGGACGTGTACGACGGTGACCGGCTGTGGCTGCGGTTCATCGAGGATCAGGAGCGGCGTTCACCGGTCATCGAACACATCTCCACCGCGGTCTCGGTGAACCTGGCCAAGCGGTTCGCCCCGGTCGACGCGGCGACCGCTGTGCGGGTCGGGGTATCGACCCTGGCGACCGGTGTGTTGCTGGCGACCGGGCTGCTCGCGGCCTGGCGCTACCAGCACGACGACTGGCTGGCGGCCGGGTTCAGCGCGGGGCTGGCCCTGCTGGTGCTGATCGCCGCCGCGCTGATCCTGATGCAGGCCCGCAATGCGTCGGACCGGCGTGTCGGTGACATCATGCTGGCCAGCGGACTCGTGCCGCTGGTGGTGGCCGCCGCGGCGGCAGTGCCCGGCTCGGTGGGCGCCGCCCACGCGGCGCTGGGCTTCGGTGTCGCCGGCATCGGTGCGCTGTCGGTCATCCGGCTGACCGGACGGCAGTTGTCCGCCTACACAGCCGTCGCCGTCATCAGCGCGGCGGTGATGTTCGCCGGCGTGCTGCGGATGCTGTTCCTGACCGGCGCGGTGACCTTGATGGCCTGCGTGTACCTGGCCTGTGTGCTGGCCTATCAGTGGTCGCCGTCATTGTCGCGGTGGCTGGCCGGCCTGCGGCTGCCGGTGTTCCCGTCGGCGACCAGTCGCTGGGTGTTCGAGGCCCGTCCCGATCTGCCCACCACGGTGGTGACCACGCCCGGCGCTCCACCGTCTCTGGAGGGGCCGGAGTCGGTGCGCGAGGTGGTGCTGCGCGCCGAGCGGGCCAGATCGTTCCTGACCGGCCTGTTGTCCGGACTGGGTGTGTTGATCGCGGTCTGCGTCACCGGTCTGAGCGACCCGCACTCGGACCGATCGTGGCTGCCGGTGCTGCTGGCCGGTCTGACGGCCGGGTTCCTGGTTCTGCGCGGCCGTTCCTTCCGGGACCGCTGGCAGGCGGTCACGGTGACACTGACCGGTCTGGTGATCGTCGCCGCAGTGGTGGTGCGTTTCGTGGTGGTGCTGTGGACGCCCACGACGGTGGTGGTCGGTGCGGCGTTGCTGGTGCTGATCCCGATGTTCGGGCTGCTGTCGGCGGTGATCGTGCCCAACACCATCTACAGCCCGTTGTTCCGCAAGTTCGTGGAGTGGATCGAATACCTGTGCCTGATGCCGTTGTTCCCGCTGGCACTGTGGTTGATGAATACCTATGAAGCCATCCGCTACCGGTAGGGGCGTGCGTCGGCTGCAGCGCACCGCGGCCGCCGGCGCCGCGATAGTCATGATGGCGAGTGGCTCGCTGGCCGGTATGCCGGTCGCCGGCGCGATCGAGCGGCCGGCCATCGATCCGGGTGCGCTGCCCCCCGACGGCACCCCCGGACCGCCGCAGACCATGCGGCAGACCTCGTACTGCACCGAGGTGGGCGTCCTGCCCGACACCGACTTCCGGGTGCAGCCGGCCTACATGGACATGCTCAACCTGCCCGAGGCGTGGAAATTCGGTCGTGGGGGCGGAGTGACCGTCGCGGTCATCGACACCGGTGTGACCCCGCACCCGCGGATGCCGAACCTGATCGGCGGCGGCGACTACGTGATGGCCGGCGGTGACGGACTGTCCGACTGCGACGCGCACGGCACCCTGGTGGCATCGCTGATCGCTGCGATGCCCGACAACGGGGTGACTCCACTGCCGCCGCCGCGCCAGACCCGCCGGCCTCCGTCGGTTCCCACCAACGAACCCCCGCCGCCGACACAGGCCCCGCAGACCACGATCGTGGTGATGCCACCGCCGGCACCGCCGCCTGCGCCACCGCCGGCCGAAGATGGGGAGCCGGCCAACGGACCGGCCGCCCCGGGGCCCGCCCCAGCTCCTGCGCCCGGTCCGGCTCCAGGCCCGGCGCCCGGTCCGGCGCCCGGTCCGGCGCCCGGTCCGGCCCACGGTGCGGCCAATGGTGCGGGGTCGACCCGTACCACCGACGAGGCCACCGCCGATGGCGTGCGGCCGGCCGGCTTCTCCGGACGGCCACGGGTGGCGCCGGTCGACTTCCGAGCGCCGAGCGCACCGCCGCCGCCGGGGGCGGCACCCGATGCGTTCAGCGGGATCGCTCCCGATGTGCAGCTGATCTCGATCCGGCAGTACAGCGCGGCCTTCGGCCCCAAGGAGCCGTTCGGGGACCAACAGGACCCGCAGTTGCGGGAGAAGACCGACGGACTGCGCACCATGGCGCGGGCGATCGTCCACGCCGCCAACATGGGCGCGCAGGTCATCAACATCTCCCAGGCCATCTGCATGAACGTGCGGACCCTCCTCGATCAAGCCGATCTGGGCGCGGCGGTGCGGTACGCCGCGGTGGAGAAGAACGTGGTGATCGTCGCCGCCGCCGGTGACACGAGCTGGCGGGACTGCAAGCAGAACCCGACTTACAACGCGATGCGTCCCGACGACCCGCGCGACTGGAACGGGGTCAACACCGTGGTGACGCCGGCGTGGTACGACGAGTACGTGTTGACGGTCGGAGCGGTGGACTCGGCGGGTGCGCCGCTGGCCAAGTCGAGCGTGGCCGGGCCGTGGGTGTCGATCGCCGCGCCGGGCACCGACATCGAAGGTCTCTCGCCTCGTGATGACGGGCTGATGAACGCCGTCGACGGACCGGAGAACTCACTGCTGGTTCCGTCGGGCACCAGCTTTTCGACGGCGATCGTGTCCGGGGTGGCGGCCCTGGTGCGGGCCAAATATCCGGATCTGTCGTCGCACCAGGTGATCAACCGGCTGATCCGCACCGCCCGCCCGCCGGCGCGCGGGGTCGACAACGTGGTCGGCTACGGCATCATCGACCCGGTGGCGGCGCTGACGTGGGATGTCCCCGACGGCCCGGCCCAAGCGCCGGAACGGCTGTCGGCGCCGCTGAATGTGCCGCCGATGCCGCCGGAACGCGACATGACCCCGGCCTGGGTCGCCGGCGCCGGGCTGTTGGCGGCGCTCGCGGCAGCCGGTGTGGCACTGGGAGTGGCAGCATTGCGACGATCACGTAGGAACCGATGAAGGCACAGCACGCATTAGGTCTGAACCTGTCGTGGACACGGGTGACCACGGTCTTTCTGATCGACATCGGGATCCTGGTCCTCGCCGGTCGGTGGCCCGGCGACCCCAAGGCCGCCGATATCGCATGGTGGTCGGGTGTCGGCGTTGCGGTGCTGGTCGCGCTCGTCGCACTGGTCACCTACCGGCAGGTGCCGATCAGCACGATGTGGGCGGCCTGGGTGGGCGACCAGTTCGCCGACCCGGAAACGGAGCTGAGCCGCGGCCGGACTGCCGCGGTCGATCATCACCGCCGCTTCGGTCGTGAGCCGATCGGCATGCGCGAACACCAGGGCCGGCTGGTGACGGTGATCGCCGTCGGCGGGCGCGCGGTGCAGGCGACCGGCCGGCACGGACGCGGACCGGAACCGGTGACCATGCCGATGGAGCGGCTCGCCGCCGGACTGCGCCAGTTCGACGTGCGATTGGACAGCATCGACGTCGTCACGGTCGGAACCCGCAGCGCACCCCGCGAAGCCGACGAGGTCGACTTCGCAGAGCCGCCGTCGATGCCTGATCACCGGCAGACCTGGCTGGTGCTGCGGATGGACCCCCAGCACAACGTCAACGCGGTGGCGGCGCGCGACTCGCTGGCCGCCACGCTGGCCGCGGCCACCGAGCGGCTGGCCGAGGAGATCGACGGGCGCCGGATCAGCGCGCGCCCGCTCCGCGCCGACGAGTTCGATGCCGTCGACGAGGCGGTGCTCGCAGGTCTGGAGGCGGCGCAGTTGCGGCACCGGCTGTTCCGGCCCCGGCCGGAAGGCCACGTCGCCAACTTCTGGGTATCGCCGGACGACATCTCCGTGGAGAACCTGGAACACCTGTGGTACCCGGAGACCGATACGACGGTGGTCTCGGTGCGGCTCGCCCCCGGGGGCGGCCGGACGACGGTGGTCTCGGTGCTGGTGCGGTACCACAGCGCCGGCCGGCTGAGCCGAAACGTGCGGGCCGCGCTGAACCGGTTCGTGGGCCGGCGGCAGCTGGCGGCGGTCTGCGCCAGCCTCCCGGCGCCTACCGCACAGCAGCGCCTGGCGGTGCCCGGCCGGGACCTGCAGGACGGTGAACACCTGGTGGTGTCGGTCGACGCCGTGCCGGAGTACGCGGCTCCCGCGCCTGGGACACGGCCGTGACCGGACCCCAGTCCGCCACGACCGACGCGCGCAACGCGATGGTCGCCGGCATGCTGGCCTCCGGGATCTCGGTCAACGGGTTGCAGCCCAGCCACAACCCGCAGGTCGCTCTGCAGATGTTCACCACCGCCTCCACGATCGATCCGAGCATGTGCGATGCCTGGCTGGCCCGGGTGCTGGCCGGTGACTCCGACATCGAGGTGTTGGCCAACGCCTGGGCGACGATCCGAACTTTCGGTTGGGAGACCCGGCGACTGGGCTTGTCCGACTTGGAATTTCATCCCGAGGTTTCCGACGGGATGTTCCTGCGGCTGCGGGTCACCAGTGTGGAATCGTTGGCCGCCGCCTATGCCGCCGCCCTGGCCGAAGCCAAGCGCTACGAGGAGGCGGCCAAGCTGCTCGACGGCATCGAGCCGCGGAACCCCTTCGAGACGGAGCTGGCCGACTATGTGCGCGGCCTGCTGTATTTCCGGACCGGCCGCTGGCCGGACGTGCTGAAGCAGTTCCCGGCGGCGGCGCCGTGGCGCCAGCCCGAGCTCAAGGCGGCGGCGGCGGCGATGGCCACCACGGCGCTGGCCTCGCTGGGGGTGTTCGAGGAGGCGACGCGGCGGGCTCAGGAGGCCATCGAGGGCGACCGGGTGCCCGGTGCCACCAATGTCGCGCTCTACACACAGGGCATGTGCCTGCGTCACCTGGGCCGGGAGGACGAAGCCGTCGAGTTACTGCGCCGGGTGTACTCGCGGGACGCGAAGTTCGTGCCGGCCCGGGAGGCGCTGGACAACCCGGACTACCGGCTGATTCTGACCGACCCCGAAACTATCGAGGCTCGCACGGATCCCTGGGACCCGGACAGCGCCCCGACCCGAGAGCAGGCCGAAGCGCACCGGCATGCCGAAGAGGCCGCCAGATACCTGGCCGAAGGCGATGCGGAGCTGGCCGCCATGCTCGGCATGGAGCAGGCCAAGCGGGAGATCAAGCTGATCAAGGCGACCACCAAGGTGAATCTGGCGCGCGCCAAGATGGGCCTTCCGGTTCCGGTCACCTCTCGGCACACCCTGTTGCTCGGCCCGCCCGGTACCGGCAAGACGTCGGTCGCGCGCGCTTTCACCAAGCAGTTGTGCGGCCTGACGGTGCTGCGCAAACCGCTGGTGGTGGAGACCAACCGGTCCAAGCTGCTGGGCCGCTACATGGCCGACGCGGAGAAGAACACCGAGGAATTGCTCGAGGGTGCGCTCGGCGGCGCGGTGTTCTTCGATGAGATGCACACCCTGCACGAGCGCGGCTACAGCCAGGGTGACGCCTACGGCAACGCGATCATCAACACGCTGCTGCTCTACATGGAGAACCACCGTGACGAGCTGGTGGTGTTCGGTGCCGGCTACGCCAACGCCATGGACAAGATGCTCGAGGTGAACCAGGGCCTGCGGCGACGGTTCTCGACCGTGATCGAGTTCTACAGCTACACCCCGCCGGAACTGGTGGAACTGACCAAGATGATGGGGGCGGAGAACGAGGACGTGGTCAGCGACGAAGCGGTCGAGGGGCTGCTGCCGTCCTACACCAAGTTCTATACCGACGAGAACTACTCCGAAGACGGCGACCTGATCCGTGGCATCGACGTGCTGGGCAATGCGGGATTCGTCCGCAACGTGGTGGAGAAGGCGCGAGACCACCGCAGCTTCCGGCTCGACGACTCCGAACTCGACGCGGTTCTGGCGGGCGACGTCACCGAATTCAGCGACGAATGGCTGCACAAGTTCAAGGAATTGACCCGCGAGGATCTCGCGGAAGGGCTCAGCGCGGCGGTGGCCGAGAAGAAGACGGCCTGACCCGACAGCTTCCCGGCAGCCGATTCACAGTGCCGCGACCGCGCGCCCGGGTTGACGCTCGCCGATACCGGTGCCACCATTGCGCAGGTAGGGGGCCGGTACTTCCTTCCAGCCCCATCGGTTGCGCGCAGGACCGAGGAGGTGACGACGAGACTTGTGTCCCGGCAATTGTGCCTATCGCCCGAGATCGGTGAGCGTTTCGTTCCGATCCGGCTTCGGCACCGTTTCTGATTTCTAAATCGCGTTGTGTTGGGCCCGTTCCGGTATGACGGTTTACCGTGGTAACCGGACACACGCTCGACGCGCCCGGTGATCGTCGGTCGTTCATCGGCCGGCCCCTATGGAGGAGGGTCCATGACATTTGTGAACACCCAACCCGAGGCGCTGACCGCCGCCGCGGGCAACCTGTCCGCCATCGGCTCGGCGCTGAGCGCTCAGAACGCCGCTGCGGCAGCACCGACCACCGGTGTCGTTCCGGCTGCAGCGGATGAGGTTTCGGCGCTGACGGCGGCCCAGTTCGCTGCGCACGCCAGCATGTACCAGTCCATCAGCGCTCAGGCGGAGGCCATCCATCAGGCCTTCGTCGCCACGTTGAATACCAGCGCCAATTCGTACGCAGCGACCGAAGCGGCCAACGCAGCGTCAGCCGGGTAACCCCGATTCAGCTGCATCAGAACAACTTTCACGAACTGAACGAACCGAGGAGAGATTTTCATGGCAACACGTTTTATGACTGATCCGGACGCGATGCGTGCGATGGCGGGGCGTTTTGATGTGCACGCCCAGACGGTGGAGGATGAGGCCCGGCGGATGTGGGCGTCCTCGACGAACATCTCGGGTGCGGGCTGGGGTGGTTTGGCCGAGCGGACCTCGATGGACACCATGGGTCAGATGCAGACGGCGTTTCGCAATATTGTGACCATGCTGCATGGGGTGCGTGATGGTTTGATTCGCGACGCCAACCATTACGAGCAGCAGGAAGCTGCTTCGCAGCAGATCCTGTCGAGCTAGAAGGGTTAGAGGAGAGCAGCTATGAGCATCAATTACCAGTTCGGTGATGTCGACGCCCACGGTGCGTTGATTCGGGCCCAGGCGGCGTCGTTGGAGGCTGAGCATCAGGCGATCGTGCATGATGTGTTGGCTGCCGGGGACTTCTGGGGTGGCGCGGGTTCGGTGGCGTGCCAGGAGTTCGTGGCGCAGTTGGGCCGCAACTTCGCGGTGATCTATGAGCAGGCCAACAGCCACGGTCAGAAGGTGCAGTCGGCGGGCAACAACATGGCCAACACCGACGCTTCCGTCGGCTCCAGCTGGGCCTGACCGACCCGAGCCCACCGGGGCAGTGCACCGTCACCGGCTGATCGGAGATCCACACGGCGGCCGATCGATCAGAGGTGGAGGGCATGGATTTCGGAGCGTTGCCCCCGGAGATCAACTCGGGGCGAATGTATTCCGGTCCCGGTTCGGGTCCGTTGCTGGCGGCTGCCGCGGCCTGGGACGCGCTGGCCGCCGAGTTGAGTTCGACCGCGTCGTCCTACAACTCGGTGGTCGCCAGCCTCACCCAGGCCTGGTCGGGTCCCACGGCGGCAACGATGTCGGCGGCCGCACGGCCCTACGCCGGGTGGATGGGCAGTACCGGCGCGCAGGCCCAGCAGTCCGCCGCACAAGCCCGGGCCGCCGCCGCCGCCTTCGACGCGGCGTTCGCGGCGACGGTGCCGCCCCCGGTGATCGCGGCGAACCGCAGCCTGCTGTTGTCGCTGATCGCCACGAATATCCTCGGCCAGAACACCGCGGCGATCGCTGCGGCCGAGCTGGAATACGCCGAGATGTGGGCCCAGGACGCCGGGGCCATGTACGCCTACGCCGGCGCATCGGCCGGTGCCGCCGCCCTGCCCCCGTTTACCGCGCCGCCCCAGACCACCAACCCGGCCGGCCTGCAGGCCCAGTCCGCGGCCGCCACCCAGGCGGTGGCCACAGCCGGTGCCCAGACCCAGTCGTCGCTGACCCAGCTGATCTCGATGGTGCCGCAGGCGCTGCAGAGCATGGCGGTGTCGGGGGCGGCCCAGGCGGACCCGACGGCGATCCTCGATTTCCTGGCCGGCCCGCTGTCGCCGATCTCGCTGTTCGGCATCGGCGGCATCCCGTACCTGCTGGCGATCCAGTGCGTGCTGCTGCCGATGAACGGGGCGAACGTCGTCTCTGCGGTCAACCGGGCGACGGGACCCAAGCCGTGGCTTGAGGAACCGAAGGCGTTTCCGGCCGGAGCGTTGGCAGGAACCCGATTGGCCGGCGCCCCGGTGGTGTCGGCCGGATTGGGCAACGGCGGGTCGATCGGGCGACTGTCGGTGCCGCAAGGCTGGATCGCCCAGACCCCGACCGCCAAGGCCGTCGCCGCGGTCTTCCCGGAGGCCGGACCGGAAGCCGTCGCGGCGGTCGCCTCAGAGAGCGAAACCGGGCTGGCCCGGGACCTGGCTCTGGGCAGTCTGGCCGGACGCGCCATGAGTGTCACCGGGGGGGCCGCCGGACGCGGGGTCGGCGGGGCCACCGGCCTGGCGGCGGCCAGCAAGCCCACCAAACCGAGCAAGGCGACCATCATCGTGATCCCGCCGTCGGCGGAGGACTGAGCCGTGTTCGGCATGGACTTCGGAGCGCTGCCACCGGAGCTGAACTCCGCGCGCATGTACGCCGGACCCGGTACCGGTCCGATGCTGGCCGCGGCCGGCGCATGGCGGGGACTGGGCGCAGAGCTCAACGCGGTGGCCTCGTCCTATCAGACCGTGATCGCCGAACTCATCGGACAGAGCTGGTTCGGTCCGGCATCGCAGTCGATGGCGGCCGCGGCGACGCCGTACGCGAACTGGCTCGGCGCGACCGCGGCAGCAGCGGAACACACCGCGAACCGGATGATGCTGGCGGTGAGCGATTTCGAGCAGGCATTCGCCGCGACGGTGCCGCCCGCGGCCATCGCCGCCAATCGCAGCCAGTTGGCAGGGCTGGTCGCTGCCAATGTGGTCGGCCAGAACACGACAGCGATCGCGGCGACCGAGGCCGAGTATCACCTCATGTGGTCACAGGACGCGATGGCGATGTACGGCTACGCGGCCCGCGCGGCAGCCGCGACGGCGGTGCAACCGTTCACCGCGCCGCCCCCGGTGACCGACGGGCCGGCCGGACAGGGCGCCACAGACACCCAGGCCGCCGCGGGCGGTACCCAGAACCAGCTGTCCCAACTGCTCAGCGCCATACCGCAGACACTGCGCGGGCTCTCCGGCTCCGGGGGCGCGCAGGGCTCGCCGATCGGTGCGCTGGCCTCCGCGCAGAGCACCGACCCGGCGGCGCAGGCGGCCTCCTACATCGAGACGTTGGCACGCACGGTGCTGCCCGCCAACGACACCAACATCTCGGTGCTTTACGGCATGGGCCAGTATGCGCGCAACCTCAACACCGATCTCGACATCTCCCAGGCCACCGGCGGGAGGGCCGGGTTCGGGTCCGGTGCACGGGCATTGGGTGGTGTTGAATCGACGACTCTGGCCCAAGGCGCCAGGCCGCCGGTGGCCGCCAGTGCCGGGAACGCGGGCGTGGTCGGTAAGCTCGCGGTCCCGCCGGGCTGGGCCGAGTCGGTACCCGAGACCGCGACCCCTGCGACCGCGGCAGCGTCGGCCGCACCCGCAGGACACGGCGCGGGCGTTGCGGCGGCCGGCTTGGCCGCCGGAGGGGCGGGCCGCCGAAAACGGGGCGACCGGGCGGAGCCGCACAGCGAGCGGATCGCCGGCCGGCTCACCGGCACCAGCGAGGTAAGGCACTGGCATGTTGAGCCCGGTGAACTCAAGAGCCTGCTGGGTGAGGTGGCGGGCCAACCCGGTGTCCACGAGGTCTACTTCGACAGCGATGAACAGGCTCCGCCGGGTTCATGCGGCGGACCGCAGCCGGGTCAGGAGTGATCGCCATGGATTTCGCTGCGCTGCCGCCGGAGGTGAATTCCGGGCGGATGTACGCCGGCCCGGGATCCGGGCCGATACTGGCGGCCGCGACGACGTGGGCGCGGCTGGCCAGCGAAACCGGTTCGGCCGCCGGCGCTTACCAGTCGGTGCTGACGGGTTTGACCGACGAGGGATGGCTGGGACCGGCCTCGGAGTCGATGGCCGCCGCCGTGATGCCGTACGTGGCCTGGCTCACCGCCACCGCGGCGCTGGCCGAACAGACCGCCGCTCGTGCCATCGCGGCCGGAGCCGCCTTCGACCAGGCCTACGCCGCCGTTGTGCCGCCGCCGGTGATCGCCACGAACCGCAGCGCGCAGGCCACGCTCGTCGCGACGAACGTGCTCGGGCAGAACAGCGCGGCGATCGCGGCGCTCGACGCCGAGTACGCCGCGCTGTGGGTGCAGGACGCGGTCGCGATGTACGGCTACGCGGCCCAGTCGGCGGCCGCGACCACACTGACCCCCTTCACCGAGCCGCCGGTGACCACCGATTCCGCAGGGCTGGGCGGACAGGCGGCAGCGGTCGCCGCGGCCGCTGCCAGTGGACACGACCAGCTGTCGCAGTTGATCGCCGCCATACCGCAGTTACTGAACGGGCTTGGTCCGGCGGCGGGGGTTGCGGCGGCTTCGGCGCAACCGGCGCAGACCGCTGCGGCGCTGTCGTTGACGCAGGTCGTCTCCTATGTGGAACTGGTGGCCAAGAGCATCGTGCCGTTCAACGACGCGATCAAGACCGTCCTTTACGGCCTGCTCCAGTACGCCCGCAACCTCACCATCGACCTCGACATCGCCGCGGCCACCGGTGGCAGGGCCGGATTCGGTTCCGGCGCAACGATGCTGGCCGCCGAAGTACCCGTGCCGCCCGGTTCCGCGCCGATTTCGGCCGGCGCGGGCGACGCGGGCACGATCGGCAGGCTCAGTGTCCCGCCGAACTGGGTGACGACCGCGCCGGTGGCCAAGGCGGCTGCCACCGCGTTGCCGGGTGCCGGGCCGGCGGCGGCGCCGGCCGCTGAGATCCCCACCGGGGTGTTCGGCGACCTGGCCATGGCGAGCCTGGCGGCCCGGGCGCTCACCGGCGCCGCGCCACGGAGTCGTCCCGCCGCGGCGATGAACGGCCATGCGCAGAGCCGGCTGGAACGCCTGGTCACCGAGTTGGCCGGCACCACCGACGTGCAGCACTGGCACGTCGACCCCAGCCGCCTCGACAGCCTGCTGGAGGAACTCGCCGAGCAACCCGGTGTGCACGCCGTACACGTCAAACCCGACGGCCAGAACACCACCGGTCCCGACCGGCAGCCCGGCTGACGCCGGCGCTAATTCTGCTTCGACGGCAAGCCCTTTCGGTTCCCGTTCGGCCCGGGGGCCGCGAAGTGGTCGGCGACGCGCCGCGCCCGATTGACCCTGCCGGTCACCTGGTGCACTATGGTGAGGCAAGCACCTCGTTAGGTGAGGCGTCTGCACGGATACAGGCCACTGACCCCGAACGTCGAAAGACGCCCCGGGTCAGGACAGCTCCTCCCGGATTAAGGGTTGAGCCCAAGTGGCTTCCGGGCCCGCATTGATTGCGCAGGTCAGGACACGCCGTGCAGTGCCGAAGCTCTGACGAGAGGGGTGCGGAGTCCGGTTGTGTTGCCGGGCGCATTCACCTCTTCGTGCATAAGTGCAGGCACCCGCGCGTGCCCAGGCCGAGAGGAGGTGAGAGCGACATTGAGTCCGAGTGATAGTTCCTATCCGAGATCGATGGTCGTCTCTTTCGCTCTCGGTACTGCTTTCACCAACTGATTCACACCGGCGCTGAACTCATCGACTGGCGTGACTTCCGTTCGCGGAACGCGCCGGTATTCGACATGCCCTGAAATCGCTTGACAGTTCGGCTCTTTCGCTGAACAGCGATTCACCCGTCATGCCCAGCTCCGGCATGTCGCCATGACCGGCTACCCGATCCTTCCCGCCGTCTGACGTACGGCCGCACACGCATCGGGATATCAACCGTGCCTGCACACCCGCCAAGACCACCCAGCGATCTGACAACAACCACCGATCAAAAAGGAGCAATGCCATGGACTTCGGAGCATTCCCGCCGGAAATCAACTCCGCTCGTATCTACACCGGTCCCGGCTCGGGGCCGATGATGGCCGCCGCCGGGGCCTGGGACAAGATGGCCGCCGAGCTCGGTTCGGCCGCGGCCGCCTACCAGTCGGTCATCAACGGACTCGTCAGTGAGGCCTGGATGGGGCCGGCTTCCAGCGCGATGGCCGCCGCGGCCGCGCCCTACGCCGCGTGGATGGGTACCACCGCCGCCCAGGTGGAACAGGCGGCGGCACAGGCGAAGGCGGCCGCCGCAGCCTTCGACGCGGTGTACTCGATGACGGTGCCGCCGCCGTTGATCGTGGCCAACCGCTCTCAGCTCGCGATGTTGGTGGCCACCAACTTCCTGGGCCAGAACGCCGCGGCGATCGCGGCCACCGAGGCGCACTACGGCCAGATGTGGGCCCAGGACGCCGCCGCGATGTACGGCTACGCGGCCGCGTCGGCGGCGGCCACCAAGGTGACGCCGTTCAGCCCGCCGCACGAGGTCGCCGACCCGTCGGCGCAGGGCGCCCAGCAGGCTGCAGTCGCCCAGGCCGCCGGCAACGCGGCCTCGTCGAACGCGCAATCCACACTGTCCCAGGCGATTACCAACACACCGCAGACGTTGCAGACTCTCGCCGCGCCGGTGCAGCCGCCGACGCCGCCGGTCACGGGAGGCGAGGGGATCAGCGCCGGTGATCTGGGCAACGCGATGACCAACCTGATGAGCAGCTCGTTCAGCCCGATGGGCCTGGCAGGCGTGACGCAGGCCGGGGCAGACATCGCGGTCATCCGCGGTGCCATGCTGGCCGCCGCCGACCCGCTGGGTCTGGGCGCGATCGACCCGATGGACATGCTGCTGCCGAACCTGGGCCTGCACGGGCTCGGCGCCGGACTGGGCGGCGGGCTCGGCAACGGGCTGGGCGGCCTCGGCACCGCCTCTGCGGCGATGGGTCAGGCGTCCTCGGTCGGAGCGCTGTCGGTACCGCAATCGTGGGCGGCGTCCATCCCGGCGACCGCAGCCCCGGGCAGCGCCGTGGCCGCCACCGGCTGGACCGTTGCCGCGCACGCGCCCGAAGCCGGCGCGGCCGGTATGCCCGGCGTGCCGTTGGCCGGTGCCGGGCAGGGCCGCAACTACGGTTTCGCGGCCCCGCGCTACGGCTTCAAGCCCACGGTGATGGCTCGGCCGGTGGTCGCCGGTTAGGGCGTGTGACAGGGTTAGCTCATGCAGACGCTGAGCGTCGCCGAGTTCACGCTGCGACTGGCCGTCGGGCTGGGCTGCGGTGCACTGATCGGGCTGGAACGACAGTGGCGGGCGCGGATGGCGGGCCTGCGCACCAACGCCCTGGTGGCCGCCGGTGCCACGCTTTTCGTGCTGTACGGGGTCGCAGCCAACGACACCAGCTCCACCCGGGTCGCGTCATATGTGGTCTCCGGGGTGGGTTTCCTCGGCGGCGGGGTGATCCTGCGGGAGGGGTTCAACGTCCGCGGCCTGAACACCGCGGCCACCCTGTGGTGCTCGGCCGCCGTCGGAGTGCTGGCGGCGGCCGGAAACCTGCTGTTCGCGGTGATCGGCACCGGTGCGATCGTCGGCACCCACCTGTTGCTGCGGCCGCTGGGCCGGCTCATCGACCGTGACCAGCACATCGAGGAGGACGAGCCGCAGACGCCCTACCAGGTGCAGGTGGTCTGCCGGCCGAAATCCGAGAAGTACCTGCGCGCCCAGATCGTGCAGCACACCGCCGGCAACGACCTGGTCCTGCGCGGGATTCACACCGGCCGCGCCGCCGAGGACAACATCACGCTCACCGCGTCCATGCTGTCGGACAGCAGGGCACCGGACCGCCTCGAGCGCCTGGTCGGCGAGTTGTCGCTGCAACCGGGCGTCTATGCGGTGCACTGGCACTCCGAGGATCAGGCCTCGCTGTCGCCGGAATGATCGGGGGCGGGACACTCTAGGCTGAGGTCGTTGGAGGTGACCTCGATGGATTCGATCGCAGGCGTGTTTTCGGCGTTGCCCGCCCCGATGCGCGACCCGGTGCTGTTCGCCATTCCGTTTTTCGTGCTGCTGCTGACCCTGGAATGGGTTGCGGCGCGCAAGTTGGAAGATCTCGAACGCGGTTCCTACCGCGCCAGGGATGCCTGGACGAGCATCTCGATGGGATTGGTGTCGGTGGCCACCACCGCCGGCTGGAAGTTACTCGCGCTGCTCGGTTATGCGGCCATCTACACCTATGTGGCGCCGTGGCACCTCTCGCCGAGGGACTGGTACACCTGGGTGATCGCGATCCTCGGCGTGGATCTGCTGTATTACACCTACCACCGGATCGCGCACCGGGTCCGGCTGATCTGGGCGACCCACCAGGCGCACCACTCCAGTCAGTACTACAACCTGGCCACCGCGCTGCGGCAGAAGTGGAACAACAGCGGCGAGATTCTGGTCTGGATTCCGTTGCCGCTGCTCGGGATTCCACCCTGGATGGTGTTCGCCGCGTTCTCGGTCAACCTGATCTACCAGTTCTGGGTGCACACCGAGCGGATCGACAGGCTGCCGCGGATCATCGAGTTCATCTTCAACACTCCGTCGCACCACCGAGTGCACCACGGCATGGACCAGGAGTACCTGGACAAGAACTACGGCGGCATCCTGATCATCTGGGACCGGCTGTTCGGCACCTTCGCACCCGAGCGATTTCGTCCGCACTACGGGCTGACCAAACAGGTCGACACTTTCAACATCGTGAAACTGCAGATCCACGAATACGCCTCGATCATCGCCGATGTGCGCGGCGCGAGCCGCTGGCGCGACCGGCTCGGATATGTGTTCGGGCCACCCGGCTGGCAGCCGGCGCCGGCGGGAGCGGCAGACGCGTCGGTGGTACTGCGGCAATGAGGCGCGCACCGTCCGGCATTCGCATAGGCTTGCGAGGTCGTATCAGAGCGACAACGTCCCGGCGCTTTCGGCCGCGGCGTGCAGACGGGAAGGGAAGAACGTGGCACAGAGCCTGGGAGACACGCTCACCGCAGGAAAGAAGCTCGTCAAGGGCGAGTCGCTTACCTCCAAGAACGGGGCATACACCCTGACGTTGCAGGACGACGGCAACCTGGTGTTGGCGTCGCGCGGCAAGGCTGTCTGGGCGTCCGGCACCAACGGTCAGGATGTGGTGCGTGCCGAGGTGCAGCCCGACGGCAACTTCGTGCTGTACACCGCGGACAAACCGGTCTGGCACACCGACACCAAGGGCAAAAAGGACGTCAAGCTGGTGCTCCAGGACGACCGCAACCTGGTGCTATATGCCGCTGACGGCGCCGCCTGGTCCACCAAGACCGAGACCGACGCTCCGCCGCCCGCCGAAGAGACCAAGGCCGAGGCCGAGGCAGCTCCCGAGGCGCCCGCGGCTCCCGCAGCACCCGCCGCGCGCAAGTACACCGTTGTCGCCGGTGACACGCTGTGGGCCATCGCCGAGCGGTTCTACGGTGACGGCAACAAGTACCCGCAGATCGCGGAGGCAAGTGGTATCGCCAACCCGGACCTGATCCACCCCGGTCAGGAGCTGACGATCCCCTGACCGCCGCTGACGGCCGACGCGGCGGCCCGGAGCCCACACGGGGCCGGGCCGCTGCGCTGCGCCGGTGATCAGGGCGGTCGAATCCCGGCCGGAATCGAACCGGCCCTCAACGATCGGAGTCGGCGGTGCGCGGGCGCATTGTGCGGGTGCTGGCGGTGGGTGTTGCGGTCGTTGCCACGGCCGCGATTTCGGCGATCGGCGCGGCCCGTGCCGATCCGGTGCTGGTGTTTCCCGGAATGGAGATCCACCAGGACACCCATGTCTGCACGCTCGGCTACGTCGACCCGATCATGAGGGTCGCCTTCACCGCCGGTCACTGCCGGGGGAGCGGTCCCGTCACCGACCGGGCCGGCAACGTCATCGGCACACTGGCGACCTTCCGCGACAACACTCCCAACGGTGCGACCGTCAACACCGACCAGGTCATCGCCGATTACGAGGCGATAGTGCTGACCGACGATGTCGACACCAACGACATCCTTCCCGGTGGTTTGCGCCTCGAGGCCGGTCCGGATGACGGCGTGGTCCCCGGCGAGTCGGTCTGCCACTTCGGCATCGTCACCGGAGAGACCTGCGGAACTGTCGAACGGGTCAACAACGGCTGGTTCACCATGGGGCATGGTGTTCGCAGTCAACAGGGTGATTCCGGTGGCCCGGTGTATGTGATCCGGGGCCCCGGCCTGGCCCGGATCGTCGGGCTGTTCAACAGCGTGTGGGGGGAGTACCCTGCCGCCGTGGCATGGTCGGCGATCTCCCAGCAGGTCCGCGAAGACGTCGGCGTGCCAGTCCCGCCGACATGATCTCGTCTCCCCGGCCGCCCGTCCAGATCGCCTGGGTCACCAGCGATCTGGCCGCTACCGAATCGATGTTGAGCGCACTGTTGGGGGTGCGCAAATGGATCCGCATGCCCGGCGTGCACTTCGCCCCGGACACCTGCAGCTACCGCGGCGAGCCGGCGGACTTCGTCGCCGACATCGCGCTGAGCTATCTGGGCGACATGCAGCTGGAGCTGATCGCGCCGGTGAGCGGGCGCAGTATTTACTCCGACTTCCTCGACGACAGCGGACCGGGCCTGCACCACATCTGCATCGAGGCCGATGACCCCGACGGCTTCGCCGCGATGCTCGACGACGCGGCCGCCCGCGGCGCCGAACTCGTCTCCCAGGGAGTGATGCCCGGCGGTATACGCTTCGCCTACGTCTCGGCCCCCGACGCGGGCGTCCCGTTCGTGGAGATCGCGCACATCCCGCCCGAGATCCGAGCCTTCTTCGACTACATCAAGCAGGAGCAGCGGTGAGCCCCACCGGCGGAGAAAAGGAGTGCTGCCGATGAGCACCGAGATACCGGAAACCACCAGCGCCGACGCGGTGACGTCGTGGTCCGACGACATCGACGTGGTGGTGATCGGCTTCGGCATCGGGGGCGGTTGCGCGGCGGTCAGCGCGGCGGCGGCCGGGGCGCGGGTGCTGGTCCTGGAGCGCGCCGCCGAGGCCGGCGGCACCACCGCCATGGCCGGCGGCCATTTCTACCTCGGAGGCGGCACCGCCGTGCAGCAGGCCACCGGGCATCCGGACTCCCCGGACGAGATGTACAAGTACCTCGTCGCGGTCTCGCGCGAGCCCGAGCACGACAAGATCCGGGCGTACTGTGACGGCAGCGTGGAGCACTTCAACTGGCTGGAAGGCCTGGGCTTTCAGTTCGAACGAAGCTACTACCCGGAGAAGGCGGTGATCCAGCCCAACACCGAGGGGCTGATGTACACCGGCAACGAGAAGGTGTGGCCGTACCTGAATCAAGCCGTTCCGGCGCCGCGCGGGCACAAGGTGCCCGTGCCCGGTGACACCCAGGGCGCCAAGATGGTGGTCGACCTGCTGCTCAAGCGCGCCGAAAGCCTTGGCGTGCAGATCCGTTACGAAACCGGTGCGACTGGTCTGGTCACCGATGCCTCGGGCGGCGTCACCGGCGTCACCTGGAAGCGTTTCGCCGAAAGCGGTGCGATCAAGGCGAAGTCGGTGGTGATCGCGGCCGGCGGATTCGTGATGAACCCGGACATGGTCGCCCAGTACACCCCCAAGCTGGCGGAGAAACCGTTCGTGCTGGGCAACACCTACGACGACGGACTGGGCATCCGGCTGGGAATGTCGGTGGGCGGCGCGACCAAGCACATGGACCAGGTGTTCATCACCGCCCCGGTCTACCCGCCGTCGATCCTGCTGACCGGGATCATCGTCAACGCGCAAGGCCAGCGGTTCGTCGCCGAGGACTCCTACCACTCGCGCACCTCGGGATTCGTGATGGACCAGCCGGACAGCGCGGCGTTCCTGATCGTCGACGAAACACACCTCCGCAAGCCGCAGGTGCCGCTGGTGCCGCTGATCGACGGCTGGGAGTCGGTGTCGGAAATGGAAGCGGCGCTGGGCATTCCGGAAGGAAACCTGGTGGCGACGCTGGACCGCTACAACACTTACGCGGCGCGCGGGGAGGACCCGGACTTTCACAAACAGCCGCCGTTCCTCGCTCCGCAGGACACCGGGCCGTGGGGTGCGTTCGACCTGTCGCTGGGCAAGGCGATCTATGCCGGCTTCACCATCGGCGGGCTGGCGACCTCGGTGGACGGCCAGGTGCTGCGCGACGACGGCAGCCCGGTGCCGGGGCTGTACGCCGCGGGCGCCTGTGCGGCCAACATCGCCCAGGACGGCAAGGGCTACGCCAGCGGCACCCAGTTGGGGGAGGGGTCGTTCTTCGGCCGCCGCGCCGGAGAACACGCGGCCAGATCTCGGCGCGAGCAGACATAGAGTCGCACTCGACGGCCTGCGCAGATGCGATTCTGTGTCTGCTCGCCGCGAGAAACCAGACCGCGGGAAACCAGACCGCGGGAAACCAGACCGCGGGAGACTAGACCGGACTCAAGTCCCAGCGGCCTCCCCCGAGCAACTCCAGCACCTGGTCATGGTGCTGGCGAACCGTGTGCCGGTGGCTCACGCTGACCAGGATGGTGTCGGGAAGTTCGCTGCGTAGCAGGCGGTACAGCGTCAACTCCAGCCCTTCGTCGAGCGCCGAGGTCGACTCGTCGAGGAACGCCGCTTTGGGCCGGGTCAACAGCAGCCGGGCGAACGCCACCCGCTGCTGCTCACCGGGGGAGAGCACCTTGGCCCAATCCTCGACGTCGTCGAGGCGGTCGACCAGATTCGGCAGCGCCACCTTGACCAGTGCGTCGGCGATCTCGGCGTCGGAGACCTCGCCGGCTGACAGCGGATAGGCCACCACCGCCCGCAGATCACCCAGCGGGATATAGGGCAGCTGCGAGATGAACATGGTCGCGTTGACCGCATCGGGGCGCCGCAGGGTGCCCGATGCGTACGGCCACAGCTGGGCCAGGCTGCGCAGCAACGTGGTCTTACCGCTGCCCGACGGCCCGGCGATCATCAGCGCATCGCCGATGGCCAGATCGACGTCGAGGGATTCGATCAGCAGGTCACCGTCGGGGTTGCGCACCTCGACGCCCTCGATCGCCACGGTTCCGTCCGGGCTGGGCTTGACCAGTAGCTCGGGCAGCTCGCGGGCCTGCCGGTCGACCTCCACCAGCCCGTGCAGACGGATGATCGAGGCCCGGTAGCCGGCGAAGTTGTCATAGGCGTTGCGGAAGAACGACAGCGAGTCGGAGATGTTGCCGAAGGCGGACGCGGTCTGCGCCACCCCGCCGAACATGATCTGCCCGGAGAACAGCCGCGGCGCCTGGATCACCCAGGGCAGTGGCACGATCGCCTGACTCACCGACAGGTTCCAGCCGGCGAACCCGATGGTCCGGTTCACGAATTTCAGGTAGTTGTCGATGATCGCGGAGAACCGCTTCCGCAGCTGGATCCGCTCGGCCAGCTCACCCCGATAGAACGCGACGGATTCGGCGGCATCGCGCACCCGCACCAATGCGTAGCGGAAGGCCGCATTGGTGAGCTCGTTTCGGAAGCTCAGCCGGATCAGCGGCCGGCCGATCCAGAACGCGACGATGGTGGCGACCGTGACGTAGACCAGGACGATCAAAAACATCGCCCGGGGGATGTCGACGCCCAACACGGTCAGCGTGCCCGACAGGTTCCACAGGATGGCGGTGAACGACACCACCGTCACCATCGACTGGACGGCGCCGAACAGCAGGGTGCTGCCGGTTCCGTTGGCCGGGGCGTTCGGATTGGCTCCGTTGCCCGCGGTGAAGATGTCGATGTCCTGCTGGATGCGCTGATCGGGGTTGTCGATGGCGCCTTCCACGGCTTCGCCGATCGCCGGGTCCAGCGGCGACCTGATGAAGTGGGCGCGGTAATAGGCCCGCCCCTCCAGCCAGTCCCCGGTGAGCCGCTCGGTGAGCCAGATACGCCACTTCACCATGAAGTGCTGGGTCAGGTAGATATCGAGCATCACCCGCGCCACGTGCAGCACCGCCATCAGACTGAAGATGCCGATCGACATCCAGAACCCGTGCACGCCGGACTGTTTGACCGCATCGTCGCCGCCGGCGGCACCCTGGAACGCGGTCTGCAGCGAGGAGTACATGTCGTTGCCCTGGAAGCTGAACAGCACGTTGAGCCGCACCGCGGTGATCACCGACAGCAGCAGCACGCCCAGCATCACCCAGACCCGGGCGCTGTCACGCCCGGTGAAGTAGCCACCGGTGATCTCCCAGAACTGCCGCCCCCACCGGGTGCTCACCCGCAGCAGCGCCACCACGGCAACCACGCCGACGGCGCTGATGGCCCAGGCCATCGCGATCCACAGCAGCGAATCGGGCAGTGCGTGCGACCAGTCGATCGACGGGTTGAACAGCTTCGAGTCCACTGCGACGTCTCCTTGCTGTCCGGCCGGTATCCGAGTCGAGAAAATCTCGTGCGAAACCTACCGCAGCGGTACGCCATCGCGTCGGGTGAGCGGAGCCGCAAGGGCCGGTGACGCGCTGGTGCCCCCGGCTCGTAGACGGTTGCCACCGCGTACGGTTGTGCTGTGGCTAACACCTCCAAAACGGTCTCCGGGACCACCCGTGCCAAGTCGGGCCGGCTGAGTGGAAAATTCTGGAAACTGCTGGGCGCCAGCACCGAGAAGAACCAGAGCCGCTCGATGGCCGAGGTCAACGCGGCCGCCGACTACGCCAAGAAGGCCGCCGGACTCGACGACGAGCAGCTGCGCAAGGCCGCCCAACTGCTCAATCTGAAGGATCTGGCCGACGCGTCGGACATTCCGCAATTCCTGGCGATCGCGCGCGAAGCCGCCGAGCGCAACGCCGGCCTGCGCCCGTTCGACGTTCAGCTGCAGGGCGCGCTGCGGATGCTGGCCGGCGATGTGGTCGAGATGGCCACCGGCGAGGGCAAGACGCTCTCCGGTGCCATCGCCGCCGCCGGTTACGCCATCGGCGGGCGCCATGTGCACGTCGTGACGATCAATGACTACCTGGCCCGCCGCGACGCCGAATGGATGGGCCCCCTGCTGGAGGCCCTCGGGGTCACCGTCGGTTGGATCACCGAAGACTCCACGGCGGCCCAGCGTCGCGCGGCCTACAAGTGCGATGTCACCTACGCGTCGATCAACGAGATCGGCTTCGACGTGCTGCGCGACCAGCTGGTCACCGATGTCGATGATCTGGTCTCGCCCAACCCGGATGTGGCGCTGATCGACGAGGCCGATTCGGTGCTGGTCGACGAGGCACTGGTGCCGCTGGTGCTGGCCGGCACCACGCACCGGGAGACGCCCCGAATGGAGATCGTCGAGCTGGTCGGACGGCTCAAGCCCGGAGTCGACTACGACTCCGACGAGGACCGGCGCAACATCCACCTCACCGAGGTGGGGGCGAAGAAGGTCGAGAAGGCGCTCGGCGGCATCGACCTGTACTCCGAGGAACACGTGGTGTCGACGCTGACCGAGGTCAACGTGGCGCTGCATGCCCACGTGCTGCTGCAGCGCGACGTGCACTACATCGTCCGCGACGGCAAGGTGCAGTTGATCAACGCCTCCCGTGGCCGGATCGCCGCCCTGCAGCGCTGGCCGGACGGCCTGCAGGCCGCGGTGGAGGCCAAAGAGGGCATCGAGACCACCGAGACCGGCGAGGTGCTCGACACCATCACGGTGCAGGCACTGGTCAACCGGTATCCCACGGTGTGCGGCATGACCGGGACGGCGCTGGCGGCCGGTGAGCAGCTGCGCCAGTTCTATCAGCTGGGTGTCTCGCCGATTCCCCCGAACATGCCCAACATCCGCGAGGACGAGGCGGATCGCGTCTACATCACCGCCGCCGCCAAGAACGACGCCATCGTCGCCCACATCGTCGAGATGCACGCCACCGGGCAGCCGGTGCTGGTCGGGACCCACGACGTGGCCGAGTCCGAGGAATTGCACGAGCGGCTGCGCAAACGCGGGGTCCCGGCGGTGGTGCTCAATGCCAAGAACGACGCCGAGGAGGCCACGGTGATCGCCGAGGCCGGCAAGCTCGGCGCGGTCACCGTCTCCACCCAGATGGCCGGGCGTGGCACCGACATCCGGCTGGGCGGCTCCGACGAGGCACTCCACGACAAGGTCGTCGAGCTGGGCGGTCTGCATGTGATCGGCACCGGCCGGCAGCACACCCAACGCCTGGACAACCAGCTGCGCGGGCGTGCCGGCCGCCAGGGCGACCCCGGCTCGTCGGTGTTCTTCTCCAGCTGGGAGGACGAGGTCGCCGCGACCAACCTGGAAGCCAACAAGCTTCCGACCGAGACTGACGAAGACGGTCGGATTCTGAGCCCGAAGGCCTCCGGAATGCTCGACCACGCCCAGCGCATCGCCGAGGGCAAGCTACTCGACATCCACGCCAACACCTGGCGCTACAACCAGCTGATCGCCCAGCAGCGCGCGATCATCGTGGAGCGGCGTAACACCTTGCTGGCCACCCCGGCGGCCCGCGAGGAGCTCGCCGAGCTGGCGCCGCAGCGCTACGCCGAGTTGCGCGAGAAGTTCGGTGAGGACGCTGAGGCGAAGCTCGAGAAGATCTGCCGGCTGATCATGCTCTACCACCTGGACCGCGGCTGGGCCGATCACCTGGCGTTCCTGGCCGACATCCGGGAGAGCATCCACCTGCGTGCCCTGGGCCGGCAGAATCCGCTCGACGAATTCCACCGGATGGCCCTGGATGCGTTCGCATCGCTGGCCGCCGACGCCATCGAGGCGGCCCAGCAGACCCTCGAGACGTCCGAACAGATCGAGTCCGAGCCAGGCATCGACCTGTCCAAGCTGGCACGGCCCACCTCGACGTGGACCTACATGGTCCGGGACAACCCGCTCAGCGACGACACGATGGACGCGCTGAGCCTGCCCGGGATCTTCCGCTAGGGGCACAACGGATATGCCTGCCGGGTCAGAACGCGACCGGGTGCTCACGGTGCCCAACATCATCAGCGTGGCGCGTCTCGGACTGATCGGCGTCTTCCTGTACCTGCTGCTGGTGGCCCGGGCCGACGGGCCGGCGGTGGCGGTCCTGATGCTCAGCGGCGCCTCGGACTGGGCCGACGGCAAACTGGCCCGGTTGCTGGATCAGTCCTCGGCGCTGGGCGCACTGCTCGACCCGGCGATCGACCGGCTCTACATGCTGGCCGTCCCGATCGCCTTCGGTATCCGCGGCCTGGTGCCGTGGTGGATCATCGGCACACTGCTGGCCCGCGACCTGCTGCTGGCCGCGGTGCTGCCGGTGTTGCGCAGCCGGGGACTGACCGCGCTGCCGGTGACCTACATCGGAAAAGCCGGCACGTTCGCCCTGATGTCGGCGTTTCCGCTGATTCTGCTGGGGCAGTGGGACGCGCTGGCCAGCCGGGTGGTGCTGTCGGTCGGTTGGGCCTTCCTGATCTGGGGCCTGGGCATGTACCTGTGGGCGTTCGTGCTGTATCTGATCCAGGTGTCGCTGGTGGCCCGCACGATGCCGAAGGTCGCCTCCGGGTAGCAGATGTCTGAACCGTTCTTCGCACTCAGCGGCTATGAGGGCCGCGATGATCGGGGCGCCCACGAGGCCGGCCGGCCGCAGCGATTCGCGGTGCCCTCGCTGCTGCGCTCGCTGCTGTCCGAGCACCTCGACCCCGGCTATGCCGCGGCTGCCGCCGCACGCGAGCGGCGGGGGCCGCACTCGACGGGGCGGGCCCGGGTGGCGGGATGGGCCTGGGAGGCGCTCGCGGCGCTGCTGTTGGCGACAGTATTCGCCGTCGCCTTCGCCCAGGCCGAGTCGTTGGCGCCCGGGGTGCGCGACGCCCAGCAGGTGCTGGCCACCAACGTGCGGTCGGCCGAAGACGTGACCGGCAGGCTCACCGACAAACGCGACTCGTTGACCAACCGGGTCGACGACTTGCGCCGGCACCGGCTGGCCGACGACGCCGAGGGGCAGCGGGTGCTGGCCGGGCTCGACGCACTGAGCCTTGCTGCCGCCAGCACCCGAGTGACCGGTCCCGGTCTGATCGTCACGGTGACCGACCCGGGCGTCGGGCGAAACCTCTCCGATGCCTCCAAGCAGCGCGTGTCGGGCAGCCAACAGATCATCTTGGACCGCGACCTGCAGCTCGTCGTGAACTCGTTGTGGGCCAGCGGCGCCGAGGCGATCGCGATCGGCGATGTCCGGATCGGCCCCAACGTGACGATCCGGCAGGCAGGCGGTGCGATCCTGGTCGACAACAAGCCGATCAGCAGTCCCTACTCGGTGCGCGCCATCGGGCCGCCGCGCGAGCTGCGCGATGCCTTCGACCGGACGCCCGGGCTGTACCGGCTGCGGCTGCTGGAAGTGTCCTACGGGGTGGTGGTGCGCGTCGACGGCCGGACCGCCGCCGACCTGACCCTGCCGGCGGGTTCGGTGCGAGATGTCCGGTTCGCCAAACAGATAGGGCAGTCGTGACGCAAGCTTGCGCTGCAGACCGTGGCGCCGTCGGCGTCGCGTCAGAGGTTGGGAGGCCGGGGTGAGTTCTCGATGATCGGTATCGCCGCGCTGATCGCCGGAATCGTGCTGGGGCTGGTTTTTCATCCCAGCGTTCCGGAGGTGGTTCAGCCCTACCTGCCGATCGCCGTGGTGGCGGCGCTGGACGCCGTGTTCGGCGGTCTGCGCGCCTACCTGGAGCGGATTTTCGACGCGAAGGTGTTCGTCGTGTCGTTCGTGTTCAACGTCCTGGTTGCGGCGCTGATCGTCTATCTCGGTGACCAGCTGGGGGTCGGCACGCAGCTGTCCACCGCGATCATCGTGGTGCTGGGCATCCGGATCTTCGGCAACGCCGCGGCGCTGCGTCGACGACTGTTCGGTGCCTGACGCGGTGGGTAGCGAACCGGTGCCGCACGGGCGGCACGAGTTGCCCGAGACGGAGGCGGTTGCGCCGTCACGCCGCGGCCCGCTCGGTTTTCGCTGGGGCCGTTCGGGGCCGCTGTTCGGGGTACTGGCGATGCTGCTGTGTCTGCTGCTGGGGGTCGCGATCGTCACCCAGGTCCGCCAGAACGACTCCGCCGACGCCCTGGAGACGGCCCGGCCGGCCGATCTGCTGGTGCTGCTGGACTCGCTGCGTCAGCGCGAAGCCACGCTCAACACCGAGATCGCCGAGCTGCAGCAGACGCTCAATGCGCTGCAGGAGTCCGGCAGCAGTGACCAGGCCGCCATCGAGAACGCCCGGGCCCGGCTGTCCGCGCTGGCGATCATGATCGGCACCGTCGGCGCCGTAGGACCCGGTGTGGTCATCACCGTCGACGATCCGGCGCGAGGCGTCGCGCCGGAGACGATGCTCGATGTGATCAACGAGCTGCGGGCGGCCGGCGCCGAGGCGATGGAGATCCGTGACGGCACGAAGGCGGTGCGGGTCGGAGTGGATTCCTGGGTCGCCGGCGCCCCGGGGGCGCTGGAATTCGACGGGATAGCCTTGGCTCCGCCGTATTCCGTTCTGGCGATAGGCGATCCACCCACTCTGGCTGCCGCGATGAACATTCCCGGCGGGGCCGTCGACAGCGTCAAGCGGTTCGGTGGCGCCATGGGCGTGCAGCAGGCCGACCGTGTCGAGGTGACCGTGTTGCGACAACCGAAACCCCGCCAATACGCTCAGCCAGTCAAGTGAACCCGACAGCGCAAGGAGCACGATCACTGTGAGCTCGGAAAGTCTCGTTCCATCCGATCTGTATTACACCGCTGAGCACGAATGGGTTCGGCGCACCGGGCAGGACATCGTCCGGGTGGGCATCACCGACTTCGCGCAGGCGGCACTGGGGGACGTGGTTTTCGTGCAGCTGCCCGGCGTGGGCACCGACGTGACCGCGGGGGAGAGCTTCGGCGAAGTGGAGTCGACCAAGTCCGTTTCGGATCTCTACGGTCCGATCTCGGCGAAAGTGGTTGCGGTCAACGCCGATCTGGACGCCAGCCCGCAGTTGGTGAACTCCGACCCCTACGGCGCCGGCTGGTTGCTGGATCTTCAGGTCACAGACGCCGACGCCGGCGCGTTGGATCAGACCCTGTCGGGACTGCTGACCGCCGACGCGTACCGCGCGACGCTGGCCGAATGAATATTGCTAGCCTGCCTGCCGGGACCCGCCGGGTATTCCGTGACACGATCCCGCGGTGCGGGGCACATTATCGACCGCTGCGCGGTACGGTCGACTCAACGATTGTGGGTCCGGTGCCATGGATGTCCGGCGGGTGCGACCAGGTAGCAGGACAGTGGCCAGTGAGGAGCAGCGGGTGACGGAGAAGGACAACGACCAGGCAGGCGACGAGGTCACTGTGGAAACCACATCGGTCTTCCGTGCTGATTTCCTCAGCGAACTCGACGCGCCCGCGCAGGCGGGCGGCGAGAGCCTGACCTCGGGCGTGGAGGGATTGCCCGCGGGATCGGCGCTGCTGGTCGTCAAGCGGGGCCCCAATGCCGGGTCGCGTTTCCTGCTCGACCAACCGGTCACCGCGGCCGGCCGCCATCCCGACAGCGACATCTTCCTCGACGACGTCACGGTCAGCCGCCGCCATGCCGAGTTCCGGCTGGAGGGCAACGAATTTCAGGTCGTCGACGTCGGCAGCCTCAACGGCACCTACGTCAACCGGGAGCCGGTTGATTCTGCGGTGCTGGTCAACGGCGACGAGGTCCAGGTCGGCAAGTTCCGCCTGGTGTTCCTGACCGGCCCCAAGACGGGTGAGAACGAGGCCGGGCCGGGGAGCTGAGTTGAGCGCGCCTGACAGCCCTGAACTGGCCGGGATGTCGATCGGAGCGGTACTGGATCTGCTTCGGCCAGAATTTCCCGATGTCACGATCTCCAAGATTCGTTTCCTGGAGACCGAGGGGCTGGTAACGCCGCAGCGGGCGGCGTCGGGCTACCGCCGGTTCAGTGCTTATGACTGTGCCCGGCTGCGGTATGTGCTGACCGCGCAACGCGACCATTATCTGCCGCTGAAGGTGATCAAGGCGCGGCTGGACGCCGAGTCGGACGGTGCGCTGCCGCTGACCGACTCGCCTTATCCCGTCCCACGGTTGGTGCCGGCCGCCCGGGACGCCGCTCACAACGACGCGGTGCTGCCGACACCGCCCCGACGGGTCCGGCTGAGCCGGGAGGATCTGCTGGAACGCTCCGGCGCGGATGACGCCCTGCTGACGGCGCTGGTCAGATCTGGCGTGATCGCCGCCGGCCCGGGGGGATTGTTCGACGAGCACGCGGTCGTCATCGCGCAGTGCGCCCGGGGGCTGGCCGATTACGGCGTCGAGCCACGGCACCTGCGGGCGTTCCGTTCGGCCGCGGATCGGCAGTCCGATCTGATCGCCCAGATCGCCGGTCCGCTGGTCAAGGGTGGCAAAGCCGGCGCACGCGACCGCGCCGACGACTTGGCGCGCGAGGTCGCGGCGCTGGCGATCGCGCTGCATACCGCACTGCTCAAGTCGGCGGTACACGACGTTCTGCACGGCTGAGGACTAGACTCGCCTCGGCGGCTTGTTGTGCGACATGCGGTTGTCCCAACCGGGGTTTCGCAGCGAGTCGGGCTGGAACACAGCCACTTGGGACATTGGCAAAATGCGGAGGGCTGACTGGAGATGGGTGAAGTACGCGTAGTCGGTATTCGCGTCGAGCAGCCGCAGAACCAGCCCGTGTTGTTGCTGCGTGAAGCCGACGGCGATCGATACCTGCCGATCTGGATCGGGCAGGCCGAAGCCGCCGCCATCGCCCTGGAACAGCAGGGCGTGGAGCCGGCCCGGCCGCTGACCCACGACCTGATCCGCGACCTGATCGCCGCGCTCGGACATTCGCTCAAAGAAGTCCGGATCGTCGATCTGCAGGAAGGCACCTTCTACGCCGACCTGATCTTCGACCGCGACATCACGGTGTCGGCGCGTCCCTCGGATTCGGTGGCGATCGCGCTGCGGGTGGGGGTGCCGATCTACGTCGAGGAAGCGGTGCTGGCCGAGGCGGGCCTATTGATTCCCGATGAGAATGACGACGAGAGCTCGGGCGCGGTCCGTGAGGACGAGGTGGAGAAGTTCAAGGAGTTCCTCGATAGCGTGTCGCCCGACGATTTCAAAGCAACCTGACCCGGCGCGGCGGCCTCAGCCCAGTCACAGATCCGTCTCATCTGCGAGCGGCATGACGACACGCCCATGCGAAAGCATCGCGCCGAAATTGCGGCCCCCATACTTGAACCCGGGCGGGAACAACGGCGCGGCGGCCGGTCGGACAGCGTATGCTCACCAGCAACTCGGGCAAGAGCAAACGCGGCTACCGGCCAGCCAGTGGCAACGAGCGCGATCGGCGAGAGGAAGCATCGTGGGCGAGCAACCGGGGCAGGATCAGCTGGACTTCGCGGGCCAGTCCGCATCGGACGGTGACGTCGAGGTCGCAGCGCCAGCTCCCGGCGCGGGTGAACCGGTGCAGGCCGGGCTGTTCCCCGACGACTCCGTCCCCGACGAACTGGTCGGCTACCGCGGCCCCAGCGCCTGCCAGATCGCTGGCATCACCTACCGCCAGCTCGACTACTGGGCGCGCACCTCGCTGGTGGTGCCATCGATTCGGGGTGCGGCCGGTTCGGGCAGCCAGCGACTGTATTCGTTCAAAGACATCCTGGTGCTCAAGATCGTCAAGCGCCTGCTCGACACCGGCATCTCGCTGCACAACATCCGGGTCGCCGTCGACCACCTGCGTGAGCGCGGGGTCCGCGACCTGGCCAACATCACGCTGTTCTCCGACGGCACCACCGTCTACGAGTGCACCTCGGCCGAGGAGGTCGTCGACCTGCTGCAGGGCGGCCAGGGCGTGTTCGGCATCGCGGTGTCGGGCGCGATGCGCGAGCTGACCGGTGTCATCTCCGACTTCCCCGGCGAGCGCGCCGACGGCGGCGAGTCGATCGCCGCGCCGGAAGACGAGCTGGCCAGCCGCCGCAAGTTTCGCGACCGCAAGACCGGCTAGGTCGACTTCCCTTCGCGAGCAGCCGCAGAATCGCATGGACTGCGGCGCCGGCGTGCGATTCCGTGTCTGCTCGGCGGGTAAACTGGGTAGCGCATCGCACTCGACGCGGGAGAGTTCTGCGGCAGCCAGCCGCAGACGCCGAAGGAGCAACACCTCTCCGACAACCTCTCAGGCCCATGGACCGCCCGGGATTCCGATGCCTCTGGAAAGTGGCGGCGGCTGGTGACGGCCCCGCCCGCCGATGGGGAAAGGCCCGCCACCGCGTCCGTCGCGGCGGCATCGGCCGAAGCTCTCAGGCGCCTGGCGTACGGGTGAAGACAGAGGGGGAGGGCCAGATCGATTGACTCGTCATAGCCCGCTCCCGATGCCAGGAGACCACTCGTGTCCGAACACACTGAATTCCGCTACCCGCGCTTCCAGGACCGGCACATCGGCCCGGACCGCGCCGCCATCGCCACGATGCTCGCGACCATCGGCGTGGATTCGCTGGACGACCTGGCCGCCAAGGCGCTGCCGGCCGGCATCCTCGATGCGCTGAGGCCCGACGGCGTCGCGCCGGGGCTGGACGGCCTGCCGCCCGCCGCCAGCGAGGCCCAGGCGCTGGCCGAACTGCGGGAGCTGGCCGACGCCGGCACGGTCGCGGTGTCGATGATCGGCCAGGGCTACTACGACACGCTCACCCCACCGGTGCTGCTGCGCAACATCATGCAGAACCCGGCCTGGTACACCGCCTATACGCCGTATCAGCCCGAGATCAGCCAGGGCCGGTTGGAGGCCCTGCTGAATTTCCAGACCATGGTCGCCGACCTGACCGGCCTCGAGATCGCCAACGCCTCGATGCTCGATGAGGGCACCGCCGCCGCGGAGGCGATGACGCTGATGCACCGCACGGTACGCGGGAAGGCCAACCGGCTGCTGGTGGACGTCGACCTGTTCACCCAGACCGCGGCGGTGCTGGCCACCCGCGCCGAGCCGCTGGGCATCGAGATCGTCACCGCCGACCTGCGTGAAGGGTTGCCCGACGGCGACTTCTTCGGGGTGATCGCTCAGCTGCCGGGGGCGTCCGGGCGGATCACCGATTGGTCGGAAGTAATCGAAGCCGCCCACCAGCGCGGCGCGATGGTGGCGATCGGCGCCGATCTGTTGGCATGCACGCTGATCACCCCGCCCGGCGAGATCGGCGCCGACGTGGCGTTCGGCAGCGCCCAGCGCTTCGGGGTGCCGATGGGCTTCGGCGGGCCCCACGCCGGCTATCTGGCGGTGCAGACCAAGCATGCCCGCCAGCTGCCGGGACGGCTGGTCGGGGTGTCGGTGGATGCCGACGGCTCGCCGGCGTACCGGTTGGCGCTGCAGACCCGCGAGCAGCACATCCGCCGCGACAAGGCCACGTCGAACATCTGTACCGCGCAGGTGCTGTTGGCGGTGATGGCCGCGATGTACGCCGCCTACCACGGCGCCGAAGGCCTGACCGCGATCGCGCGACGGGTGCACGGCCACGCCGAGAAGATCGGCGCCGCCCTCGGTGGCGCGGTGGTGCATGACCGCTACTTCGACACGGTGCTGGCCCGGGTGCCGGGCCGCGCCGACGCGATCGTCGCGGCGGCTAGGTCCGCCGGCATCAACCTGTGGCGCGTCGACGCCGACCACGTCTCGGTGTCCTGCGACGAGGCCACCACCGACGCCCATGTGGCCGCGGTGCTGGAGGCTTTCGGGGTCGAGCCCGCCGAGCCGGCATCGGTGGACGTCAACACCCGCACCTCGGAATTCCTCACCCATCCGGCCTTTTCGCGCTACCGGACCGAAACCGCGATGATGCGGTATCTGCGCACCCTGTCGGACAAGGACATCGCGCTGGACCGCAGCATGATTCCGCTCGGCTCGTGCACGATGAAGCTCAATGCCGCGGCGGAGATGGAATCGATCACCTGGCCGGAATTCGCTTGCCAGCACCCATTCGCTCCGATCGACGACGCCGCGGGGCTGCGCCGGCTGATCGCCCAGCTGGAGGGCTGGCTGGCCGGGATCACCGGGTACGACGCGGTGTCGCTACAACCCAACGCCGGCTCGCAGGGCGAATATGCGGGCCTGCTGGCGATCCACGCCTTCCACGCCAGCCGCGGCGAGTCCCACCGCGACGTCTGCCTGATCCCGTCCAGCGCGCACGGCACCAACGCCGCGTCGGCGGCACTGGCCGGGATGCGGGTGGTGGTGGTGGCCTGTCGGGAGAACGGCGACGTCGACCTCGACGATCTGCGGGCCAAGGTCGCCGAGCACGCCACGACACTGTCGACGCTGATGATCACCTACCCGTCCACCCACGGGGTCTACGAGCACGACATCGCCGAGATCTGCGCCGCGGTACACGACGCGGGCGGGCAGGTCTACGTCGACGGCGCCAACCTCAACGCGCTGGTCGGGTTGGCCCGGCCCGGTCGCTTCGGCGGTGACGTGAGCCATCTGAACCTGCACAAGACGTTCTGCATCCCGCACGGCGGCGGCGGCCCCGGCGTCGGGCCGGTGGCGGTGCGAGAGCACCTGGCCGGGTTCCTGCCCGGGCACCCGTTGGCCGCCGAGTTGCCCGGCGGCGCGCCGGTGTCGGCGGCCCCCTACGGGTCGGCGTCGATCCTGCCGATCACCTGGGCCTACATCCGGATGATGGGCGCTCAGGGCCTGCGGGCGGCGTCGCTGACCGCGATCGCGTCGGCGAACTACATCGCCCGCCGCCTCGACGAATACTTCCCGGTGCTCTACACCGGCGAGAACGGCATGGTGGCCCACGAGTGCATCCTGGATCTGCGCGGGATCACCAAGGCCACCGGCGTTACGGTCGACGATGTGGCAAAACGGTTGGCCGACTACGGTTTCCACGCCCCGACCATGAGCTTTCCGGTGGCCGGCACCCTGATGGTGGAGCCCACCGAGAGCGAGAGCCTGGCCGAGGTGGATGCATTCTGCGAGGCGATGATCGCCATCCGCAGCGAAATCGACCGGGTCGGCGCCGGCGAGTGGACTGTCGAGGACAACCCGCTGCGGGGTGCCCCGCACACCGCCGAGTGCCTGATGGTCGACAAGTGGGAGCACCCGTACACCCGCGAGCACGCCGCCTATCCGCTGGGGCGCGACTTCCGCCCGAAGGTCTGGCCCCCGGTTCGCCGGATCGACGGTGCGTTCGGCGACCGCAACCTGGTCTGCTCCTGCCCGCCGGTGGAGGCCTACGCCTGAGCCCGGAAGCGTCCGGGCCCAGGCGCGGGGGACCGGCTCAGAGGCCGCCGAGTCCGTCGAAGAATCCGTCCAGCCCGTCCATCGCGTTCTGGAACTGAGCCGACAGTTCGCTGCCCATGTCGTTGATCCCGGCCACCATGACCTGGAACTGGTTCGACAGGTCGTTGCCGAGCACGTTGAGGATGTTGCACAGGCTCGGCACCAGTTCGCCGGTAGTGGGATCGGTGTCCATGTTCTCGGCGAACTGCCACATCTGCGCCCAGAACCCCTGCTCCCACTCATCGAGGTTCGCGCCGAGCGCGTTCATGCTCGCACCCAGGTCCGACCAGTCGAGATCGGCGAGCGACGAGTTCACCACATCGTTCAGGCCGGTGAACTGCTGATTGAGGACATCGGGGACGTACTGCACGAAACGGCCGACCAGCTCGTTGACCTCGACCATCTGGGCAGCGAACTGCCCCAGTCCCAAGAAGTCGCCGGGGTCCGGAGTGGCCACCGCCGTGAGTTCGACCGCAGCCGTGGTCGGTTCGGGCGAGGTGTGCGGCGCAATCGGGCTGGTGACCATGAACCCGGTCCACAGCAGGGCGATACCTGCCACCGCATCGATCCGAGACACATGCTGTCCGACCATTGATTCCCCCCAAAAGTGTTGTGCCGCTATTAAGTTACCGAGGGAAAACCTACCCTGAGCAGAAGTCTGGGGGAAGCCTGAATAAAAACAATCACATTTTGTGCAATTTAGCTGCGTGCCGCGGGGAATCGGTATGTAATGACACGCAGCGGTCGACCCGAGCGGCGCCCGGGCGATTCCGGGCACCGCTCGGGTCGACCGCTGCTCGTGTCGGGGTGGGGCAGTATAGCGAGACCCTTGGCTTTCGAAACAGTTACGTCGGCGAAAAATCAGTGAACTCTCATGTGTGACAAGAAATTAGTTTAAGCTGGTCTCACTTGAACGGTGACGGGGATCACACTGAGGAGAGATCATGCAGCAACTTGCGCTTCGCCCGTACCTCACCGCCGGCATCGCCGTCGCGGGCGCCGGCATCATCGCGGTCGCGCCGATCGCGCCGGTCACACCGCTGCTCCCGGCCACCGGCGCCGAGTTCCATGCCGTGCAGCTGACCGATGCCTGGTCGGATCTGTTCACCCACACCACCGCGAACCTGACCAACATCAGTGACAACGCCGACTGGGGCGCCATCACGGCGGTCTTCGGCAAGCTGTTCACCGACCCGTTCGGAGTGATCAGCGCATTCACCAGCATCACTCCGACCATCACCACCGATATCTCCGAGCTGCCGGCGACAGTCTCGGTGCAGCTGCCGCCCGGCCTCGAACTGGCGATCGCCAGCATGGGCGCGCAGGCGCTGACCTCCCAGGCGATCAGCAACGCCGCGGCCCAGATGGCCGGCGGGGACTTCTCCGGGCTGTTCAGCGCGCCGGCCACCATCGCCGACGCCTACCTCAACGGTGCCCAGAACGTCAGCCTGCTCGGCGGCATCATCAACATCCCGGTGCTCAACGGCGTGCTCGCCCCGGTGCAGAACCTGGAGGTGAACCTCAACCTGGTCCAGTTGCTCAACGCCCTGGGACTGGGCAACGTGGACCTGACCAACCTGGACCTGCAGAACCTGATCGATCAGCTCGGGCTGGGCAACCTGACCCTCGGCAGCCTGCTCAGTGAACTGGGCATCAGCGACGACGGGCTGGGCGACCTGCTCAACCTCGGCAGCGGGATCACCGACCTGGGCGGGCTGCTGGGATTCCTGGGGCTCGGCAACCTCGGGTTGGGCAGCCTCGGCCTGACCGGCGTCTTGAACGGACTGGGCCTGGACACCGGCGTCGACCTGAACAATCTGCCGCTGAGCAGCGTGCTGAGCGCATTCGGTATCGACCCGACGACGCTGCTGTCGCCGGCCAGCCTGCTGGCCCTGGTGGGGCTGGACCCGGCGAACGCGCTGTCGGCGACCATGCTCAACAGCCTGCTCGGTACGCTCGGGCTCGACCCGGCCGGCGGGGTGTCGACGGACGTGGTGAACGGCCTGTTGAGTTCGCTGGGACTGGACCCGGGCGGTGTGATCTCGCCGGCGGTGCTGACCGAACTGCTGAACTCGCTGGGCCTGGATTCGAACAGCACGCTGACGCCGGAAGTGATCAACAGTCTGCTCGGCGCGCTGGGGCTCGACCCGAGCACATCGGTGTCGACGACGATGTTGAACGCGCTGCTCGGTTCGCTGGGCCTGGACCCGACGAGCACGGTCAGCCCGGATCTGCTGCTCAGCCTGATCGGCCTGGGCGCCGGCGATGCACTGCCCGGCGGGAGCGTGGTCAGTTTGCTGACGTCGGCTCTGGAGGGCGTGCTGAGCGCGTTCGGCATTCCGTTGAACGGCGTGGTGACCGGGGCGGTCAGCCTTCTCATCACCACTATCAGCGCCCTCATACCTTCCACCGCCCCGAGCATCGGCGGCCTGCTCGACGGCCTGTTCAGTGCACTGGGTATCACGCCCGCCAGCCTGGGCCTCGACGATCTGCTCGCTGGCCTGGGGCTGAACACCGCCGGCCTGACACTCGATGACCTGCTGGGCGCGCTGGGACTCTCCGGGGCCGGCACGACGATCGGTGACCTGCTCGGCGACCTGGGTCTGGACGGCAACGGCCTGACCGTCGGTGATCTGCTCGACGTCTTGGGTTCGACACCCGGCGGCCTGACGATCGGCGGCCTGCTCGGCGATCTGGGGTTGGACGGTAGCGGCCTGTCGATCGGCGGCCTGCTCGGTGACCTGGGTCTGTCGTCGAACGACCTGACCCTCGGCGGCCTGCTCGGCGATCTGGGGATCGTGCCCGGTCAGGACCTGACCGTCGGCGGGGTGCTGGAGGCGCTGGGCTTCCCGGCGTCGACCGGCGACCTGTCGCTGAGCGAACTGCTGAGCGGATTGGGCCTAGGCGGCATCGACATCACCGGCCTGCTCAACGGCCTGGACCTGGGTGGCCTGATCAGCGGCCTGGGTCTCGACGACCTGCCGCTGAACCTGGGTGACCTGATTCCCCCGCTGGACCTGAACCTGACCGATCTGCTCGACAGCCTGGGCCTGGGGAACCTGGACCTGGCCGACATCAGCGTCGGATCCTTCGGCGGCATGATCACCCAGCTGGTGGACGTCATCCCGCAGCAGATCCTCGACGCCCTGGGCGCCTAACGGGCGGGATCAGCCCAGCAGCGTGTTCAGCGCCGCGGCCAGCTCGGGGGTGTTCGCCCCGCGGAGGTTCTGATAGGTGCCGCCGGACAGTTGAGCCACCGACTGCCACGTCGCCTGATCGGCGTCCGCGCCGAAGTCGATGACGTTGACGGCGACCGGGCGCTCGGGGTCGGTGTTCGCCCGGATGAACTCCTGCAGTCCGGGGCCGTCCAGCGTCCGGTCGGTGTGCGGGCCGGCGGTGATCACCAGCACCGAGTTGGTTTGCCCGGCACGGTAGTTGGCCAGCGCCTGGTTGTAGACCAGCCGCAGGGTGGTGAACGACACCGCGCCGCCGGAGGTCGAGCTCAGGGCATCGAGCTCTCCGACCAAGGTCTCGGCCCGGGTGCCGCCGTTGACCGGTTCCTCCAGCGGGCCGGCGGTGACCACGTTGCGGCCCTCCACCCCGTCAAAGGTCCACAGGCCCACGGCGGAGTTCGGCGGTAGCGCCCTGATCCGTTGATCCAGGGCGGCGATTACGTGGGCCAGCCGGGTCTTGCCGCCCTCATCGGTGGTCATGGACCCGTCGAGCATGATCGTCACCGCCGAACTGCCCGGCAGGGTGCTGAGCGCATTGGCCAGGGTGGCCCGCATCGCGTCGTCGCCTACCGAAAGGGTGTCCGACACCGCCGGAAAGTCGGTGACCTCACTGCTCGGCGGGGCGACGCCCTCCACCCGGAATCCGGCCTTGGCCAGCTCCGCGAGCTGGTCCGGCTTGCGGGCGAAGCGGGCGAACTCACTGGCGGCGCTGACCTGTTCCTGCGACAGCCAGGACCCGGCGAGCAAGACGGTGGGGTAGTCGGCGACCGGCACCGGCCCCGGTGGCAGCCAGGAACCGAGCGTGCGCGCCGGATCCGACAAGGATTGCCCCCGGGTGAACAGTTGCTGCTCGGTGGTCACCACCGCGTGTACCGGGGCAGCGGCCGGATCGCCTTGGCGCAGCAGGACGTTCAGCGCCTCAGCCAGCGAGTTGTCGGCGAGTTGGGGCTGTGCGCCGGCCAGCCGGTGCACCGCCGGCGTCCCGTCGGTGGCGGGGGCGCTTTTCGGGGCGGCGCCGGCCGCCACGGCCTCGCCGGCCAGGAAAGCCGCATCGCCGTTGCCGCCGATCGGCAGCGCCAGCCGCAGCTGCCCCCAGCCGGGAAGTCCGAGCCGGCCCAAACCGTCGGGATCGGTCTGCAACTCGGGCAGGCTCGCCCAGCTCTGTTTCTGCAGCGCGGGCTCGAGTTCGGGCCGGACCGCCAGCAGCACCGGCGAGGTGACCAGGGAACGAGTATCGCTGACGGTTTCCTGGCCCGCGGAGGCCCGCAGGCGGGCCGCCGAAATCGAGCTGCCCGGAATCCACAGTGCCGGGCGCTGACCCAGCTGTGCCGGCCATTCACCGATGAAACCACTGATGACGGCGTCGGAGTCCACCGGTTTGACCTGTACCGACACGCAGCGATCGCCCACCGGCTTGGCGGTCTTGTTGAACCGGTCGGCGAAGCCCTGCACGTGATCGGCGATCGAGGGGTCCGCGATGACGGCGACCGTCAGGTCACCCTCGGCGCAGGCGCCGGCGGCCACGGCGGACCGATGCGACAGCGAGTTGCCGAAGAAGCGCCACAGGATCACCCCGCCGACCACGACGATCACCGCCACCAGCGCTGCGATCACACCGACGCTGACACCGCGGCGGCCGGTGTCGTTGCGGTGCCGGCGCCACCGGTCCAGGTTGCGGTGACCGCCGCGCGGCTCCTCCCGCCCGACGGCCGACGCTTCGCCGGACTGAGCATCAACCGCGCCGAAAGGCCCGGTGCGGTAACGAGTTTCCTCTTCGTCAGGGCCGCCTCGCCGCATGTACTGGGCCGGGTCGGCGGCATAGCCCGTTTCGCCGCCGAACGAGTCGTCGTAGAACGCGTCGTGATAGTCGTCGACGTACTCGTCGTCGTCCGGGTCGCCGAAGCCGAACGGATCCGGTGATGCCGTGTCGTCGTCGCCGTAGTCGGACTCGCCGCGTCCCAGTGGGTCCTCATCGAAATCGTCCGGGCCGGGGAAACTGTGCCTACCCACGGTGGATGCGTCCTTCCCGCCTGGTCAGCTTGCCCGCCACGGTCAATTCCACTGAAGATCCGGGTAGGGTTCAGACGCCGGCGGCGGCTTTGAACTCTCGGCGACGCCGGTGCAGGATCGGCTCGGTGTAGCCGTTGGGCTGACTGGTTCCGGACAGGATCAACTCCCGCGCGGCCGCGAACGCGATGCTGTCGTCGAAGTCCGGGGCCATCGGCAGATAATTCGGGTCTCCCGCGTTCTGCCGGTCCACGGCCGGGGCCATCCGCTCCAGACTGGACTGCACGTCGTCGGCGGTGATCACCCCGTGCCGCAGCCAGTTCGCCAGCAGCTGGGACGAGATCCGCAGCGTCGCACGGTCTTCCATCAGGGCCACATCGTGGATGTCGGGAACCTTCGAGCAGCCCACGCCTTGGGAGATCCAGCGCACCACGTAGCCGAGGATCGACTGGCAGTTGTTGTCGACCTCCTCGCGGATCTCGTCGGGCGCCCAGGCCAAGCCCTCGGAGAGCGGGATGGTCAGCAGCTGATCGATTGTGGCCCGGCGCTTTCCGGCCAGCTCCGTCTGCACCTCGGAGACGTCCACCTGGTGGTAGTGCATCGCGTGCAGGGTGGCGGCGGTCGGCGAGGGCACCCACGCGGTGGTGGCACCGGCGCGCGGGTGCCCGATCTTCTGCTCGACCATGTCGGCCATCAGGTCCGTCATCGCCCACATACCCTTGCCGATCTGGGCGTGGCCGGTGAAACCGGTGGCCAGGCCCGCGTCGACGTTGTTGTCCTCATAGGCCAGGATCCACGGCTGAGACTTCATGGTGGCCTTGCGCACCATCGGCCCGGCCTCCATCGAGGTGTGGATCTCGTCGCCGGTGCGGTCCAGGAAGCCGGTGTTGATGAACACCACCCGGTCGGCGGCGGCCTTGATGCAGGCCCGCAAGTTGACGGTGGTGCGCCGCTCCTCGTCCATGATGCCGATCTTGAGCGTCGCCTGCGGCAACCCCAGGACGTCTTCGACCCGGCTGAACAACTCGGCGGTGAACGCCACCTCGTCGGGCCCGTGCATCTTGGGCTTGACGATGTAGATCGACCCGGTGCGGCTGTTGACCAGCGGCCCATTGTCCTCGGAGGCGGACAGGCCGTGCACGGCGATCAGGCCGGTGAACAGCGCGTCCTGAATGCCCTCGAACACCTCTGCGCCCTCGTTGCCCTCGGCGAAAACGATGGCGTCGTTGGTCATCAGGTGGCCGACGTTGCGGACGAACATCAGGCTGCGGCCCGGCAGGGTCACGGTCTCCCCGTCCGGCCCGGTGAATTCACGGTCGGCGGCCAGGGTGCGGGTGAAGGTCTTGCCGTCCTTGCTGACCTGTTCGGCCAGATCCCCGCGGTTCAGGCCCAGCCAGTTGCGGTACCCCAGCACCTTGTCGTCGGCGTCGACGGCGGCCACCGAGTCCTCGAAGTCCATGATCGTGGTGACCGCCGACTCCAGCACCACGTCCTTGATGCCCGCGGCGTCGGTCGCTCCGATAGGCGACGACGGGTCGATCAGGATCTCGATGTGCAGGCCGTGGTGGGACAGCAGCACCGCCGACGGCGACTCGGCATCCCCGCTGTAGCCGACGAATTCCCCCGGCGCGGCGACCGTGGTCTGCAGGCCGTCGCCCAGCGTGACCACCAGTTGGCCGTCCGTCACCGCGAACGCCTTGACCTCGGTCCACGCGCCGTTGGACAGCGGCACGGACTCGTCGAGGAACTTGCGGGCGTAGGCGATCACCTTGTCGCCGCGCACGGGGTTGTAGCCGCTGCTCTCCCCGGCGGGCACCTTGGTGGCGCCGTCGTCCTCGCTGATCACGTCGGTTCCGTAGAGCGCGTCGTACAACGACCCCCACCGGGCGTTGGCGGCGTTGAGTGCGAACCGGGCGTTGAGCACCGGCACCACCAACTGCGGGCCGGCCTGCACGGCGATCTCGTCGTCCACGCCCGCCGTCGTAATGGTGAAGTCCTCCGGTTCGGGCAGCAGGTAGCCGATCTCGGTGAGGAAGGCCCGGTAGGCCTCGGCGTCGAGCGGCTCGATCACCCGGTGCCGGTGCCATTTGTCGATCTGCGCCTGCAGGTCGTCACGACGCGCCAGCAGTTCCTGGTTTTTCGGGGTCAGATCGGTGACGACCTTGTCCACCCCCGCCCAGAAGCTGTCCGGGTCGATGCCGGTGCCCGGCAGCGCCTCGTCGGTGATGAAGTCGTACAGCACGCGAGCCACCCGCAAATCGCCAACCGACACCCGGTCCGTCATGATTCCTCCCTCATAAGCCGATCCACCACCTTACCGGCCAACAGCACGGCTACCCGCATCCGGCGACTGCTAAAAGCAGGTCACACCGCTTGAGCAGGGCGGCGCGCAGCGGTGCGGCCCGCTGCGCGATCCCGGTTTGGCGACGGACGTATTCGGCACGCCCGGCCGGGTTTTCGATGCAGATCGGCGCGTAGCCGTAGCCAGTGAGGTCATACGGGCTCGCGCGCATGTCGATCTCGCGCGCCGCCGCGGCCAACTGCAGGCAGTCCAGCAGCAACTCGGAATCGATCAGCGGCCCCAGCTTGTAGCACCACTTGTACAAATCCATATTGGCGTGCAGGCAACCCGGCTGCTCCCAGGCGGTTTGGGCACCCCGGCTCGGCGTTCCGGCGTTGCGCGGCACAGCCGCCGGGGTGAAGAACCGGAACGCGTCGAAATGCGTGCAGCGCAACGGGATTGCCTCAACCACCCGGTCCAGCTCGGCGGTGCTGAGCCGCAGCGGAACATGACTGTGCCGGACGGCGTCGCCGCGATAGAGCATCGCCCACTCGTGAAGTCCGAAACAGTTCAGCTGGGCCGCACGGGCGGCGGTGGCCCGCAACAGCCGTGCGATGAACATCACGGTCTCGGCCCGCTCCCGTACGAAGTCCTCGCCGACACCGACGCTCCCGTGGGCCACGCTGTACCCGCGACGCCCCCGGTAGTCGCGCAGCGCCGCGGCCCCGGCCAGCGCCACCCCGAACCCGGGGTTCCAGGTGCGCAACTGTCGCGGGCGCAGGCTGTAGTAGCGGAACAGGAAGGTCGGCACCGGGTCACCGGCGGCGATCCGGCGCAGCTCAGGGGCCAGGAAGTGCTCCAGGCGCAGCCGGTAGGCCGTCGCCCGGGCCTGCCACTGTTCGGTTTCCAGCGCCGATTCGCTCCGGTCAAACACGATGCGTTCCGTCGCGGACGGTGCCGACGACGTCCTGGACCAGATCTTCGAGGGCCACCATCGCCATCACGGCGCCGTGCGCGTCGACCGCCAGCGCCAGATGGCTGTTGGTGCGCCGCAGCAGGGTCAGCGCGTCGGCCAGCGGCAGCGACGCCGGAACCCGCGGCAGCGGCCGCACGACGCCGATGTCCACTATGGGCTGGGGGCCCTCGGGGCTCTCGGGGCCGTCGGGGCCTTCTAGGAGCGGCAGGACGTCCTTGATGTGCAGGTAACCGACGAATTCGCCCTGATCCACGACCGGAAACCGCGAATACCCGGTGTCGGCGAGGGCTCTTTCGACGGCTGCCACGGTGGGGCCGCGGCCGGCGGCCGCCGCCGGAACGGCGCGGATGTCGCCGACCGGCAACGCCACATCGGCGACGGTGCGGGTGCGGATCTGCAGGGCGCGGGTCAACCGGGTGTACTCCTCGAGGTCGAGCAGCCCCGCCGAGACCGATTCGGCGATCATCTCGCTCAGTTCGACGGTGGACACCGTGATCTCCAGCTCATCTTTGGGCTGCACCCGCAGGGCGCGCAGGGTCACGTTGGCGCACCAGTTGTAGAACGCGATGAACGGCCGGGCAGCCGCTATGTAGACCAGGTACGGCGGGGTCAGCAGCATGGCGGCCTTCTCCGGGCCGGCGAGCGTGATGTTCTTCGGCACCATCTCGCCGAACAGCACGTGCAACGTGACAACGATCGTCAACGCGACGACGAACGCGACGGTGTGCAGCAGCGGGTCCGGGATGCCCGCCAGCCGAAACGGCTGCTCGAGCAGGTCGGCGACGGCGGGCTCACCGATGCGGCCGAGCAGAATCGAACACACCGTGACCCCCAATTGCGCGCCGGCCAGCATCAGGGACAGCTGTTCGCCGGCCCGGATCACGGTGACCGCGCTGCGCCGACCCTGTTCGGCCAGTGCTTCGAGCCGGTCGCGCCGCGCCGAGATCAGGGAGAACTCCGCGCCGACGAAGAAGGCGTTCGCCGCGATCAGCAGCACGGTCAACACCACGTTGAACAGGTCAGCCATCGCCCGCCCCCAGTTGGGTGAGCGCCAGCAGGTCAATGCGCCGGCCGTCCATCCGGACCACCCGGGCCAGCCAGCGCGGCGGGTGCGCGGACAGCTGGTCGGGGTCGAACGCGGTCAGTTCGACGGTTTCGCCGACCGCCGGAATGTGCCCGAGTTCTTGCAGCACCAGCCCGCCGATGGTCTCGTAGGAGCCCTCGGGAGCCCGGTAGCCGGTGGCGGCGGCCACCTCGTCGATGCGCAGCAGGCCCGACACCTGCCAGCCGCCGCCGGCCGCCACCACGTCCGGGGTGGCGTCGTCGTGTTCGTCGCGGACGTCGCCGACGATCTCCTCGATCAGGTCCTCCATCGTGACGATCCCCGCGGTGCCGCCGTACTCGTCGACGACCAGGGCGGCCTGCTGGCCGTTAGTCCGAATCTGTTCCATCACCGCGTCGCCGTCCAGCGTCGATGGCACCACGGCGACCGGTTGGACGACGGTGGTGATCGGGGTGGTCGCCCGATCGGCGAAGGGGACGGTGAACACCTGTTTGACGTGCACGATGCCGACGGTCGCGTCGAGGTCGCCGTCGACCACCGGGAAACGGGAGAAGCCGGTGTCGATGGCGGTCGCGGCCAGATCGGCGACGGTGTCGCCGGCCTGCAGGCTCACGATCTTGGATCGCGGCGTCATCAGCTCGGCCGCGGTCAGGGCGCCGAATCGCAGCGAGCCGCCCACCAGGGCGGCGGTACTGGGGTCGAGTGCCCCGCTGCGCGCCGAATTGCGCACCAGCGAAGCCAGCTCCCGCGGCGAGCGGGCCGATGCCAGCCGGTCGGCGGGCTCGATGCCGAGCCGCTTCAGGATCCGGTTCGCCGTCCCGTTGGTCGCCTTGATCGCGACGGTGAACAGCCGGGAGAACATCAGTTGCGGCCCGGCCACCGCGCGGGCGGTCGGCAGCGGGTGTGCCACGGCCAGGTTCTTGGGCACCAACTCGCCGAAGACCATGGACAGCGAGGTGGCGATCACCAGGGCCAGGACCAGCGCCACCCCGGCGGCCGCCCCGTCGGGCAGCCCCAGGTCGGCAAGCGGGGGCCGTAGCCACCGGGCCAGCACCGGCTCGGCCAGGTAGCCGGTGGCCAGCGTGGTGATCGAAATGCCCAGCTGGGCGCCGGACAGCTGGAAAGACAACGTGCGGTGGGCGTCTTGGATATAGACGTCGCGACGGCCGCCGCGGCGGGCGTTGGCCTCGACGGCGCTGCTCTCCAGGGTGGTCAGCGAGAACTCGGCGGCGACGAACACCGCGGTGCCCAGGGTGAGAACCACGAACGCCAGCAGACTGGCCAGGGTCATGGCGATGGTCATGACGATCTAGTACTCGCCGCCGTGGGTCTCACCAGCCGAACGGTAACGGATGGCCCTCGGCGAAGCCGGCGGCCGATTGCACCCCGAGCACCGCGCGCTCGTGCAACTCGGCCAGGTCGGCCGCGCCGACGTAGGTGCAGGTGCTGCGGAGGCCGGAGGTGATGTGATCCAGTAGGTCCTCGACTCCGCCGTGATCGGGGTCCAGCGCCATCCGTGACGTGGAAATACCCTCTTCGAACAGCGATTTGCGGGCCCGGTCGAACGCACTGTCGGCGGCGGTGCGCGCAGCCACCGCCCGCTTGGACGCCATTCCGTAGCTTTCCTTGTACGGCTTGTTGTCGTGGTCGAACATCAAGTCGGCGGGGGATTCGTAGGTGCCGGCGAACCAGGAGCCGATCATCACGTTCGACGCGCCCGCGGCCAGGGCCAATGCCACGTCGCGGGGATGGCGCACCCCACCGTCGGCCCAGACGTGGCCGCCGAGTTCATGTGCCGCGGCCGCGCACTCCAGCACGGCGGAGAACTGCGGGCGGCCGACCCCGGTCATCATCCGGGTGGTGCACATCGCGCCGGGCCCCACGCCGACCTTGACGATGTCGGCCCCCGCGGCGATCAGGTCGCGGGTGCCCTCCGCCGACACGACGTTGCCGGCCACCAGTGGGACGCCGGGTTTCATCGCGGCCACCGAGCGGATGGCCTGCATCGCCTTTTCCTGGTGCCCGTGCGCGGTGTCGATGACCAGCACGTCGACCCCGGCCGACAGCAGCGCGGCCGCCCGGGCCGTCACCTCCCCGGTGATGCCGACCGCGGCGGCGATCCGCAACCGGCCGTCCGCGTCGGTGGCCGGGGTGTAGATGCCGGCCCGGATCGCACCGGTGCGAGTCAGTACGCCGGCCAGGGTGCCGTCGGCGTTGGTCAGCACCGCGACGTCGACCGGAGCGTGCTCCAGCAGGTCGAAGATCTTGCGTGGCTCGGTGCCGATCGGAGCGCTGAGCAGGTCGGACATCGCCACCTCGCGAACCCGGCTGAAGCGGTCCACGCCCTCGCAGCACGCCCGGGTCACCAGGCCCGTCGGGCGGCCGTCGACCGTCACGATCGCGGCGCCGTGGGCGCGTTTGGAGATCAGCGCCATCGCGGCGGACACCGAGTCGTCGGGGGAGAGCACGACCGGGGTGTCGGCGACCAGGTCGCGGCTTTTCACGAAGGCCACGGTCTGGCCTACGGCGTCGATCGGCAGGTCTTGGGGCAGCACCACGATGCCACCGCGCCGGGCCACGGTCTCGGCCATGCGCCGGCCCGCCACCGCGGTCATGTTGGCCACCACCACCGGGATGGTGGCCCCCGAGCCGTCGCGGGTGGACAGGTCGACGTCGAGGCGCGAATCGACGGCCGAGCGGTTGGGGACGATGAACACGTCGTCGTAGGTCAGGTCGTAGCCGGGGTCGTGCCCGCGTGCGAATCTCATCGGGGGCCCACTCTCGGGCCGTTGGGTTCCGACGAGCCCATCTGTTCGCCTCCACAAGGTTCTGAGCCGGGGTTCGGGCAAACACCGGATGCCGACGCGACCGCCGGACGACATCTTTTGGGCCCGGTCAGCCACGGTACCGCCAGCGCGTCGGTGGGCACCACTCGGATTTGGGGTGAGCGAACCCGATGAAAAATTGATCTTCCTCACAGTCGAATTGTCGGGTAAGCTCATGACGTCGTTTAGGGGATCAGAGATGACAGTTAGCTACGGCTGGCGGGGTGTGGCCATTCAGGCCCCGATCGGTGTCTCTGGTGCCCCACGGTCCGTGGGCGGCGTTGTTCGGGCGTGCGGGATCGCAGCCCCCGTGGCCCGGCGGAGATGCGACATCGAAGGCTACCTGCAGCGCAAGCTGCACCGGCAGTGGCGCAATCGCGGATCGTAGCCGGTGAGTTCCGAGTCGGTGTCCGGCCGCGGTCGTGACCCTCACGCACTGGTTAGCTTGCGGCGCAATGGATATCGACTATCGCTTGTCTGCTGACGAGCAGATCGGCCAAGGACTGGGAACTCGCGGATCACGCTGGCGTCCACGGTGCCGCGGAGCAGGAGGAACATCTCCTGCGCGTCCGCGTCACCGCCGGGTGTGATCGCGCCGGGCGGTGTCGACGCCGGCCGACAGGGCGCCGGCGGTACCCGGAGAATGTTTCGGCCGATACGGCCGGCATACCCTCGATCAAAGTTAGCTGACAGCAAATTCATTGAGTACTCGCGATACTTAGAAATGACCAAACTGCGGAATATCCAAACGCCGACTTCGCGGCCGATTGGACGCCACTTCCCACCTAAAGAGGTACCACCATGCAGGCAAACCACCTCCTGTCGCTGACCGCCGGTGCGGCACTGATCGGCGGTATCGCCGTCGCTCCGGCGCCGGCGCCGGCGACCGCGGCGTCCCCCGACATCCAGCTCACCAGCGGCGAGGCGCAAGACGTCGTGATCGACGTTCTGCGGCACGCACAGATGATCTCGCCGTATGAAAACCTGCTCACCCCGTCACCGGCGTTCCCGGGGGCTCCGCTCAGCGATCTGGGGCTGCAACAGGCGCAGGACGTCGGACAGAAGCTGTTCGACGAGCTCGGCCCGGTCGCCGGGATCTTCGCCGGCCAGGGCCTGCGCGAGATGCAGACCTCCGCGCCGTTCGCCGCACTGGAAAACATGTCCGACAACGTGCAGATCCTGCCCGGCCTCAACGAAGTCGACAGTGGGATCTATGCGCTCGACCCGATCGAGAGCCTCGGGGGCCGCCTGGCCTTTCTGACCGTCGGCGCGTGGTCACTGGGGGCGCCGCTGGGGTTGGCACTGGTGCCCGGCCCGGGCTCCGAAGACGGCAACGGCTTGATGTTCAACGCGCGCTTCACCGACGCCATCAACACGATGTACGACCACGCCATCGCCAACCCGATCGTCAGCGACAACGGCCAGATCACCGATGTGGCGTTCAACAGCGAGGCGTCGATCTTCGCCTGGGTGCTGATGAACGTCAAAAACCCCGATATCCCGTTCTTCCTGCAACGAATCATGGAGTCGCACACCGTCGCCAACGGGTTGTCCACCATCCTGTTACCGAACACCGGCATCGTGCAGATCGAGGGCAACCCGATCGACGGGTGGAGACTGCTGAGCTGGGACGGCGAAGCCATCCCGCAAGATCCTGACCTGGCCAGCGCACTCTTCGTCGACGTGCGTGATGTGGTCCTGCCGTCGCAGACGGCGCTGTGGAACATCGGCGAAGCGATCCTCACCAGTGACCAGACGACGATCATGAACGCGGTTCAGACCGGCTTCGAGCAGATCAGCTCGGCGCTGGTCCAGTTCCCGGGGGCGGTGATCAACGACATCGTCAACGCGTTCGGCGGTAGCGGCGACGCGCTGGGCGATCTGTTCGCGGCGCTGTGATCAGGAGGTAGTCATGCAGGTACACGCACTCGCGGCCGGCATCGCGCTGGCCGGCGCCGGCGTCATCGGAATCCCGGCGCAGCCCGCCGGCCCGGCCATGTCCGCGGCCGGCCTGACGCTGACAGGCAGCGAAACCCAGGACATCGTCATCGACGTCGTCCGGCACGGGCAGCGAATGCCGCCGTTTAACGACGTCATCACCCCCTCCCCGGACCACCCGGGTCCGCCGCTCAGTGATCTCGGCGTGCAGCAGGCGCAGGACGTGGCCGACCGGCTGCACGCCGAGCTCGGCGACCACGTCGCGGGGATCTTCTCCGGGCAGGCCATCCGGGACATCGACACCGCCGCGCCGTTCGCTGCGCTGGAACATATGGCGACCCAGATCCTGCCCGGGCTCAACGAGATCGACAGTGGCATCTACGCCGGCCAGCCGATCGCCAGCCTGTCGGGTTTCCTGTACCAGTTCACGCCGATGCTGTGGACACTGTTCGGGTTGGTGCTGGTTCCCATCCCGGGCTCGGTCGAGGACCCCAACGGGGTGGTGATGAACCAGAAGTTCACCGACGCCGTCGATGCGATGTACAGCTCCGCCATGGCCAACCCCGTCGAGAGCGACAACGGGGACGTCACCGTGGTGGCGTTCAACAACGAGGCCGACATCGCCGCCTGGGTGGCCCTCAACGTCAAAAACCCCGACATCTCCCTGCTGCTGCCGCTGACCCTGCAGACCATGTTCGCCAACGACGACGGGTCGCCGCTGTTGCCCAACACCGGCGTCGTGCAGATCGCGGGCAACCCGACCGACGGCTGGACACTGGTCAACTGGGACGGGATCGCCGTCCCGGCCGATCCGGGACTGCTGACGTCGCTGCTGATGGACCTGCGTGAGGTGATCATGGCCCCGCAGGTCGCGGTGTGGAACCTCTACCAGGCGCTGCTCGACGGTGATCCGGCCGGCATCGACACCGCGCTGCAGACCGGACTGCAGGACGTGGCCTCGGCGGTGTTCGGATTCCCGCAGGCCGTCTTCACCGACTTCACCGACGCGCTGGCGAATCTCGGTGACGCAGCCGGTGCCGGGTCCGCGCTGGACGATCTGCTGGCGTTAATCTGAGCCATGGCCCTTTCGAGCATGTCGCCCAGCGTGCGCGAATGGCAGGACGGCGGTTCCTTCGTGCCCACCGGCGCGGGGCGGGTGTTCGTACGATCAGCCGCCGGTGAGGGGCCGACAGTCCTGCTGCTGCACGGCTTTCCGTCTTCCTCCTACGATTTCCGCGGAGTCGTCGCACGGCTGGCGGGCCGGCCCTGGCTGACGATGGACTTCCTCGGGTTCGGGCTGTCGGACAAGCCGAACCCGCACCGCTACAGCCTGTTCGAGCAAGCCGACCTGGTGCAGCAGGTGGTGGCCTCGACCGTCACCGGCCCGGTGGTGCTGGCCGCCCACGACATGGGCACCTCGGTGACCACCGAGTTGTTGGCCCGCGACATCGCCGGCACGCTGGGCTTCGACCTGCAACGCGCCGTGCTGTCCAACGGCAGCGTCATCCTGGACCGGGCCAGCCTGCGGCCCAGTCAAAAAGTGCTGCGCAGCCGCTTCGGTGCGCTCGCCGCTCGGGTGTCCAACCGGCGCGGCTTCACCCGCGGCTTCGGCCGGCTGTTCTCGGCACAGCACCCGCTGTCTTCGGAGGAGGCCGCCGCCCAGTGGGAGTTGCTGTCCCACAACGACGGCCACCGAATCCTGCACCTGCTCACGGCCTACCTCGACGAACGGGTGCGCTACGCGCAACGCTGGCACGGCGCGGTGCGCGACTGGCCCAAGCCGCTGGGGTTCGTGTGGGGCCTGGGTGACCCGGTCGCCACCACCAATGTGCTCGACGGCCTCCGCGAGCTGCGCCCGGCCGCCGACGTCATTGAACTTCCCGGACTCGGGCACTACCCGCAGATCGAGGATCCGCAGGCCTACACCGACGCCGTGCTGAGGCTGCTGGCTTAGGCCGGCACTTCGCTGCGGTCCCCGCTCCACAGCGTGTGGAACTTGCCCTCGGCGTCCACCCGGCCGTAGGTGTGCGCCCCGAAGAAGTCGCGTTGGGCCTGGGTCAGGGCGGCCGGCAGTCGCTCGGTGCGCAGGCCGTCGTAGTACGACAGCGCCGAGGAGAAGCCCGGAACCGGGATGCCCAGCTGCGTCGCCGTCACCACCACCCGCCGCCAGCAGTCGATGGCGGCCTCCACCGCACTGCGGAAATACGGGGCAGCGAGCAGACTCACCAGGTCGGCATCGGCGTCGAACGCCTCCTTGATGCGGTTGAGGAACTTCGCCCGGATGATGCACCCGCCACGCCAGATCGTGGCCAGATCCCCGGGGGTGACGTTCCAGCCGTATTCGGCGCTGCCGGCCTGGATCTGGTTGAAACCCTGGGCGTAGGCGACGATCTTCGAGGCGTACAGCGCCTGGCGGACGTCCTCGGTGAACCGGGCCGCATCCGCCGGGCGTTCGCCGAGCTCGCCGGAGGCTAGGCCCGCCGCGGCGCGACGCTGGGGAACCGATCCCGACAGCGCCCGGGCGAACACCGCCTCGGCGATTCCGGTCACCGGAACCCCAAGGTCCAGTGCGGATTTCACCGTCCAGCGCCCAGTGCCCTTCTGCTCGGCCTCGTCGACGATGAGGTCGACCAGCGGCTTGCCGGTCTTGGCGTCGACCTGGCGCAGCACCTCGGCGGTGATCTCGACCAGGTAGCTGTCCAGCTCGCCGGCGTTCCACTCGGTGAACACATCGGCGATCTGCGGCGCGGAGAGCGCCAGGCCGTCGCGCAGCAACTGGTAGGCCTCGCCGATCAGCTGCATGTCGGAGTACTCGATGCCGTTGTGCACCATCTTCACGAAATGGCCCGCGCCGTCCGGCCCGATGTGGGTGCAGCACGGCACCCCGTCGACGTGGGCGGAGATCTCCTCCAGCAGCGGGCCCAGCGACTTGTAGGACTCCTTCGGGCCGCCCGGCATGATCGAGGGCCCGTTGAGGGCACCCTCCTCACCGCCGGAGATCCCGGCGCCGACGAAGTGCAGACCGCGAGCAGCCATCGCCTTCTCCCGGCGAATGGTGTCGGTGTAGAGCGCGTTGCCGCCGTCGATGATGATGTCGCCGGGCTCCATCGCGTCGGCGAGTTCATTGATGACCGCGTCGGTGGGCTCGCCGGCCTTGACCATGATCAGCACCCGGCGCGGCTTCTCGCACGCGGCAAGGAATTCCGGGATCGTCTCGCTGCGTACGAATTTCCCCTCGGAGCCGTATGCGCTCAGCAGGGCATCGGTCTTGGCGACCGACCGGTTGTGCAGTGCCACGGTGTAGCCGTGTCGGGCGAAGTTGCGCGCGATGTTGGATCCCATGACGGCCAGACCGGTCACCCCGATCTGGGCGGTGCCGACAGTTTCCGACGCGCTCATACATTCGCCTTTCGGTGGTAGGTGATCAAGCGCCGCATGCCGGCGGCGTGGTTATCCCGCGATAAGTCGGTGCAGTTCGGTCAGCCACGGTACCGCGAGTGCGATCGTCGGCACCGCGAGCACCCCGGCTGCGGCGGAGTAGGCGGCAGCAGCCAGCGTGCGACTGTTGCCCCGACCCGACAGTCGCTGCACCCGCAGCACCGTGTTCGGGCCGCCGGCAGCCAGCGCGCCGGCGGGGGTGGTAGCCGAGGCGCAGGTCACCAGGGCGCGGGCCAGGGGAGGGGCGCCGGCCACCCGAACGGCGGCGTCGTCGGCCAGCAGTTCCACCAGCAAACGCACTGCGTCCAAGGCGCTGGCGCTGCGCACGAACCGCGGAAACGCGGTGTGCACCGCGGTGAACGCCTCCAGCACCAGGTCGTGGCGGGCGCGCAGGTGGGCTCGCTCATGGCAGAGCAGGGCGGCCAATTCGGTGTCGCTGAGCGCGTGCAGCGTCCCCGAGCTGAGCACCACCCGGCTGCGCACCCCGGGCAGGCAGTAGGCCAGCGGCTGCATCACCTGCAGAATCCGCAGCCCGCTGGTGCGTGCTGCCGGAGCGGTGTCGGAGACGCCGAGGAGGTCGACCAGCATGCGGTGGCGTGCCCGGCGCTGCCGGGTGCCGATCGCGACCTGAAGCACCGTCACCGTGAGGCGCAGGCCGACCAGCAGCGTCAACGCGGAAACCACCGTGTAGAAGATCCACAACGGCCAGCCCAGTCGGTTGATGGAGCCGAGGATCGTCGCCGTGGGCCGGCCGTCCGGCCCGGGCATCAGCAGACGACTCGCGGTGGCGACACCGGCGCTGAAGGCCGACAGCACCGCGGCTATCGCGATGGCCTGCCAGAGCACCACCGCGGCCCGCGGGGCGCGCAACGGCCAATCGGCGCGTGCCAGGAGGGCGGGCACCGGCCCCACGAGCAATAGCGCGAGGATGGTGAAGGCCAGCGCGGACACGCTGCCAGTCTCCCTCAGGACGTGGGCCGGCCGCCAGCGGGCAGGCCGACGTGGTGCTTGGCTTCCAACTCGTCGAGCGCACGGCGCAGAGCCGCGGCCTCGTCCACGCCGACGCGTTCGACGAAGTGCACCAGCGCGGCCCGGCGGTCGCCGAAGTCGGCGGCCTGATCGAGCGCTTCGACCATCAGCCCGGCGACCAGCTCATCACGGCCCCGGACCGGTGTGTAGCGGTGCGCGCGGTCATCGCGGATCTGGGAGACCAGGTTCTTCTTGGCCAGCCGTTGTAGGACGGTCATCACGGTGGTGTAGGCCAGGTCTCGCTGCGCGGACAGCGCTTCGTGGACCTGACGCACGGTCTGAGCCTCCGGCGCGGACCACAGGTGGTCCATCACCGCTCGTTCCAAATCCCCTAGGTGGGTCTGTTTCGCCATCTGGTAATCAACTCCCTGGGCAACGGAGCAAGCCTACCCTTAATTACTACCGGCTGTCGTATGAGCGGCTGTGCGTCTGCTGGGCTGCGCGGGCGGGCCCGAAGCCGTCGTGTAAAACCATGACATGTCTGCCAGCGGCTCCCCGCCCTCCCACTTCGCGCCCTTCGACGGCGAAATCGGCCTGGTCTTCACCGCTGTCGGCCCCGATGGCGCCACCGCCGAGCTGGAGTTGCAGCCCAAGCTGTGCCAGCCCGCGGGCATCGTGCACGGCGGGGTGTACTGCTCCATCGTCGAGAGTGTGGCAAGCGTCTCAGCGCACGCCTGGCTCAACTCCGACGGCGGCCAAGCCGGCGGAACCGTGGTCGGGGTCAACAACAACACCGACTTCCTGCGGGCGGTCTCCTCGGGAACGGTGTTCGCCGCGGCCACCCCGATCCATCGCGGCCGTCGCCAACAACTGTGGCTGGTGAACATCACCGATTCCGGGCAGCGGGTCGTCGCCCGGGGCCAGGTCCGGTTGCAGAACCTGCCCGCCTGAGTCGACGGAGCCGATGGCGCCGGCCCGCTTCGCTCGGCTCCGCCGCGATTGCGACCGCCGCGGCTAACTGACCGCGCGTTCAGCGCCGCGCTGCGCCTCTGCCGCCAGTACTTCGAGCTGTTCCAGGCGGGTTCGGGCGAACGCCTGCTGCTCGGTGATGGTGAGCTGGCCCCGGCGGGTGCTCAGGAACGTCACGTTCCACGACAACAGCGTGCTGATCTTGTTCTTGAACCCGACCAGGTAGATCAGGTGCAGCCCCAGCCAGGCCAGCCAGGCCAGGAAACCGCTGAACTCCAGCGGCCCGATCTTGGTGACCGCCGAGAACCTCGAGACGGTGGCCATCGAGCCCTTGTCCAGGTACTGGAAGGGTTCCCGGTCGGCCGGGTCGGCGCCGCCGAGCTCGGCCTTGATGGTGTTGGCGGCGTGCTTGGCGCCCTGGATGGCGCCCTGTGCCATGCCGGGGACGTTGTCGACGGCGGCCATGTCGCCGACGACGAAGACGTTCGGGTGGCCCGGCACCGACAGGTCGGGCAGCACCTTGACCCGCCCGGCGCGGTCCAGCTCGACCCCGGACTGCTCGGCGAGGTCGTGGCCCAGCGGGCTGGCCGACACACCGGCGGACCACACCTTGCACTGGGATTCGATCCGCCGGATGGTGCCGTCGGAGTCCTTGACGGTCAGTCCGTTGCGGTCGACATCGGTGACCATGGCGCCGAGCTGGATCTCCACACCCATCTTCTGCAGCCGTTCGGCGGCCTTTCGGCCCAGCTTCTCGCCCATCGGCGGCAGCACGGCCGGAGCGGCGTCGAGCAGGATCACCCGCGCTTTGGTCGAGTCGATGTTGCGGAACGCGCCCTTGAGCGTGTAGTTGGCCAATTCGGCGATCTGCCCGGCCATTTCGACTCCGGTGGGGCCCGCGCCGACCACGGTGAAGGTCAGCAGCTTCTCCCGCCGGGCGGCGTCTCTGGACCGTTCGGCCTGCTCGAAGGCGCTCAAGATTCGGCCCCGCAACTCCAGGGCGTCGTCGATGGTCTTCATGCCCGGCGCGAACTCGGCGAACTGGTCGTTGCCGAAGTAGGACTGCCCGGCGCCGGCCGCGATGATCAGGCTGTCGAACGGGGTGTCGTAGGTGTGGCCCAGCACCTCGGAGGTGACGAACTTGCCGGCCAGGTCGATGTGGGTGACGTCGCCGAGCAACACCTGGGCGTTGCGCTGCTTGCGCAGCACCACGCGGGTCGAGGGCGCGATCTCCCCTTCGGAGAGGATCCCGGTTGCCACCTGGTACAGCAGCGGCTGGAACAGGTGGTGGGTGGTGCGGGCGATCAACTTGATGTCGACGTCGGCCCGCTTGAGTTTCTTGGCCGCGGTCAACCCGCCGAATCCGGAGCCGATGATGACGACCTGGTGGCGTCGGCTCTGCGGCGCAGTGACTTCAGGCTGGGCACTCATGGGAATCCGGTTGCTCCTCGACGGCGACTGCGTTCACAAATACGCTAGTCGACCGGCTTCGCGCTGACCGCATTCGTTGGTTGTGGGATTAACCACTCGGGCCGATGATCAGCCGAAATGGGCCAGCGCGCCGTGGCTGACGTGCAGCGTTTGGCCGGTGATGTGGCGGGCGGCCGGGGTGGTCAAGAACACCGCCAGGCGGGCGATCTCGGCGGCCGCGGAGGGCGGGGCACTGGTGAGCCCGTCGTAGCCCGGGCGGGTGCCGGCGCCGGCGGCGACGACGTTGACGGTGATTCCGCGGGTGCCGAATGCGGTGGCCTGTCCGGCGGTCCAATTCGCCAGAGCGGCTTTGACCGCCGCGTCGGCGCCGCCTTCGGGCGGATTGTCCGGCATCACCGAGACGATCGAGCCGCCGGAGCGCAGGTGATCGCCGAGGGTCGCGACCGTCAGAACCGCCGAGAGCACCGTGGCGTCCAGCGCGTTGCGCCAGGCGGCGGCCTGATCGGCCAGCGAGTAGGCGCGCGGGTCACCGCCCTGCCAGCGTGGAGCGGGGACGTTGACGATGGTGTCCAGGTGGTGGGGGAACAGGCTGCGGGCCTGCAGCAGGCTGGCCGGATCGGTGTTGTCGCAGACCACCGCGTTGGCATCGAGTTCCTTGGCGGCGACCTCGAGTTCGGGACCTCGCAGGCCGGCGAGCGTCACCTTGTGGCCGGCTTCGCTGTAACCTTCGGCAATCACGCGACCCAGCTCGGTGTCACCACCGGTGACCAGCACATCCATCGGTAGGACCTCCTCGTGTTCGCAGCTATGTTACTGGACGGTAGCCGGTTTTCGGGCGAGGGGCGGAACTCGACGCAGACACGATCCGGCCACGGTCCGGAATAAGCGCCGCTCACCCGGACACCGGACGCCGGCGCCGCTAGGCTGCCAGCCATGTGGCGAACCCGGGTGGCCTCCGGCGCGGTAGTGGTCATGGCGGCGGGACTGACGGGCCTGACCGGCTGTAGCTCAGGATCCGCCACGGAGTCGATCACGGTGTTCGCGGCGGCCTCACTGCGGCCGGCGTTCACCGAGATCGCCGAGCGCTTCACGACCGATCATCCCGGCGTGGGCGTGGAGTTCAACTTCGCCGGCTCCTCGGATCTGGCCACCCAGCTGACCCAGGGCGCGGGCGCCGACGTGTTCGCCTCGGCCAACACCGCCCAGATGGACAAGGTCGCCCGGGCCGGCCTGCTGGACGGCGAGGCGGTGCCGTTCGCCACCAACACGCTGGTGATCGTCACCGCGCCCGGCAACCCGCACGGGGTGCGGTCCTTCGCCGATCTGGCCGGATCCGGCCTGGCCGTGGTGGTCTGCCAGCCGCCGGTCCCGTGCGGAGCGGCGACCCGCAACGTCGAGGACGCCACCGGGGTCCGGGTGAACGCGGTCAGCGAGGAACCCGACGTCACCGACGTGCTCAACAAGGTCACCACCGGCCAGGCCGACGCCGGCGTCGTCTACCGCACCGACGCGATCAACGCCGGCGACAAGGTGGCCACCGTCGAGTTCCCCGAGGCTGCGGGGGCGATCAACACCTACCCGGTAGGGGTGCTCAAGGACACTGCGCACCCCGGGCCGGCTCGACAATTCCTCGATCTGGTGACCGGTTCGGCGGGGCAGAAGATTCTGCACGCGGCCGGCTTCGGCAAGCCCTGAACTGGTGCACCGGCCCAACGACCTGCCGAGCTGGGTCTACGTACCCGCCGCGATCGGTGCCGCCTTCGTGGTGCTACCCCTCGTGGCGATCGCGGCCAAGGTCGACTGGCCGCATTTCTGGACGCTGATCACCAGCCCGTCGTCGATGACCGCGCTGCTGCTCAGCCTCAAGACCGCCGCGGCCAGTACCGCGCTCTGCGTCGTGCTGGGTGTGCCGATGGCGCTGGTGCTGGCGCGCAGCCGGGCTCGGGTGGTGCGGCTGCTGCGGCCCCTGGCGCTGTTGCCGCTGGTGCTGCCGCCGGTGGTGGGCGGCATCGCGCTGCTGTACGCGTTCGGGCGGCTCGGCCTGCTGGGACGCTACCTGGACGCGGCCGGGATCCACATCGCATTCACCACCACCGCCGTGGTGCTGGCGCAGACCTTCGTGTCGTTGCCGTTCCTGGTGATCGCGCTGGAGGGCGCGGCCCGGACCGCCGGCGCCGACTACGAGGTGGTGGCAGCCACCCTGGGGGCCCGGCCGAGCACCGTGTGGTGGCGGGTGACGCTGCCCCTGCTGATGCCGGGCCTGATCTCCGGGGCGGTGTTGGCCTTCGCGCGATCGCTGGGAGAGTTCGGGGCGACTCTGACGTTCGCCGGCTCCCGCGAGGGGGTCACCCGGACGCTGCCGCTGGCCATCTACCTGCAGCGGGTGACCGACGCCGACGCCGCGGCGGCGATGTCGCTGCTGTTGGTGGCGGTGGCCGCGGTGGTGGTGCTGGGGTTGGGTGCTCGCCGGCTGGCCGGGGTCTGGTGACCGCCGTGGCGAACGGGCTGACGCTGCACGCGGTGGTGGCCGAGCGCGGTCTGGATGTGCAAGTGAGCGTTGCGGCGGGTGAGGTGTTGGCGGTCCTCGGACCCAACGGTGCCGGGAAATCCACTGTGCTGCATGTGATCGCCGGGTTGCTGCGGCCCGACGCGGGGATGGTGCAACTCGGCGATCGGGTGCTGACGGACACCGGGGCCGGCGTGCACGTCGCCACCCAGGACCGTCGGGTGGGCCTGCTGCTGCAGGATCCGCTGCTGTTTCCGCACCTGAGTGTGGCCGCCAACGTGGCGTTCGGCCCGCACAGCCGCCGCCGTTTCGGCCGTCGACGGCGCAACCGCGCGGCGGCGGCCCCCTGGCTGCGGGCGGTCGGCGCAGCGGACCTGGCCGACCGCAAGCCGCGTCGGCTCTCCGGCGGACAGGCGCAACGGGTCGCGATCGCCCGTGCGCTGGCCGCTGAACCCGACGTGCTCCTGCTCGACGAGCCGCTGGCCGGGCTCGACGTGGCCGCCGCGGCCGCGGTGCGCACCGTGCTGCGTGACGTCATCACCACCGCGCGCCGCACCACGGTGCTGGTCACCCACGACCTCCTCGACGTGTTCGGGCTGGCCGATCGGGTACTGGTGCTCGAGTCGGGCCGGGTCGCCGAGATCGGCGGTACCGCTGAGGTACTTGCCGCGCCCCGCAGTCGATTTGGGGCGCGGATCGCCGGATTCAATCTGGTTGCCGGGGTGATCGACAGCGACGGGATGCTGCGCACCGAGTGGGGGGATCGGTGGCACGGGACCGCCGGGGACGGCCTGGCCGCCGGCCGGCCGGCCGTCGCGGTCAGCACCCCGCAGGCGGTCGCGGTGTATCGGGAGCCGCCGCCGCTCGGCAGTCCGCGCAATCTCATCGAGGTGACGGTGGCCGATCTGCAGTCCCGTGGCAGCGCGATCCAGGTCCGGGGCGTCGACCAGCCGGACGGGACTCCCGGACTGGCCGCCGACATCACCGCCGACGCCGCTGCCGAGCTGCGGCTGGCACCTGGGGAGGTCGTGTGGTTCGGTGTCAAAGCGCAGGAAGTGACACTGCGCGCGACACACCCTGGCGTGGATTAACTTGCGTACCGGGCCGGACGCGGTAGGTTTTTCTGCCATGAAGCAGGTGGACGTGACCTCAACGGCCCCCAGGGGCATCCGTGCGGCGGCCGCGACGACGTGGGCCGTCGCGATCGCCGGTGCGCTGGCGTTCGCCGTGGCGTCGCCGGCCTACGCCGACCCGGTGCCGCCGCCTACTCCCGCGCCGTCGGGGGCCGCCGACACTCCGCCGGCGGACGCCCCCCCACCGGCCGACGCCAACACGCCGCCACCGGGCGACTCGAACGCGCCCGCGCCGGTCGCTGAGCCGGGCGCACCCGAGATGGGTCGGGTCGACGATCCGATCGGTGGCTTCAGCTATGTCCTGCCGGCCGGCTGGGTGCAGTCCGACACCAGCCACCTCGAATACGGGTCTTCGCTGCTGAGCAAGAAGACCGGCGAGCCCATGCTGCCCGGACAGCCGGCGCCGGTGGCCAACGACACCCGGATCGTGCTGGGCAAGCTGGACCAGCGGCTCTACGCCAGCGCCGAGACCGACAACGCCAAGGCGGCCACCCGCCTCGGGTCGGACATGGGCGAGTTCTTCATGCCCTATCCCGGGACCCGGGCCAACCAGGAGAGCACCGCGCTGACCGGAGGCGGCCTGACCGGCAGCGCGTCCTACTACGAGGTCAAGTTCACCGACCCCGCCAAACCGGTCGGTCAGATCTGGAGCGGCGTGATCGGCGTTCCCCCGGCAGACGGTGCCAACGCCGCCCAGGCCGAGCGCTGGTTCGTGGTGTGGCTGGGTACCGCCAACAACCCGGTGGACCGGGGCGCGGCCAGTGCGCTGACGGAATCGATCCGCCCGCTGTCGGCCGCCCCGGCCGAGCCGGTGCCGGGCCCGGTCCCCGGGGCCCCCGGCCAAATGCCGGCACCGGCGCCCGCGCCGGGTCAGGAGCCCGCACCGGTTGCTCCGGCGCCGTGATCATCGACTGGTCGCAGTCGCCGCCGCGGGGGTGCCCGACCAGCTAATCTGGCGCCATGACTGCACAATGGGATGTGTTGGCGGCGACGGCTTTCCTCGCCGAACGTTCGACCACGCTGACCAGTGTCGGCTGGATCGGGTACATCATCATCGGTGCGATCGCCGGGTGGATCGCCGGCAAAGTCGTCAACGGTGGTGCGTCCGGGATCCTGGTGAACATCGTCACCGGGATATGCGGTGCTTTGCTCGGCGGATTTCTGTTGAGCTTCGCGTTCGACACCGCATCCGGCGGCTGGTGGTTCACCCTGTTCACCGCGACCCTGGGGTCGATCCTGCTGCTGTGGCTGGTCGGGCTGGTGCGTAAACGCTGAGCCGACCGCTGGTGCTGCGCGCAGAATGGCGTCATGGGCACCCAGGATTCCGGCATGACCATGAGTGCCTGGAGGGTGCAGCGGCCCGGGCCCGTCGCCGATGCGCCGCTGCGCCGAGTCAGCACCCCCATACCCCGACCGGCCCCGTCGGAGCTGCTGGTGGCGGTACGCGCCTGCGGGGTGTGCCGCACCGATCTGCACGTCGTCGAAGGTGACCTACCGGTTCACCGCCGCGGGGTGACACCCGGTCACGAGGTGGTCGGCGAGGTCGTCGAGGTCGGCGCCGAAGCCGGCGACGACTTCGTCGTGGGGGACCGGGTCGGAATAGCCTGGCTGCGGCACACCTGTGGTAGCTGCCGATACTGCACCCGAGGCGATGAGAACCTGTGTCCGCAGTCGCGCTACACCGGCTGGGACCACGACGGCGGGTACGCCGAATTCGCCACCGTCCCCGCGGGATTCGCCCATCACCTGCCCGGCGGCTACAGCGACAGCGAATTGGCGCCGCTGCTGTGTGCGGGCATCATCGGCTACCGCTCGCTGATGCGCGCCGAGCTGCCCCCCGGCGGCCGGCTCGGACTCTACGGATTCGGCGGCAGCGCGCACATCACCGCACAGGTCGCACTGGCCCGCGGCGCCGAAGTGCACGTGATGACCCGCGGCCAGCGGGCCAGGGAGTTGGCGCTGGAGCTGGGCGCGGCCTCGGCGCAGGGGGCGACCGACCCGCCGCCGGTTCCCCTGGACTCCGCGATCCTGTTCGCGCCGGTCGGCGAGCTGGTGTTACCGGCCTGCGAGGCGCTGGACGCCGGCGGCACCTGCGCGATCGCCGGGATCCACCTCAGCGATATCCCGCCGTTGAACTACCAGCGCCACCTGTTCCGTGAACGCCAGATCCGGTCGGTGACGTCGAACACCCGCGCCGATGCCCGCGAATTCCTCGACTTCGCTGCGGCACACCACATCAACGTGACCACACCGGAGTATTCGCTGGGTGAGGCGGACCGGGCGCTGGCGGATCTGGAGGCGGGCCGGATCGCAGGCGCGGCGGTGCTGTTGGTGTGAACCGCGGGGTTGATGCGGCGGTTCCAGCTTCGGCTCTCCTTCGTCGAGCCTCGCTGAACCGCGGGGGTTGATGCGGCGGTTCCAGCTTCGGCTCTCCTTCGTCGAGCCTCGCTGAACCGCCGGGGTGATGCGGCGGTTCCAGCTTCGGCTCTCCTTCGTCGAGCCTCGCTGAACCGCCGGTCAGGCGGACAGCTGCCACACCAGGGCGGCGGCCAGTGCGCCCACCCCGTTGAGCGACCAGTGCAGCGCGATCGGAGCGATGAGACTGCCGCTGCGCCGGCGCAGCCAGCTGAAGACGAAACCGGCTGCCCCGGTGGCCAGCACCGCCAGCGTCACCCCGGCCAACATGCCGAGAAAGCCACCCCCGAAAAGCCGGGTGAAGCCGACGTTGCTGCTGGTCAGCCCGAGCGAGGTGGCGACATGCCACAGCCCGAACAGCAGCGAGCCGGCCGCGGCCACACCGCGGAAACCCCAGGCCCGGTGCAGCGCGCCGTGCAGCGCGCCGCGGAACGCCAGCTCCTCGGGGATGACGGTCTGCAGCGGAATGACGAGCATCGACGCCACCAGGGCGCCCGAGACGGTCGCGTAGTGGTTGTTCAAGAACATCGGCCGGGTCCAGGGCAACAGGGCGCCGGCGGCGACCACTGACACCACGACCAGGACCGCGGCCAGGGCATAACCGACCCCGGACTTCCAATGTGCGCGGCCCAGACCGAGCTCGGCCCAGCTCAGGCCGTTGCAGCGGACCAGGGCCACCAGGCCGACGGCGGTGGCGGGGACCGTGGCGACCGCCGCCCAGGGGGTGGTGAAATGTGCGACCAGGTTGGCCAGCGCCAAGACCACCACGACGACGGCGACGTCGACGAAGGCGCGAAATTGGTGCAGCGCCGAGAGTTGTGACACCAATGGATGCCGCCCCCCGGGCGCCGCGAAATCGTGGCAAGGCATTGGTGCGGATACTACCCGCGCTCAGGCACCGACGCAGTCGCGTCGGCGTGCGCCGGGGGGCACGAGGCTCAGCGGGGCCCGTGGGTCGTGCACAGCACCCGCGCTGGGTCCCCGGTTGCGGTCTGCTGGCTGACGACCTTCCCCTTGACGCTGACCGTGCAGCTCAGCGTGCCGGGGCCGGCGCTCTGGGCGCTCACCGAATACGAGGCCGGCGTGGCCATGTTGGTCATCCGGCCGGTCAGCTCGATCGACCAGGGCAACGGGGCGTTGGTGGCGTGTGACTGACCGTTCTGGGTCTGGTAGGTGATGTAGCCGGCGACGCCGGTTCCGGTCAGGTCGTAGCGGACCGGCACCAAGGTGAGGTCCGGCGTCGCGCCGGCCGGGGTGACACCGGCAACGGTCGCAGAGGCGATGAGCGCGCCGAACAACAGCACTGTCGCCTTACGGGACATCCGGACCGGTGACGGGTGAGCAGTCATGGCCGTCACCTTATCTCGCCGTCGGCGTCGGCCATGCCCGTTCGCCACGTCCAGTCGGTGATCCGGGGGTCATCCTCGCCGTGCTCGCGGGTGTAGAGCCGGGCGGCGAGTCGGGCATCGGCCATCTGCTGGCGCAGCACCGCGCTGCGCTCACCCAGTCCCGGCACCCGATCGATGACGTCCATCACCAGGTGGAACCGATCCAGGTCGTTGAGCATCACCATGTCGAACGGTGTCGTGGTGGTGCCGCGCTCCCGGTAGCCGCGCACGTGCATCTGATCGTGGTTCGTCCGCCGATAGGCCAGCCGGTGGATCAGCCAGGCGTAGCCGTGATAGGCGAAGATCACCGGCTTGTCGCGGGTGAACAGAGCATCGAACTCGTTGTCGGGCAAGCCGTGTGGATGCTCGGTCGCGGGCTGCAGCCGCATGATGTCGACCACGTTGACCACCCGCACGGCCAGTTCGGGCAACTCCCGGCGAAGAATGTCGGCGGCAGCCAATGTCTCGAGGGTCGGGATGTCGCCGGCGCAGGCCAGCACCACGTCCGGTTCGCCGGTGGCGGTGCCGGCCCAGTCCCAGATGCCCAGGCCGCGGGTGCAGTGCGCCACCGCTGCGGGCATGTCCAGGTAGGCCAGTGCCGGCTGCTTTCCGGCGACGATCACGTTGACGTAATTGCGGCTGCGCAGGCAGTGATCGGCCACCGACAGCAAGGTGTTGCCGTCCGGTGGCAGGTAGACCCGCACCACCTCGGGGCGCTTGTTGGCCACCAGATCGATGAATCCCGGGTCCTGGTGCGACGCCCCGTTGTGGTCCTGGCGCCAGACGTGGGAGGTCAGCAGATAGTTCAGCGAGGCGATCGGCCGGCGCCACGGCAGCTCCCGGCTCACGGCCAGCCACTTGGCGTGCTGGTTGAACATCGAGTCGACGATGTGCACGAACGCCTCGTAGCAGTTGAACAGCCCGTGCCGGCCGGTCAGCAGATAGCCCTCCAGCCAGCCCTGGCACAGGTGTTCGGAGAGCACCTCCAGTACCCGCCCGTCGGGGGCGACGTGATCATCGCCGGGCTCGGTCGCCGACAACCAGACCCGGTCGGTCGTCTCGAACACCGCCGAGAGGCGGTTCGAGGCCGTTTCGTCGGGGCCCAACAACCGGAACCGGTCGCGGTTGCGATCGATGACGTCGCGCAGGAAGGCCCCCAGCACCCGGGTGGCCTCGTGAACTTCGGTGCCGGGGCTGCTCACCGGCACGGCGTAGTCACGAAAGTCGGGCAGGTCGAGGTCGCGCAGCAACAGCCCGCCGTTGGCATGGGGGTTGGCGCTCATCCGGCGATTCCCGCGCGGCGCCAGTGCCGCCAGCTCCGGCCGCAGTCGGCCGGATTCGTCGAACAGTTCCACCGGGCGGTAGCTGCGCAGCCATTCCTCCAGTTGCCTGCGGTGCTCGGGATCGGTGCGGGTCTGCGCGAGCGGCACCTGATGGGCGCGCCAGGTGCCCTCCACCTGCTGGCCGTCCACTTCTGCCGGCCCCGTCCAGCCCTTCGGGGTGCGCAGCACGATCATCGGCCACACCGGCCGTGAGGTCGCGTCGTCGGTGCGCGCGGTTCGGCGGATCTCGGCGATGTCGTCGAACGCGTCGTCGAGCGCGGCCGCGAGCAACCGGTGCACGACGGCCGGGTCGTCACCGGAGACGGTGATCGGCCGGTACCCGTAGCCGCGCAGCAGCGCCTCCAACTCCGATTGGGGGATCCGGGCCAGGACGGTCGGATTGGCGATCTTGTAGCCGTTGAGATGCAGGATGGGCAGTACCGCGCCGTCCACGGCGGGGTTGAGGAATTTGTTCGAGTGCCAGCTGGCCGCCAGCGGCCCGGTCTCGGCCTCGCCGTCGCCGATGACACAGGCCACCACCAGCTCCGGGTTGTCGAACGCCGCGCCGAACGCGTGTACCAGCGCGTAGCCGAGCTCACCGCCCTCATGGATGGAGCCCGGCGTCTCGGCGGCGACGTGGCTGGGAATCCCACCGGGGAAAGAGAACTGCCGGAACAGTTTTCGCAGCCCCTCGGCGTTCTCCCCGATGCCGGTGTAGACCTGACTGTAGGTGCCTTCCAGGTAGGCGTTGGCGACGAGGGCCGGGCCGCCGTGGCCGGGGCCGGTGACGAAGATGACGTCGGCGTCCCGGTCACGGATGATCCTGTTCAGATGGGCGTAAAGCAGATTCAGCCCCGGTGTGGTGCCCCAGTGTCCGAGTAGCCGCGGCTTGACGTGCTCGGGCCGCAGCGGCTCGGTGAGCAGCGGGTTGTCCAGCAGATAGATCTGGCCCACCGACAGATAGTTCGCGGCACGCCAATAGGCGTCGATGCGTGCCAGTTCGTCGTCGGAGAGCGGCGGCGGTGCCGGCGGCGCGGTCTCTGCACTCATCTCTGCGATTGTCCGCGTCGACGCGGACCCGCGGCAACCATTCAATACCCTGGCATGGTGCTGTTGGAATCTGTTCGCGTTCTTGATCTGGCCGGTGGTGACGCCGACGCGGTCACCAGGCTGCTCGCCGACCTGGGTGCCGACGTGCTCAAGGTGGAGCCCCCCGGAGGTAGTCCGGCGCGCACCGCCCCTCCGCTGCTGGGCGGGGTGAGCATCGCGTTCGCGCTGCACAACGCCAACAAGCGCAGCGTCACGCTGGATCCGGGCGACCAGGCGGACCGCCGCCGGTTCGACGACCTGGCGGCGACCGCCGACATCGTGGTCGACAGTGCCCGGCCGGGGCGTACCGCCGATTTCGGGACCTCGCTTTTCGGGACCTCGTGTGCGGAGCTGGCCGACCGGTTCGGCCACCTGGTGACGATGTCGGTCACCGACTTCGGGACAAGTGGGCCCCGTTCGCGCTGGCAGGCGACCGATGCGGTGCTCTACGGCCTCTCGGGTGCGCTGTCACGGTCCGGGCCGACTATCGGCACGCCGGTGTTGCCGCCGGAGGGGATCGCCTCGGCGACCGCGGCGGTTCAGGCCGCCTGGGCGGTACTGGTCGCCTATTACAATAGGTTGCGTTGTGGCACAGGGGATTACATTGATTTCTCGCGCTTCGACGCGGTGGTCACGGTGCTCGACCCGATATTCGGTGCGCAGGGTCAGGTCGCTGCGGCCCGTCGCGGGGCGAGCCGCTGGCGCGGTCGGCCCCGAAACCAGGACGCCTACCCGATCTATGCCTGCCGGGACGGCTACGTCCGGTTGTGTGTGATGTCGCCGCGCCAGTGGCGCGGCCTCTGGACCTGGCTGGGGGAGCCGGCCGAGTACGCCGACCCCAAATTCGGCGTGATCGGCGAGCGGTTCGCGGTCTGGCCGCAGATCAGCGTGTTGGTCCGCAATCTGTTCGCCGACCAGGACATGGCCGAGCTGGTTGCGGCCGGGCAGGCCCGCGGAGTGCCGATCGCCGCCGTGGGCGAACCGGCGCAGGTGCTGGCCGGCGAGCACTTCGCGGCGGCCGGGGCGGCGACCGAAGCCGAACTGGCCCCGGGGCTGACCGCGCTGATCCCGACCGGCTATTACGTGGTCGACGATCACCGGGCCGGCTTCCGGACGCCGGCACCGACCCCCGGTGACGCGAGCACCGGCTGGCGTGCCCGCACATCGGTCGTGCCGACACCCGGCGGCGCGATCGGTTCCCGGCCGTTCGAAGGCGTCCGGATCGTCGACCTGGGGGTCATCGTGGCCGGCGGCGAAGCCAGCCGGCTCTTCGGGGACCTGGGTGCTGAGATCATCAAGGTGGAGAGCGCGGCCTACCCCGACGGTCTGCGGCAGACTCGCGCCGGATCGGCGATGAGCGAGTCGTTCGCCTGGACGCACCGCAACAACTTGGGGCTCGGCCTGGATCTGCGCAACCCGGCCGGCAAGGAGATCTTCGGCCGCCTGGTCGCCGACGCCGATGCGGTGTTCGCCAACTTCAAACCCGGAACACTTGCCGCCCTGGGGTTCTCCTACGAGAAACTGCGAGATGTCAATCCACGGGTGGTGCTCGCCGAGAGCAGTGCGTTCGGGGAGTCCGGGCCGTGGAGCAACCGCATGGGTTATGGCCCGCTGGTGCGCGCCACTACCGGGGTCACCGCGTTGTGGACCGACCCCGATGAGACCTCCGATCCGGGCCGGCATCCGTTCTACGACGCGACCACCGTCTTCCCCGACCACGTGGTCGCACGCGTCACCGCGATCGGGGCGCTGGCCGCGTTGATCGCCGCGCGGCGAAGCGGCAACGGAGTCCACGTCCACGTCTCGCAGGCCGAGGCCGCGGTCAATCAGCTCGACACCTGTTACGTCGCCCGGGCCGCGGGAGCTTCGGTGCAACCGGACACCGGGGTGGACCTGGTCTGCCCGTGCTCGGGCGAGGACGAATGGTGCGTGATCTCGATCCACACCGACGACGACTGGCGCTGTGTCGCAGCGGCTTTCGAGGACCAGCGGCTTGCATCGGATCCGCGTTTCGGCACCGGTGCAGCCCGCACCGCGCACCGCGCGGAGCTGGTCGAGCAGCTCGGCCGGCACACCAGCCGGCGCACCCCGGCTGACGTCGGGCAGCTGCTGCAGGCGGCCGGGGTGGCGGCCGCTGCGATGAACCGGCCGCCCGACATCGCCGAAGACCCGCAACTGGCCCACCGCACGGTGTTCGCCGAGATGACCCACCCGCTGATCGAGCACCCGTTGCCCGCCGAGACCGGTCCCGCACCGTTTCGCAACATCCCGCAGGCCGCGCAACGGCCCGCGCCGCTGCCCGGTCAGGACACCCGCGCGATCTGCCGCACCGTGCTCGGATTCGACGACGGGACGACCGAGCGGTTGATCGCCGACGGTGTGCTGTTCGGATAACCCCGCCGATCAGGCGTTGCGGTTCATCATCCGCCCGGCGGGGTTTCGGCGTAGTGGCGCGCGAACACGTCTGCGGGGACCGGCCATTGATCGCCGTGATCGCCCTTGATCACCCAGTCGCCGTCGGCCGCGACGGTGGAGCCCTCCGGAGTGTCGATGGTTTCCCCGGCCTGCGCCGGCCGGGCGAGGACGGTTCCACACCGTTGCCATTGAGATCCACCGACCTGCCGGAAGCTGGACCGGAAAATGTCATCGCGCACCGACCAGCTCGCGTCGCCCTCCTGGACCAGCCAGTCGCCGGCGCCGGCCTGCATCGTCGCTCCGGAGGGGGAGGTCCAGGTCCAGGGCATGTCCCGTCGTTCGGCGGTGACCGTCCCGACCCGGGTGCATGGTCGCCACACCGGACGGGACCGGTAGCCGAGCTGGCGAAGACTCCACAGCGTGTTCGCGACGCCGCGGAGCACACCGGCGAGCAGTTGGGGGTCGGATTCGATGACGGACCAGTCGACAAGCTTGTCGTGGACTTGGTGTCTGTCGTCGCGGACCGGCCCGTATCGCCAACCGTTGCGGCGGTAATACTGGCACCAGTCCTGGTGCTCGGTGCGGGCCATCTCCAGCGCCGAGCCAGGGTCGAACCCCAACTGGGCGAGCTGTTCCAGTGGCGGTAGATCGGCCATGTCGTGCTTGGCCAGTGGGGCAGGGGCACTGCCCCAGGTATCCCAGGTGTGACCGGCGACCTGCTCGACCATCCGCAATGCGGTGCGGACCTGCCGCCGATTGGAGCCGCGATAGAACTCCTCGAGTTCGTTCCACGGCAACCGCGACGGCAGGGGTTGATCCTGCGGGCCGAGCGTGGCGAGGTAGCGGCCGTGGATGAGACTGGCGGCCCGCTCCCAGGCATCTGGCGCCTGCCCGTCGGGCATCTGCAGCATCAGACGATAGGTGCGCAGTCTGCCGACGATCGGCACTGGCTTGTCACTGACCCGGCTCTCGGGATCCCAGCTGTACACCGGCGTGGTGGGGAAACGAGCCGCCAGGCGGCTTCCGGTCGTCGCGGCGCCTCGGGGACCACGGATCCAATCGTCGACGAATACGGCCGCGCTGGTGGCCGCGTCACCTCGGTCGAGTAGTCGCGACACCGTCGGAACGGTTGGCGCGTCGGGTGCCACGTCGATGGTCGGCCCGGCCGCAATGAGTCCGATCTGACCGCGGTGGAATTCGTGATCGTGCAGGTATTCCTCGGCGTCCTCTCCGACCAGGGTGAACGCCGGCAACACCGTCTCGGTCGGGGCAGAGTAATAGTCGTGCTCCAACTTCCGCCGGGTGAGGTCAGAACACAGTGCCAGTGTCAACTGCGAAGTGCCACAGACAAATACACGACGGATGGTCTTGTCTGCGACGATGTTGTCCAGCAGCCAGCTCGCGGTCACCTCGTATTTGCCGATGATGTCCACGGCCCATTGTGAGTCGGCTCCGCCGAATTGCTGGGCGCCCCATGCCTCGGCCTGCCACGGATCGTCGACCCGAACGACCAGGGGCAGCCGTTGCTTCTGGCCGTGCGTGCCGGCGAGCGTTCGGCTGATCGTGTCCAGCCACAGCCGGTTGTTCGAGGGGTCCGCCGATAACAGGTACAGCCGCTCGAGGTGCCGCCACAGCGGCAGTGGTTCCAGGGATGAGGGTGTGTTGAGGTCCACCGACACCACCCGGGCGCCGTGCGAACGGGCAACCGCCGCCCCGTGTTGGTCGGCGGCGTCGACGAGGACGACGAGTGTTTCCCGCCGCCCCAGCGTCTGCGCGATACCCCCGATCATCGCCCCGGAGTCGTCGTCGACGCCGATTACCGCCGTGACGGACGAGGCGTGGTTCGCCTGCAGGCGGTCCACCTGGGATCGGAACAGCGCCAGCACAACACCGGAGAGGCCGGTGAAAATGGCCCCCAATGCCGCCAGTCGTGCCACCACCAGGGCGGCCGGGGTGACGCTGGGGCAGACATGCTCGCTCATCGAAAGATCGGTCATGCCGCCTTTGATCAGCACCGCCGTCCAGATCAGCGGCTGAAAGAAGCGCGGATTAGCGCCATCGTGGCAGTCCCAGTACGAGCTCATGCCCAGCAGAGCAGCGGTGATGGCGAGACCGGCCACGACCGCGCCCGGGACGCTACCCGACCGAGTGTCGCCATGGGCGCGAAAACGCAGTGCGCACAGCGCGACGAGAACGGTGACCGTGACGGCGACCGTGGGCCATGATCCGGGCTGGCCGAACCACCTCAACCCGGGGTGCAGCCCGTCGGCGGCGTGAGGCCACCGTGCCAGTACACACAGCCACGCGATCATGACGACCGCGACGGCGGACAGCATCCAGAGCGTGATGCGGCGAGGCTCGGTTATCGAACGCATTCGCCGGAGGGCACGACCGTCTGTGCACTGTTCCGGAATAGCGCTCACCAATCTGTCCTATTGGTATTGCCGAACGGATTTTACTCGGTATGCTGCACCCCACGTCGAGCTTTCCGGAGGCGAATCATGCTCTTCGTGAGTCATGCCAGCCAAGACAGGTCTGCGATTGAAGGCCTGTTGTTCGTACTGCGACGCACCCGGCAGGGGGTGTGGTTGGACGACGAGCTGGGCGGCGGTGAGGCGTGGTGGCAGGCCATTCTCGAAAAGATTCGCGAGTGCAGCGTTTTCGTCGTCGCCTTGTCGAATAACTCGCTGGCTTCCAAACCCTGCCGGGCCGAGTTGCGTTATGCCCAGGCGCTGCGCCGGCCGATCCTTCCCCTTCAGATCGGCCCGGTGGACAGCGTACGGGTCACCCCGCTTGCCGCCACCCAGGTCATCGACTACAGAAACCCCGATCCCGACACCGATATTCGGTTGATCGCGGCGCTGCAGAAGCGAACAGCGCAGGTCGCGCCGCTACCGTCGCCACTGCCTGAGGAACCGGAGGTGCCGTTCGCCTACTTGATGCGGCTGGCCACGGTTCTCGCCAGTCCGGAGCTCGGCCACCACGAGCAGGCCGGGCTGGTCTCCGAATTGAGAAGCAAGCTCGACGAGGACTGCCGCGACCCAACTGCGCATCGCGACATCGTCCGGTTGCTGTACCTGTTGCGCGACCGGCCAGACGTCACCTGGCGCACGCGAAGTGACGTCGATGCATTGCTGAGCACGACGGACACCAACCTCGCGACCGCCACCGGCGGCCTGACCACCGTGCCCCTGCGTGCTCCGCAGCCGGAAGTGAGGTCACCGTCGCCACCTGCGCGACCTACCGCGGTACCCCCCTCGCGGTCCGACCCGCAACCCTCCCGGGAACGCGCCCGGCCGAGGGCCATCGAGGCGACTACTCCCCACCCGGTCGCTCCGCCGCGGCGAACGCGATTCTTACGCAACAGGTGGGTATACGCGAGCGTCGCCTGCCTGGCGGTGGTCGGCGTAGTCGTGGTTGCAGCGCACTCCCGCTCGCAGCACGAAGAGGCCGAGATCGCGATGCTCGGTGACAGTGAACTGGACACCATCATGGGCGTTTCCGGAATGAAGACCGTCGAAGGCGGTGTCCGTCAGGCCAAGGTCACCAAGGGCGTGATCGAGGTGACGCCACCGGAGTGTGCGAGCGCGCTCTACCCCGGGTTGGACCAGACCTATCGGGATATCGGGGAACATCAGGTGAGTTGGCGGGTCGCCGAGGACCGCGGCGGGATCGGGCGCGCCGGAGTCGACGCGAATCACTTCGTCGACCAGGACGTGGCGGTGTTTCCGGCCCGCACCGGCCGGGCCCTCGAGTTCGTCCGGGCTTCCGCGATCCCCTGGAAGGTCTGCGCAGGGCAGACCGTGCGCGTGGTCTACTTCGGAACGGACACCTACACCTGGAAGGTCAACGACGTCGGCGGGGACGGTCCCGAGATCATCCAGTCCTTCAGCCTCGACGGCAACGACAGATACGGGTGCCAACGGGTGCTGCGCACGGTGTCCGACCGGGTCGTCGACGTCAAAGCCTGCGGCGACGACGTCGGTGACGAGGCCAGCCGGATCGCGGGACGATTGGCTGCCAGTGTGACGCACACCGCCCCTTACTAGGCCGGTCGCCCCAGCATCAGTCGTTGCGGTTGATCGCCGCATGAAAGCCGCTGATTAGTCTTACGCCCATGCCCGTAGACCCCCGGACACCGGTGCTGATCGGCTACGGCCAGATCAACCATCCCGACCACAGCGAGCCCGTCGAGCCCGTCGATCTGATGGCGGCGGCGGCGCGCCGTGCCGCCGAGGACCAGGTGCTGCGCGCCGTCGACTCGATCCGGGTGGTGAACCTGTTCTCGGCGCGCTACCGCGATCCGGGCGCGCTGCTCGCCCAGCGGATCGGTGCCGACCGACCGGCCACCCGCTACACCCCGGTGGGCGGCAACGTGCCGCAGGCGCTGGTGAATCGGGCCTGCCTGGACATCCAAAACGGCCGGGCGGGGGTGGTGCTGCTGGCCGGTGGTGAGATGTGGCGCACCCGAACCCGGCTGCGGGCCGCCGGGAGCAAGCTGGCCTGGACCCGGCAGGACGACACCGTCCCGATGGCCGAATGCGAGGGCGAGGACGTGCCGTTGTCGGGTCCGGCCGAGGAAGGCATCGGCTTGGACCGGCCCGCGTACGTCTACCCGTTGTTCGAGCAGGCGTTGCGCATCGCTGCGGGGGAGACCGTTGACGGCCACCGCCGGCGCATCGGTGAGCTGTGGTCGCGGTTCAACGCGGTCGCGGTCGACAACCCACACGCCTGGATCCGCGAACCCGTTGGCGCCGAAGAGATCTGGCAGCCCGGGCCGAAGAACAGGATGATCAGCTGGCCCTACACCAAATTGCTGAACTCCAACAATATGGTCGACCAGGCCGCTGCGCTGGTGCTCACCTCCGTCCGGGTCGCCACCGAGCTGCGGATCCCGTCGGAGCGCTGGGTCTTTCCGCAGGCCGGCGCCGACGCCCACGACACCTACGCGATCGCCGAACGGGCCGAACTGCACACCTCGCCGGCGATCCGGATCGCCGGGGCCCGCGCCCTGGAACTGGCCGGTGCGGGCGCGATCGGCGAAATCGATCATGTGGACCTGTACTCGTGCTTCCCGTCGGCGGTCCAAGTCGCCGCGAACGAACTCGGACTGCCCACCGACGACCCCGACCGGCCGCTGACGGTGACCGGCGGGCTGACCTTCGCCGGCGGCCCGTGGAACAACTACGTGATGCATTCGATCGCCACCCTGGCCGAACTGCTGGTCGCCCACCCGGGCCGACGCGGCCTGATCAGCGCCAATGGCGGCTACCTGACCAAGCACAGCTTCGGGGTGTACGGCACCGAGCCGCCCGGAGCCGGATTCCGCTGGGAGGACGTCCAACCCGCGGTCGACGCCCAAGCCACCCGGAAGGGGATCGCGCAATGGCAGGGCACCGGCACGGTGGAGTCCTGGACCACCCCGTTCGACCGCGACGGCTGTCCCCAGCAGGTGTTTGTGGCGGTCCGGACCCCCGAGGGCGCCCGAACCCTGGCGGTGATCCGCGACCCCGACGTCGCCGAATCCAGCGTGCGTGAGGACATCGCCGGCGCCGCCGTCGACGTGCACGAGGACGGCACCGCGGCGCTACGGTAGCGCAGGCGCTCAGCTGGCCAGTTCGCCCAGCGGAACCGTCGGGTCGGCCAGCCGGTCGGGGTCCACAGCTGCCTGTGCCCTGATCAGGGCCTTGATGTCGTCGAGGCCTTCCCAGATGTTGACGTTCATCCCGGCCAGCACCCGGTTGTCCTTGCCGAGCCAGAAGCTGGTGAACTCACGGCCGCCGGTGTCGCCACGGAACACCACGCGGGCGTAATCGGGCGCATGTCCGACGTATTCCATTCCGAGGTCGTACTGGTCGGTGAAAAAGTAAGGCAGTTCGGTGTATTCGTCCTCCTCGCCGAGCATGCCGGCCGCGGCGACCGCCGGCTGCTTAAGTGCGTTCGCCCAGTGTTCGGTGCGGATCCGGGTGCCCAGCAACGGATGTTGTGCGGCCGCGATGTCACCGACCGCGTAGATGTCGGGGTCGCTGCTGCGCAGCCCCGCGTCCACCAGGACACCGCCGTCACCGATGGCAAGACCGGCCTGCTGGGCCAGTTCGATGTTGGGCTGGGCGCCGACGGCGACCAGAACCGCGCCGGCGCTGATCTGCGAGCCGTCGCCCAGCCGCAGCCCGGTGGCCGCACCGCCGGCCGTGGTGATCTCCGCGACGGCCGACCCCAGGCGCAGATCGACGCCGTGCTCACGGTGCAGGGCGGCGAAGACGGCACCGTTCTCGGCGCCCAGGCTGGCCAGCAGCGGCAACGCGGCGGTCTCGACCACGGTCACGTCGACGCCGCGCTGACGTGCACCGGCGGCCACCTCCATGCCGATCCAGCCGGCGCCCACCACCGCCAGGGAGGTACCCGCCGCCAGGGCGGAATCCAGTGCCGACGCATCATCGACCGTGCGCAGATAGTGCACGCCGTCGGCGTCGGCGCCCGGGATCGGCACCCGCCGGGAGCGCGAACCCGTCGCCAGCAGCAGCTTCGCGTAGTCCAGGCTGGTGCCGTCGGCCAGCCCGACCGTGTGACCGGTCGGGTCCACACCCACCACACGGGCGCCGACCCGCAGGTCGACATCGCGCTCGCGGTACCAGTCCGGAGGGTGCACGGTGAAGTCGCCGAGAGCCTTCTTGCCGGCCAGGAACTCCTTGGACAGCGGCGGGCGCTCGTAGGGAAGGTGCTGCTCTTCGCCGAGAAGCACGATAGGTCCGTCGAAGTTCTTGTCGCGCAATGCTTCCGCGGCTTTGCCGCCGGCCAGGCCGGCGCCGACGATGACGAATGGGGCTGATGCCGGCACGAGATCCTCCGCTCTGGGCGACGTCATCAGTCACCCTACCGGCGATTCCGGCCGATGTTCGGTCAATCGGCCAGTCGCTCGCGGACGTCGGAGTCGATGGAGTAGCGCACCAGGGCTGCGGCGAGCTCGGCATTCCGTCCGCGTGACAGCGCCCCGAGTTCGCTTGCGTCACCGGGTAACCCGAGATCGCGTGCTGCAGCCAGCGCGAGGTCGTCAAAAGTGGACCGGGCCCAGGGCCAGACGTCCTGGACCTCCCGAAGAAAGATACTGGCTCCGGTGTCACCGATTCCCTTGAAACCCTTGAGCAGCTTGACGGCTGCCTCCACATTGCGACCGCTGCGCTCGGCCAGCAGGCGCAGGTCACCGCGATAGTCCTGCTGCACGGCTTCGGCGAGCTCGACCAGCCGCGTGGCCGAGCTCTCGTCGTAGCGGCGGTAATGGGCACGGCCCATCGCCTCGATCATGGTGCGGCGATCGGCCTCGAGGACCTTGTGCGGGGTGCGCAGGCCGCTTCGGAACAGCTCACGCGCCGCCCGTGCCGCGATAGCGGCGTCGATCGGCTTGCTGGCGAGCATGCACAGGGTCAGCAGCTGAAACAGCGGCATCGGCTGATTGCGCAACCGGATGCCGGCCTCCTGCGCGTACGTCTTTCCCGCCCGCCGGAGCAGCCGGCGCACCAGTTCCTGGTGAGTGTGCACCGCGGGGGTCTACCCGGGCCTGGCGCACGGTAAACCGGCCTACGCGGTGCTACCGGCGCACCGAACGTTGCAGCTGGGTGACATGCTGCGGTGACAGTTCCGCGAGCTCGGTGACCCCCAGCAGGCGCATGGTCCGGCGGATCTGCTCGGCCAGGATGTCGATGACGCGATGCACCCCGGCCTGGCCGCCGGCCATCAGCCCGTACAGGTAGGCCCGGCCGATCAATGTGCACCGGGCCCCCAACGCGACCGCCGCAACGATGTCGGCGCCGGACATGATCCCGGTGTCGAGCAGGATCTCGGTGTCGGCCCCGACCTCGCGTGACACCTCGGGCAGCAGTGTGAACGGCACCGGCGCGCGGTCGAGCTGCCGGCCGCCGTGATTGGACAACACGATGCCGTCGACACCGAGGTCGACGACGGCGCGGGCGTCGGCGAGGGTTTGAACGCCCTTGACGACGAACCGGCCCGGCCACTGGGAGCGGACCCAGGCCAGGTCGTCGAAGGTCATGCTCGGGTCGAACATGGTGTCCATGTAATCCGCGACGGTGCCCGACCACCGATCCAGCGAGGCGAAGGTCAGCGGCTCGGTGGTGAACAGATCGAACCACCAGGCCGGGTGGACGGCGGCGTCGGCGACCGCGCGCAGCGTCAGCGCCGGCGGGATGGTCAGGCCGTTGCGGGAGTCGCGACGCCGCGCTCCGGGTACCGGACAGTCCACGGACACCAGCAGGGTGTCGTAGCCGGCCTCGGCGGCGCGGTCCAACAGTGCCATCGAGCGGTCGCGGTCTCGCCAGATGTAGAGCTGGAACCAGCGGCGCACAGCGGGAGCGGCCGCCGCGACCTCTTCGATCGAGGCGGTGCCCAGCGTCGACAGTGAGAACGGGATGCCGGCGGCCTCGGCGGCCCGGGCTCCGGCCCGCTCTCCGGCGGTGTGCATGAGTCGGGTGAAACCGGTGGGCGCGATCGCGAACGGCAACGCCACCGGTGCCCCGAGCACCTCGCGGCTGGTGTCGACATCGGTGACGTCCCGCAGGATCGCCGGGTGAAACTCGATGTCGCGGAAGGACTGACGGGCCCGGTCGAGCGAGATCTCCTCCTCGGCGGCGCCGTCGGTGTAGTCGAAGGCGGCCTTGGGGGTGCGCCGTTTGGCGATGCGGCGTAGATCCTCGACGGTCAACGCAGCATCGAGACGCTGCGCGGTGCGGTTCAGCCGCGGCCGGCGGAATCGGATCAGCGGGGCGAAGTCGCGGACTCGGGGGAACCGTCGCTGTGTCACCGACATCGCTGACTCCTTCACTGTCGCCTCGAACTGTGCCACGGTTGTTGCCATGGCCGGCCACTGGAAGCCGCTCGGGCTGCAGCGTTTCGTCGAGGCGCAGGAAAACGTCTACGACACCGTGGTCGCCGAGCTGCGCGACGGGCGCAAGCGCAGCCACTGGATGTGGTTCATCTTCCCGCAGCTTGCCGGCCTCGGCAGCAGCGCGATGGCCCAGCGCTACGGCATCGTCTCATCGGCAGAGGCGCGCGCCTATCTGTCCCACGAGCTGCTCGGTGCGCGGCTGCATGAGTGCGCGCAGTTGATCAATGCAGTGCGCGGCCGGCCCATCCAGGAGATTCTGGGCCGGCCCGACGACCTCAAGCTGCGGTCCTCGATGACGTTGTTCGCCCGGGCCTGCGCCGGTGGCGGCCACCGGGATCCTGGCTGCTGCAGTGATTTTCGTGCAGTGCTGGACCGCTACTACGGCGGACAGGAGGATCCGGCGACCTTGGACCGGCTGGCGCGGCCAGCCGAATTCGACTGAGCCGCGCCAGCACCGGTCCTTAGGCGGAGCCCTCTGCCAGGGCCTGTCCGGCGAAGATCGCCTGGGCCACCCCGGCCACGATCGAGGCGACCTTGAGGGCCTCCAGCAACGCCTCGCGGCCGACGCCCGCCTCACGGACGACCTGCTCGTGGGAGGCCACGCAGGCCTGGCAGCCGTTGATCGCCGAGACCGCGAAGCTCCACAGCTCGAAGTTGGCCTTGTCGACCCCCGGGTTGCCGATGATGTTCATCCGCAACCCGGGCCGCAGGTCGTCGTAGGCGCCGTCCAAGAAGTGCCGGCCACGGTAGAACACGTTGTTCATGCCCATGATCGACGCCGCACCCAGGGCGGCCTGGTAGGCCTCGGCCGACAGGTTGTCGGCTGCTTCGGCACTGATCTCGGCCAGTACCGTGGCGTTACGTGTCGCCGCGGCGCTGGCCAACAGGCTGCCCCAGAGCTGCTCTTCGTTGAGAGCGGTGGTGCGAGCGATCGAACCCAGGTTGAGCTTGAGGTCCTTGGCGAACTCCGGGACCGCGTTCTTGAGATTCTCGATGCTCATGTGGCGCTACTCCTTCTCATCGCCGACGCGCTGCATCTTTTCGGTCCCGATCAGACCGATTCTTTGAGCAGCTCGCCGGCGTCGATCGTCGGGTCGCCCTTCTTCCAGTTGCAGGCGCACAGCTCGTCGGACTGCAGAGCGTCGAGGACGCGCAGCACCTCGTCGACGTTGCGGCCCACCGACCCCGCCGTCACCGAGACGAACTGGATCTCGTTGTTGGGGTCGACGATGAAGGTGGCCCGGTCGGCCACTCCGTCCGCGTTGAGCGCACCGGTCGCCTCGATCAGCTCGCGCTTGAGGTCGGACAGCATCGGGAACGGCAGCGTCTTGAGGTCCTCGTGCTGCGCGCGCCACTGGAAGTGCACGAACTCGTTGTCGATCGACGCGCCGAGCACCTGGGTGTCGCGGTCGGCGAACTCGTCGTTCAGCTTGCCGAAGGCAGCGATCTCGGTGGGGCAGACGAAGGTGAAGTCCTTGGGCCAGAAGAACACCACCCGCCACTTGCCGGGGTGGTCGTCGCTGGTGACGGTGGTGAAGTAGTCCTCCGGCTGCTTGGCATCGACCTTGGACAGGTCGCCGGGGATAACCGCCTTGAGCCGGTAGGACGGGAACTGGTCGCCGATGGTCAGCAGTGCCATGACACTCCTCGTTGTGTGAGTCGTTGTGTGAGTTTTCCGGGCGCTCGGGTCAGTCCGGCGCCCGCACACTCCATGTTGCCCTATCTCTATTGAAAATGAAAGGTGATACTTGGCACTATAATTATCGGTATGACCGATATAAGCTATCAGCCGACGCTGGCGGGCCTGCGGGCGTTCGCCGCCGTTGCCGAGAAGCACCATTTCAGCCTCGCGGCAGCCGGCCTGGGCTTGAGCCAGTCGACGTTGTCGCAGGCCTTGTCGTCGCTGGAGGCCGGCCTGGGCGTCCAGCTGATCGAACGGTCCACCCGGCGGGTCTTCCTGACCCCGGAGGGACAGCAGCTGCTGGCCTACGCGCACGCCGTGCTCGACGCGGCGGCGCAGTTCTCGGCCGCGGCCGCCGGGGTCGCCGACCCGCTGCAGGGCACCATGCGGCTCGGTCTGATCCCGACCGTGGCGCCCTACGTGCTGCCCGCGGTGCTGGCCGGGGTATCCGAACGCCTACCGGAACTGAACCTGCGGGTGATCGAGGACCAGACCGAACGGTTGCTCACCGGGCTGCGGGAGGGGGCGGTGGATGCGGCGCTGCTAGCGTTGCCGACCGACGCCGGCGGAATGACTGAAATTCCCATCTATGACGAGGATTTCGTGTTGGCGCTCCCGCCCGGGCATGCGCTGGCCGGCAAGCGGCGGGTACCGCCGGCCGCCCTGGCGGACCTGCCGCTGCTGCTGCTCGACGAGGGTCACTGCCTGCGGGACCAGGCACTGGACATCTGCCGCAATGCGGGGGTGCGGGCGCAGTTGGCGAACACCCGGGCGGCATCGCTGGCGACGGCGGTGCAGTGCGTGACCGGCGGTCTGGGCGTGACGTTGATTCCGCAGACGGCGGTGGAGGTGGAGGCCGAGCGCAGCGGACTGGCGCTGGCCTACTTCGCCGCGCCCCGCCCGGGCCGGCGGATCGGGCTGGTGTTTCGCACCTCCAGCGGGCGTGAGGAGTCCTACCGGCGGTTGGCGGACATCATCGGCGACGTGATCGCCGCGCGACACCAGATCGATCGGGTCCGGTAAGTGTCGGTCCGCCGGCGACCCGATGGAGCCCGGTCTAGGCTGCACGGGTGATCCTGAAGATCGACGATGAGAACCGGGTTCGGACCTGTACGTTGAATCGCCCCGACGCGCTCAACGCGTTCGACGAGGCGCTCTACGACGCCACCGCCGAGGCACTGCTGGCTGCCGCCGAGGATCCGGACGTGGCCGTCGTGCTGCTGACCGGCGCCGGGCGCGCCTTCAGTGCCGGTACCGATCTCAACGAGATGCAGGCCCGGATCACCGATCCGCAGTTCAAGGAAGGCAAGTACGGCTTCACCGGACTGGTCGACGCCCTGGCGCGCTTCCCCAAGCCGCTGATCTGCGCGGTCAACGGGATCGGCCTGGGCATCGGCGCCACGATCCTCGGATATGCCGACCTGGTCTTCATGTCCGCGACCGCACGGCTGAAATGCCCGTTCACCAGCCTGGGGGTGGCCCCGGAAGCCGGGTCCTCCTATCTGCTTCCGCAGTTGATCGGACGGCAGAATGCGGCCTGGCTGCTGATGTCCTCGGAATGGGTCGACGCCGAGGAGGCACTGCGAATGGGTCTGGTCTGGAAGGTGTGCGAACCACAGGCGCTGCTCGACGAGGCCCACCGTCATGCCGAAGTGCTTGCCTCCCGGCCCATTTCAAGCCTGATGGCGGTCAAGGCCACCATGGTCGCGCCGGTGCGCGAGGAGGTCGCCGCGGCCACGGCGCGCGAGAACGCGCTGTTCGCCGAGCTGATGGGTGCGCAGGCCAACGCCGATGCCCTGGCCGAGTTCACCAGGCGGCGGAAGCGCTGATCAGCGTGACCCGACCGGCGTGATCTCCAGGGCAAGATGCCGCAGCGAGCCGTTGGCCGAACCGGACGGCGCCGCGGCCAGGGTGGCTTCGATGATGCCGCGGACCGTGCAGCGGCACCGGCCGCAGTCCCCGCCCGCCCCGCACATCGCGGCAACCTCTTTGGATGTCGAGGCGCCGGCGGCGACGGCGTCGGAAACCATCTGATTGGTGGCTCCGACACAAAGGCACACATACATGGCTCTACCCCTACCGACCGTCGCCCACAGGAGCCATGAGATCGATTGCAGCAGCGAACTTTCCGACGAACGGTCCGGGGTAACCACCGGCGCCCACCGCGGTCATCCACTCCGCAGCGGTGTCGGGGTGGTCGATCCAGCGCTGCGCGCTCGCCGCGTTGTCGATCTCCAACAGCGTCATCACCTCATTTCCGTCGTCGACGGCCTGATATACCCAGACTTTGCGCACGCCCGCGTCGGCGAACCGATCCAGCCCGCGATGCACCTTGGCCATCAGGTCCGCGGGATCGGCGACGGTGGACACCACCCCCACGATCACCTCCGGGCCCCGTGAACCGGGTTGTTCGGCGCCGGACTGGGTGAGGTTGATCTTCTCCCTGACCTCGCCGGCGAAGATCGCCGGCAGATCGTTGACCCCGGAGCGGTCGAACCATTCGAAGACGGCGGGGGAGCGCAACAACTCCGTGACCGACAGTCGGTGGCGCAAGCCGATCGTCACCAGCACCCGATCCGGCTCGGACACCGAGGTGTAGAGCACCGCATGGCGGGCTCCGAGCCCGAGAAGCGGCGTGTGATCGTCGCGGATCAGTGACCAGGTCCGGTCGATGTCGCCGACGCGGTAGTCCAGCGCCAGCACCAGCGAATGCGGATTGTCGCGGTGCGACATGCAACCGCCCGAAATGCCGGCACGGCGGCTAGGCGAAGCAAGTCTCATGTTAGTAGAGTCTAACCTAAGTTCCGCGCATCGCGCAGACCCGCATGGCGATCCGATTTCGCCGGGCACGAGGCCGATGCGTGGGTTCGACGCGCCGAGACACGGGTAAACACCGCACTGCGACCGGTGACCTGCATTAGATTGAATTCGGCGCGTTACGGCGATGATCAAGCCCCATTCGGCGCTGGGGGTATGCGCGGTTCTTCACACCAGAGGAGTGATCATGCAAGGCGACCCAGAGGTTCTCAAACTGCTCAATGAGCAGCTGACCAGTGAACTCACCGCGATCAACCAGTACTTCCTGCACGCCAAGATGCAAGCCGACTGGGGCCTGACCGAGGTGGCCGCCCACACCCGTGACGAGTCCATCGAAGAGATGCGCCATGCGGAGACGATCACCGATCGCATCCTGCTGCTCAACGGCCTGCCGAACTATCAGCGGATCGGGTCGCTGCGGATCGGCCAGACCCTGCGTGAACAGTTCGAGAGCGACCTCGCCATCGAGATGGAGGTGCTCAACCGGCTGCGGCCGGGCATCGTCATGTGCCGCGACAAGCAGGACAGCACCACCGCCAAGATCTTGGAGACCATCCTCGTTGACGAGGAATCCCATATCGACTACCTGCAGACCCAACTGGAGTTGATGGACAAGCTCGGCGAGGCGCTCTACCTGGCCCAGTGCGTCGCTCGCCCGCCCACCACGTGATCGTCCGCGTCGACGCGGGTACCCGTTAGCGTCCACCGCCGACGGGAAGGCGCGCATGACCGAATCGACGCCGGTCGCCGAGGACGCACGGCCCGCGCCGGTCAGCCCGCAGCGCCGCAATCTGATCTTTCTGGCGGTCGTGTTCGGCCTGCTGATGGCCGCGCTCGACCAGACCATCGTCGCCACGGCGCTGCCGACCATCGTGTCGGATCTGGGCAACGCCGGCCATCAGTCCTGGGTGGTCACCAGCTACCTGCTGACCTCGACCATCGCGACGATCCTGGCCGGCAAGCTGGGCGATCTGTTCGGCCGCAAACGGGTGTTTCAGGCCGCGGTGGTGTGCTTCGTCGCCGGGTCGGTGCTGTGCGGACTGTCCGCGTCGATGGGGATGCTGGTCGGTGCGCGGGCGCTGCAGGGCATCGGCGGGGTGCGGTCACGGTCACCGCCGCCGCGCTGATCGGCGAAGTCATTCCGCTGCGCGACCGGGGCCGCTACCAGGGCATGCTGGGTGCGGTTTTCGGTGTCACCACCGTGATCGGTCCGCTGCTGGGCGGGTATTTCACCGACTACCTGACCTGGCGGTGGGCGTTCTGGATCAACGTGCCGATCTCGGTGGTCGTGTTGGTAGTGGCCGGGGCGGCGATTCCGGCGCTGGCGGGCCGGGTCAAACCCGTCATCGACTACACCGGGATCGTGCTGATCGGTCTGGGCGCCACCGGGTTGACGCTGGCCACCAGCTGGGGCGGCACCCGCTACACCTGGGGGTCGCCGACGATCATCGCGCTGTTCCTCGGGTCGGTGGTGGCGCTGGCGCTGTTCGCCCGGGTGGAAAGCCGGGCCGCGGCTCCGATCCTGCCGACCCGGCTCTTCGCCGACCCGGTGTTCGCGGTGTGCTGCGTGCTGGCGTTCGTGGTCGGCTTCGCGATGCTGGGCGCACTCACCTTCCTGCCCACCTTCATGCAGTACGTCGACGGGGTCTCGGCGATCACCTCCGGACTGCGCACGCTACCGATGGTGGTGGGGATGTTGGTGACTTCCACAGGCAGCGGCACCCTGGTCGGACGGACGGGCCGGTACAAGATCTTTCCGGTGACCGGTACGGCACTCATGACGATCGCATTCGTGCTGATGTCGCAGATGGACGCCACCACGCCGGCGCTGCTGCAGTCGGCCTACCTGATCCTGCTGGGCGCCGGCATAGGGCTGTCGATGCAGGTCCTGGTCCTCGTCGTGCAGAACACCTCGAGCTTCGCCGACCTCGGGGTGGCCACCTCCGGGGTCACCTTCTTCCGGACCATCGGCAGCTCGTTCGGCGCCGCCGTCTTCGGATCGCTGTTCGTCAACTTCTTAGACCACCGCCTCGGTTCCGCCCTCCACACCGCCGGGCTGGCCGCCGACGCGGCCGCCTCGCCCGAGGCGCTGCACCGGCTCTCACCGGAGCAGGCGGCACCAATCGTGCAGGCCTACGCCGACTCCCTCGGCCAGGTGTTCCTGTGGGCCGCGCCGGTCGCGCTGCTCGGGTTCGTGCTGGCGCTGTTCCTGCGCGAGGTTCCGCTCAAGGACCTGCATGACAACGCGGCCGACATCGGCGACGGTTTCGGCATGCCCAGCACCGCTTCGTCGGACGAACTGCTGGAGACCGCGATCGGGCGCCTGCTGCGGAACGAACCCGGGGTGCGACTGCGCAGCATCGCGATGCGCGCGGACTGCGAACTCGATGTCGCCGGGCTGTGGACGGTGCTGCGGATCTATCGATACACCCAGGTGTTTCGGACCGCGCGGCTCAGCGACATCGGCAAGACCCTGCGCGTCCCCTACGAGATCCTCGAACCCACCGTCGATCGCCTGGTCGCCCAGGGCTACGTGCTGCGCGACGGCGACCACCTGGGCCTGACCCGGGCCGGACTGCGCCAGGTGAAGTTCGTGACCGCACTGGTGCAGGACTGGGTGAGCGACAAGCTTGCTCGCTCGCCCGGGTTCGAGGGTCGCCCCGACCGCGCTGAGGTCGAAGCCGCGCTGCAGCGGATCGCGCACCGGGCCCTGGTCGATCCCGACGATGCGGGGGAGTCGGCGGAGTTCGCCGGCACCACCCGCGGCTGAGATGTCGAGCACCCGCTTCGTCCGGCTCCGCCGCACGGGCGATCGACGCTAGTATCCCTGGGTATGAGCCGAATCGGGACGTTCCCCGCAGATGACGTGATGGGCTGGATGGCCAAGTCGCCCGAACTGGCCGCCGGGATAGGTGGATTCAGCACCGCGGTCTACACCAGCGGCCGGCTGCCGATGCGCGTCCGAGAGCTGGCCCGGATGGTGATCGCCTTCGACAACGAGTGCGCGGTATGCGTCAACACCCGCGACGCCGACGGTCCGGCGGCCGGGGTGAGCGAGGAGCTCTACGACCACGCGTCGGAATGGCGCACCTGGCCCGGCTACAGCGACCAGGAGCGGCTGGCCGCCGAGTTCGCCCACCGGTTCGCCACCGACCACACCGGCCTGCGCGACGACGAGGACTTCTGGTCGCGGTGCTCCGAGCACTTCAGCGACGAGCTGCTCGCCGACCTCGCGCTGTCGTGTGCGCTCTGGTTGGGCATGGGTCGGCTGCTGCGCACCTTGGACATCGGGCAGGCCTGCAGCTTCACCCTGCCCAGCCGCGCTTGACGCCGACGCGACGGGCACGCCGGGCCGGCTGGGCGTTGGCCGCTGTCGCTGCGGTGGGGGCCGCGGGTGTCGCGGCGAATCGGTTGCGCGGGACCAAAATTCGTACGGCCGGTTCGTCGCCGTTGAGTCCGGAGTGGACCCCGCCGCCGGCACAGTACGGGGTCGGGGTGCGGCGCAACGTGGCCGTGGAGATGAGCGACGGCGTGGTGCTGCGTGCCGACGTGCATTACCCGACCGTGCTGGAGACCGGGCTGCCCGCCGCCGGGCCGTTTCCGGTGCTGTTGTCGCTGACCCCCTACGGCAAGCTGGCCCCGCCGCCGGCCGCGCAGATCGGCGGCGGTCCGACCCCCCGCCTGATCCGGCGGGGCTACATCGAGGCGATGGTCGACGTCCGCGGTACCGGGGCATCCGGTGGCTCGTTCGAGATGTTCGGACCCGACCAGGCCCGGGACGGGGCCGAGCTGGTCACCTGGGCGTCGACGCTGCCGAACGCCAACGGCCGGGTCGGCATGTTCGGTATCTCCTACCTGGCGATCAACCAGCTGTTCACCGCGGCCGCCGTCGGCCCGGACTCCCCGCTGAAGGCGATCTTCCCGGTGATGGCCGCCAACGACTTCTACCGGGACGTCGCCGCGATGGGTGGGGCGCCGCACCTGGTGGCGGTGCGCGGCTACGGGGCGGTGTACGCGATGCTCAACGTCATCAACCCGGCGTTGGAGTTCGTCACCCCCGGCGGGCACCCGCGCCCCCGGTCCGGCGGACTCGCCGCGGTGCGGCAACGCGGCAGGGACCAGCGCAACTATTTCTGGCCGCTCATCGGTGAGGTACGCAGCGGCGGCGACGCCGCCTACGACGGCCCGTTGTGGGACCGCATGCGGCCCGATCCGGTGCTGCCCGCGATCGCCGCCAACAAGGTCGCGGTCTTTCTGGTGGGCGGCTGGCACGACGCCTTCCAGCGTGGCGCGCCACTGAACTACGCCGCGCTGCAGAATGCCTGCAGCGGACGGCCCGCGAGCGGCCCCATGCAACCGGGGCAGCCGCCGGTAGACCGGATCAGGCTGATGATGGGTCCGTGGTATCACGTGTCGGACTTCGATGGCCTCAAGATGCAGGATCTGCAACTGCGCTGGTTCGATTACTGGTTGAAAGACGATGCGGCGGCGGAGATCTCAGGGCCGCCGTTCAGCTTTCAGCCGATCGGTGACCGCCGGTGGTACCACACCCGCGAGTACCCGATTCCGGGCGCGACACCCACCCGGTTCTACCTGTCGCAGGGGGGCCGGCTGCAGGCCGATGCCCCGCCCGAGCAGAGCTCGGCCACGCTGCGGTACCGCTCGCGCGGGCCGATGTCGGGGCGCAGCCTGGAACAGTGGTCGTTGGGCCTGGGCAGCTTCGTCACCACGTCGGCCGGCGGCCGCACCCGCCACGACCAGGACAACCGCCGCGTGCAACGGGGTGCGCTGACCTACACGACCGAGGCATTCGAATCTCCGGTGCTGCTCGCCGGACCGATCGCGCTGCGCATCCACGCGACCGCTGACACCACCGAGACGTTGTGGGTCGCCCACCTCGACGACGTCGCCCCGGAAGGCGGGTGCCGCCCATTGACGCAGGGGGCATTGCTCGGTTCGCACCGGGAACTGGATCCGGAACGCACCTGGTATCTGCCGGACGGCACCGTGTTGCGCCCGCACCACCTCAGCACCCGCTCCGCGATGCGACCGGTCGAACCCGGGCAGCCGACCGGCTACGACATCGAGATCTTTCCGACCGCGGCGATGATCGTTCCCGGGCACCGACTGCGACTTACCCTGACCACCTACGATTTTCCGCACCTGGTACCCACCGCGCCCGCCCGGCACGCGCTGGCCGGCGGTACCTACCAGGTGCATCAGGGCGGGGCCACACCGTCGTTCCTGCTGCTTCCGCTGGCCGACCCGGGCGTTCTGGGCTGACCGCTACGGCTGTTCGACCACGTCGCGGATGCGCTCCAGCGTGCGCCGCATGTCGCGGATGTTGTTGCGCTGCCGCAGAAAACCACCGAACACCCAGTAGTACACGCTGGTCAGGAAGGAGTCGGCCAGCTTGAAGGACTCGGTGACGTCGGTGCCGTCCGCCGTCGGCGTCAGCTCGTAGCGCCATGTATTCAGCGCGCGATCACCGGCGAGCACCGCGAAGCCGAACACCCGGTTCGTCTCGCACTCGGTGACCCGGCACGTCGTCCAGTACACCGGTCCGATCCCGTTGCGCCGGACGTGCCCGCGGAATCGCGCCCCCACCGCGGGACCGTCGGCACCGTCGAGCCACTCGGCCTCGAAGGTCTCGGGGGAGAACCGCCCGATGTTGCGGACATCAGCCACCAGATCCCAGACCCGTTCGGGAGGGGCTGCCATATGAACTGTCGCGGAACCCTGCATGCTCGCCAATCCAAGCACGTGTGCCGCGGTGGGGCCACCATTACCCCGGGGCCACCCCGGACACAGCACTGAGCCCCACCCGAATCGGGTGGGGCTCAGCGTTGAAGCTGCCTGGCTTTCGGCTCAGCCCTCGGCGCCGCCGCCGGCGCTGGCGCCCAGGTGGCTCTGCAGGTCGGGCTTCATCGCCTGCAGCTGAGCACCCCAGTACTCCCAGCTGTGGGTGCCGTAGTCCGGGAAGTTGAACACAGCGTTGTTGCCACCGGCCGCGGTGTAGAGCTCCTGGAACTTCTTGTTCTGGCCGATCATGAAATTGCCCTCGAGGAACGTCGCGGGCAGGTTGTCGCCGCCCAACTCGTTGGGGCGACCGTTGCCGCAGTAGACCCACAGGCGGGTGTTGTTGGCGACCAGCTTGTCGACGTTGAGCGTCGGGTCATTGCGCACCCAGGCCGGGTCGTCGTCGGGACCCCACATGTCTTCCTTCTTGTAGCCCCCGGCGTCGCCCATGGCCAGGCCGATCCAGCTCTTGCCGTCCGACGGGTTGACGTAGCCGGACAATGAACCCGCGTAGGTGAACTGGTTGGGGTGGTAGATCGCCAGGTTCATCGCCGATGCACCGGCCATCGACAGGCCGACCGCCGCGTTGCGGCTCTGGCTGACGCCGTACTCCGAGGCCAGGTAGGACGGCAGCTCACTGGTGAGGAAGGTCTCCCACTTGTAGGTGGAGCAGCCCGCCTTGCCGCAGGCCGGCTTGTACCAGTCGCTGTAGAAGCTGGACTGGCCACCGACCGGCATGATCACCGAGAGCCCGGACTGGTAGTACCACTCGAAGGCCGGGGTGTTGATGTCCCAGCCGTTGTAGTCGTCCTGGGCGCGCATCCCGTCGAGCAGGTACAGGCCCGGGGAGCCCTGACCGCCGCTCTGGAACTGGACCTTGATGTCACGACCCATACCTGCCGAAGGAACCTGCAGGTATTCGACCGGCAGACCCGGCCGCGAGAACGCCGATGCGGTCGCCTCGCCACCCGTCAGGCCGATCAGGCCGGGCAGCGCTGCTGCGGCCACCGCGCCGACCATCAGCCGGCGCACCCAGCGCATCCCCTTGGTCACGTCTGTCATTCCTGCCCCTTGTCGTCTGCTGCTGTCGTCTGCTGCGGAACGCTCTCGAAATATTCTCAAAGTAGCTAATCTGTCGATCGCGACGCATAGCACGCCACCTTCGGTGCCGGGCCCTCAACATGCAACAACGGCCGCCATCCGCAACTCCGCGGCCGTCTCGGGGATCCGACTAGCGACATAGCATACCTGATTTACGGGCTGGACCCGGTTAGGCACAAGCGTCCGACACGCGTAGGCTCGCCTCCGGTAAGCCGACAAGACCACACTGTCCTGGGCTGTCCCCGGTCCGTTCCGGTGCCCGCCGAGCCCCACCCCGGGCGAGGCGAAGGCTCTCCGCCGACGCGGTGACATCGCAGATCAGGACGATTGGGGCGCGCGATTTTGGATACGGTACTGGGGCTGGCGATGACGCCGACGACGATCGGCTGGGTCATGGCCGAAGGACGGGCCGATGGCTGCCCGACGGTTTCCGGTGACGAGTTCGCAATCAGTCGCAGTGATGCCGGCCTCGATGCGGTGAGCACGGCGTCGTCGGCCTCGGCCGTCGCAGCTCGGGTCCGCACGGTGCTGGCCGGCCGCGGTGACCGGCTGCGCGGCGTGGGAGTTACCTGGAGCGACGAAGCAGCCGTCGGGGCCGCCCTGCTGCTGGAATCGTTGGCCGATGCCGGTTTCGACAACGTGGTGCCGGTACGTTTCAGTCGGGCCGCCGCCGCATTGACCAGTGGCATCGGACAGCGCGGTCAACAGCCGGCGGTGTGCGTCGTGGAGCCCGGATTGGCCACGCTGGTGCTGTTCGACGGTTCCGGTGGCGAGGATCCGATCGTCACCGCCTGTCCGATCGGTGGCACCGACGAGGTGATCGGCTGGCTGGCCGACACGTTCGGATCCGGTGGCCGGCGGCCCGAGGTGCTGATGGTGGCCGGCTCCATGCGCGGCATGGACCGGCTCGGGCGCCGCCTGGAGTCCAGGCTTTCGGTGCCGGTGTTCGTCCAGGCCGGAGCACAGCAGGCGTTGGCGCGCGGCGCGGCGCTGGCCCTGGCCCCGCACGCCGACCTGCCCGGCCCGCCGGTGGCCGGCACCCCGGCCGGGTTGCGCATCGGCTCGGGGCGTGCGATGTCCCTGTCATACGTCGGGGCCCTGACGATGCTGACCGGGGGAGCGGTGACCTTTGTGGCCTCCCTGTCCGCCGCGCTGAGCCTGCAGATGGTCCCGGGCCGGGATGCCCCGGACGTGCGTCCGTCCGAGCACGTGACGGTGGCTCGCGTCGCCGTGCCGGCCGCCCCACCACCCGCTGCTCCGGTGGCGCTGCCGCCGGCTGGCCCCGCTCCGTCGGCCGAGCCGCCGGAGCAACCGGTCGAGTTCGGTTCGCTGTGGGACGGACCGGCAGTGGCCCCGGAGCCGCCGGCACCCCCGCCGAGCAGCGGACCGTCATTGTTGGACCGGTTCCGCGAACGTCTTCCGCGGCTGCCCGGCCGCTGAGTCAGGCTCCGCGGATCTCGTCGTCCGCGACGGTCGCCGTAAAGGTCACAGTCACCTCGTCGGCGACCCGCATGGCGCCCATCAGCATCGAATAGCGCTGTACACCGAAGTCGCTGTGGCGCACCACGGTGTCGCCATCGAGCCGCCAGGAACCGCTCGGTTGATGCGGCGGCCTCACCCGCACCTCGACGACGTGCGGCCTGCTCCGGCCGTGGATCTGTAGTGTCCCGGCCAGCCGATAGCCGTCGCCGGCCGATTCGATGTCGTCGCACTCGAACCGGATCTGGCCGTACCGGCCGGCGCCGAGACACTTCAACACGTTGGTGCGGATCAGTGACTTCTCCGGAGCGGTCAGCGGGGTCAATCCGCCGTCGCCGCGCAGCACCTGCAGCGAATCCACCTCGACGGTCAGCGTCACGGCGGTGGGCCGCTCGCCGGACCATGACACCGCCGCCTGCCAGCGCTGCATGGCGATGGTGAGACGATGGCCCATCTTCGCGGCGCGACCGGTCACGCCCGTCTCGAGCCGAAGTTGTCCGTGCGTCCCGTCGCACCGCCCCTGCGCCCCGGCCATCTGCGGCACTCTAGCGGCGTGGCGGGCCGGCGGGGGCGACGGGCGGCGGCATTCGGCGGATTCGCGATGAGGCGCTGCGGCCACCCGTTAGGCTTCCCCCGGGGCCGCCTGCTGGCCAGTAACGAGAAGACTAAGGGCGAAGAATGATTCGTGAACTAGCTGCAGCCACTTTCGTCGCCGGCGCTGTGGGGGCAGCCGCGGTCGGTGCGGCACCGGTCGCTGTTGCCTACCCCGGTGACGTCCCGGGCATGGCCGAAGGCGCCCGGCAGGGCGATGCCTGCTTCAGCTGGGAGCGCTTCATCTACGGCCACGGCCCCAACGGCCAGGCGCTGGCATGCCATTTCATCGCCAACCAGTGGCCGCCCAAGGACACCGGCTTCTGGCAGATCTCCTACCCGCTCTACGGAGTGCAGGACATCGGCTCGCCGTGCCCGAACCCGCAGTCGGCCGCGCAGTCGGCGGACGGGCTGCCGCTGTTGTGCCTGGGCGCGCAGGGCTGGCAGCCGGGCATCTACACCGGGGGCATCGGACCGTACTTCCCGCCCGGGATCGCCCAGGTCGGGTGATCGCGCGTCGCGCCTGTCCGGAGCATTTGTCCAGGATGCTGCGTTAGCTTCGAGTGGGAAGCGATACGCAGGAGGTGCCGGACTTGGGCGGACGCGAGGATGCAACGTCGGAATTGTTGGTGATCTTCGGGATAACCGGGGACCTGGCCCGCAAGATGACATTCCGTGCGCTGTACCGCCTGGAACGCCGCAAGCTGCTGGATGGCCCCATCCTGGGCGTGGCCAGTGACGACATCACGGTAGAGGAGCTGGTCAAGCGGGCCGGCGAGGCGATCCGGCACACCGGCGAGCCATTCGACGAGGCGGTGTTCGGCCGGCTGGCCAAGCGGCTGTCCTACCTGCACGGCGACGTCACCGATGCCGCGCTCTATGAACAGCTCGCCGAGCGGATCGGCGCCGATCGGCAGTGCCTGTATTACTTGGAGATGCCGCCGACGCTGTTTGCGCCGATCGTGGAAAACCTCGGCCGGGCCGGGCTGCTGGCGCGGTCCCGGGTGGCGGTGGAGAAGCCGTTCGGCCATGACCTGGCCTCCGCGCGCGACCTCAACGCCCGATTGCGCGCGGTGCTGCGCGAGGACCAGATCCTGCGGGTGGATCACTTCCTGGGCAAGCAACCCGTCGCCGACCTCGAGTGCCTGCGGTTCGCCAACACCACGCTCGCCGAGCTGTGGGACCGGCACAGCATCGCCGAGATCCACATCACCATGGCCGAGGATTTCGGCGTCGAGGACCGGGGCAGTTTTTACGACGCCGTCGGTGCGTTGCGCGACGTGGTGCAGAACCACCTGCTGCAGGTGCTGGCGCTGGTCGCGATGGAACCGCCGGTCGGGCCCGGCGACGACGACCTCAACGACAAGAAGGCCGAGGTGTTCAAGGCGATCCCGGCGGCCGATCCGGCGCACTACGTGCGGGGCCAGTACCGCGGGTACACCGACGTCGCCGGGGTGGCCGACGGGTCGCAGACCGAGACGTTCGTGGCGTTGCGCCTGGAGATCGAGAACTGGCGCTGGGCGGGGGTGCCGATCTTCCTGCGGGCCGGCAAGGCGCTTCCCGAACGGGTCACCGAGGTCCGGCTGTTCACCCGTCGCGTTCCGGCGCTGGCGTTCATGCCGCACCGCGAACGGGCGCAACGCAACCAGATCGTGTTGCGCATCGACCCCGATCCGGGTCTGCGGTTGCAGCTGGTGGCTCAGGACGACCAGAACGGTCACGCCTGGCGCGATGTGCACCTGGACTCCTCGTTCGCCGAGGACCTCGGGGAACCGATCCAGCCCTACGAGCGGTTGCTGTACGCCGCGATGACCGGCGACCGCCGGCTGTTCGCCCGGGAGGACAGCATTGAAGAGACCTGGCGGATCGTGGCCCCGCTGCTCGAGCACCGGGGAGAGATCCACGCCTACGAGCGCGGCTCGTGGGGACCCGAGGCGGCAAGCGAGCTGGTCCGCGGCCATCGGAGCTGGCAGGAGCCATGGCTGCCCGAGCGCGGCCGGTCACACTGAGGGAGGACAGACATGCGACTGGGGATGATCGGCCTGGGCCGGATGGGGGCCAATCTTGTTCGGCGACTGGTCGCCGACGGCCACGAATGCGTGGTGTACGACCATAATGCCGATGCGGTCGCCGCGCTGGCCGCCGAGACCAACTGCACCGGCGTGTCCTCGCCGGCCGAGCTGGCGGCGAACCTGCCCACCCCCCGCGTGGTGTGGGTGATGGTGCCGGCCGGCTCGATCACCACCGGGGTCATCGAAGAGCTCGCCGACACGCTGGCGGCCGGAGATATTGTGATCGACGGCGGCAACTCCTACTACCGCGACGACATCAAGCACGCAAAATTATTGGCCGACAAAGGTATTCGACTGCTGGACTGCGGCACTAGTGGCGGCGTGTGGGGTCGTGAGCGCGGCTACTGCCTGATGATCGGAGGGGACCGCGACGCCTTCGACCATGCCGAGCCGATCTTCGCCACCATCGCCCCGGGGGTCGATGCCGCCCCGCGCACACCGGGCCGCGACGGTGAGGTCTCCCAGGCCGAGAACGGCTACCTCTACTGCGGCCCGTCGGGGGCCGGGCACTTCGTGAAGATGGTGCACAACGGCATCGAGTACGGGATGATGGCCTCGATCGCCGAGGGGCTGAACATCCTGCACCACGCCAATATCGGCAAGGCCGATCAGCAGGGCGACGCCGAGACCGCACCGCTGAGCCATCCTGAGTTCTATCAGTACGACATCGACATCCCCGAAGTCACCGAGGTCTGGCGGCGCGGCAGTGTGATCGGCTCCTGGCTGTTGGATCTGACCGCCAGCGCGCTGCAGAAATCTCCGGCGCTGGAGGAATTCGCCGGCCGGGTGTCCGATTCCGGGGAGGGCCGCTGGACCGTCATCGCCGCGATCGACGAAGGGGTGCCGGCCCCGGTGCTCACCACGGCGCTGTACGCGCGCTTCGCCTCACGTCATCTGTTCGAGTTCGGTGCGAAGGTGCTCTCGGCGATGCGCAAGCAGTTCGGCGGGCACGACGAGAAATCTGCGTGAGCTGACCGCGGCCCGGGGCGGATAGCCGCGCGGCAGCGCAGCGCGCCGATCCTGGCCGCTCACAGCCCTGGCGTGCCAGTATTGGGGATGCCGCAGCGACGGCGAACTACTCAGACGAGCGGTGTTCCGGTCATGGCCGCTGCCGGCCGAACGACGGGGCCGGTGATCGCCCTGATCATGCTGCTGCTCGTCGCAGGTGCGGCGACGCGCGGATATCTGCCCGGCGGCGAGCACGTCGCGCACCGCCCGGCCGCCTCGGGCCCGCTGGAACCGATCATCCTGGCCGCGCTGCTGGCGGTGTCCGTCGGCGCCGTCGCGGTCGCTGTCGTCCAGCGGGCACGCCACCGCCTTGCGGTCCCCGGCAGCATGGGAACACTCTCGAGGACAGCGGGCGCCCGCCGCGGGAAGCCGGCGTGGCGGGTGCTGCTGATCGGGTTGGCCGCCGTGGCGTTGTGGTTGCTGGCGGTCGTGGTGCTGGCGCGGCTGGGCGGGGTGCACCGATTCGCCGTCCCGGCAGGATTCTTCGGGCAGCACGGTGATGTGCCCGGCTCACCGGATGCCCCGCAAAGCCCGGCCCCGACGCCGCTGCACCCGCTGTCGGACGGTGCGAGAGGCGAGCTGCTCGGTTCTCTGCTGGTGGTGACCGCGGCCCTGCTGGTGCTGATCGCCGCGGCGGTCTTCATCGCACGGGCCCGCCGGACCAGGCCGCGGTCGCCGGCAACCGGGGTGGCGACAGCTGCGGGGCGGGCCCCCAGTGCGGGTGAAACCCTGGCGCGGGCAGCAGAACTCGGCTTGACCCGGATCGCCGACCGAAGCCGCGAGCCGCGGGAGGCGATCATCGCCTGCTACGCGGTCATGGAGCGCCATCTTGCCGATGTTCCCGATGCCGCGCCGCGGGAGTTCGACACGCCCACCGAAGTGCTGGCACGGGCCGTCGAACACCATGCGCTGCCGGCCGAAAACGCATCGCGCCTGGTGGAGCTGTTCACCGAGGCGCGGTTCAGCCCGCACCTGATGACCGAGCGGCACCGCGCCGACGCGGAGGAGATACTGCGGCTGGTCCTCGCAGAGTTGCGGGCTCCGACATGAGAATTCTTGCACTGCAAGGTGTTCTGGTGATCGGCGCGGTGCAGCTGGCGGTGCTGTTGGCCCACCGGCCGGAGGCTCTGTTGTGGGCGGCGGGTGTCGCTGTCGCGGTGTCGCTGGTCGGCATCCGGCGGCTGCTGACAACGGGCGGCGCCGGATCCGCTGCGGCGGCGGCGCTCACCGACGAGCCCGGAGAGTCGTTGCGGCGGTGGCTGTCGGGCACCGAGGCCAGAATCCGCTGGGCGGAATCGACCAGAGCGGACTGGGATCGGCGCTGGCGCCCGATCCTGGCACGACGTTTCGAGGTCTCCGCCGGACAGCGCCGGGCGAAGAACCCCGCGGCGTTCAACGCCACCGGGGTGATGCTGTTCGGCGAGGAGCTGTGGCCCTGGGTGGATCCCGGCAACGTCGCGCCCGACGGAGACCGTGGGCCCGGCCCGGGACGCGTGGTGCTGGAGGAGATCCTGCACCGGCTGGAGCAGCGATGAGCGCGGGACTGTCAGGCACCGCGGCCGTCACCGCCGAGCGCTGCAACGCGGTGCTCGACGAGATCGAGCAGGCGGTGGTGGGCAAACGGGCCGCCCTGACACTCATTCTGACCACGGTGCTCGCCGGCGGTCACGTGCTCATCGAAGACCTTCCGGGCCTGGGCAAGACGTTGATCGCGCGGTCGTTCGCCGCCGCGCTCGGCCTCGACTTCACCCGGGTGCAGTTCACCCCGGATCTGCTGCCGGCAGACCTGCTCGGCACGACCATCTACGACATGGCCTCGGGCCGTTTCGAGTTCCGGCGCGGCCCGATCTTCACCAATCTGGTGCTGGCCGACGAGATCAACCGGACCCCGCCCAAGACGCAGGCCGCCCTGTTGGAGGCGATGGCCGAAGGCCAGGTCAGCATCGATGGCAACACCCACCGGCTGCCTGCCCCGTTCATCGTGCTGGCCACCGACAACCCGATCGAGTACGAGGGCACCTATCCGCTGCCGGAGGCACAGCTGGACCGATTCGCGATCAGGCTGCGCCTGGGCTACCTCTCGGAACAGGGCGAGGCGGCCATGCTGCGCCGGCGACTCGACCGGGGCGCCGCCCTGCCGACGGTGCGCCAGGTGATCGACGCCGGCGATGTGGTCGCGATGCGGGAGTCGGTGGAGCAGGTCAGCGTGCACGACGACGTTCTGCGCTACGTCGTGTCGCTGGCGAACGCTACCCGGCACCATCCGCAGGTGGCGGTAGGCGCCAGTCCACGATCAGAACTCGACCTCATCCAGCTCGCCCGGGCGCGCGCGCTGCTGCTCGGCCGCGACTACGTGATCCCAGAGGACGTCAAGGCACTGGCCACATCGGCGGTCGCGCACCGGATCACGCTGCGGCCCGAGATGTGGGTGCGGCGCATCCAGGGTTCGGATGTGGTGGAAGAGCTCCTACGGCGGCTGCCGGTTCCGCGGACCCCGGATGCGCCGGGGCCGGCGCCAGACACCGCGCCGCCATGACGCACCAGCCACAGTCCCGCGAGGTCCCCGGCATTGACGTCGAATTGCTGTGGCGGGCTTCGCCGTTGGCTCGTGCGTTGGCGAGCGGCGCAGCGCTGGCCCTGGTGGTCGCGGTCGGCGGGTCGCGCTGGCAGCTGATCGCGTTCGCCGCGCCACTGCTCGGAGTGCTGTGCTCACTGGGCTGGCAGCCGCCGGTACCGGTGTTGCGGGTGCACGCGAGCCCCGCGTCGCAGCGCTGCTTCGAATCCGAGCCGGTCGAATTGACGATCCGGGCCGCGGCATCGGTGGGCGAGGCGGCCGCGATGAACCTGGAGGTGTCGGCGCACCCGGCGATGAAACTCGACACCGTTGCCGAGGCCTGTGAGTCCGGGTGCCGAAAGTCGGTGACGGCCGACGCCCGACGCTGGGGCCGTTACCCGATTCGCGCCACTGTCACCGCCGTCGGGCGGGGCGGCCTGTTGACCGGGACGGCCACCGTCGACGTCGCCGAGGTCACGGTGTTCCCGCCGGCGCCCCCGCAGCCCACACCGATCCCGCACAGCGAGCTGCTCGACCGCGTCGGGACCCACCTGACCCGGCACCCGGGCCGCGGCGTCGAATACGCCGACATCCGCGCCTATGTGCCCGGCGACCCGTTGCGCTCGGTGAATTGGCCGGTCAGCGCCCGGCGGGGAAGTCTGCACGTGACCGAACGGCTGACCGACCGTGCGGCCGACGTGGTGGTGCTCATCGACGCCTACCCGCAGCCGCACGGCCCCGCGACGGTCGCGACCGAACGGTCGGTGCTGGGCGCGGCGCAAGTCGTGCAGACGGCGTTGCGCAACGGTGACCGCGCCGGAATCGTCACGCTCGGCGGTCGGCACCCGCGCTGGGTCGGCGCGGATATCGGACAGCGGCAGTTCTATCGCATCGTCGACGCAGTCCTGGGCTCCGGCGACGGCTTTGAAACCACCACCGGAACGCTCGCACCGCGGGCGGCGGTGCCGCCAGGCGCCCTGATCATCGCGTTCTCCACCCTGCTGGACACCGAGTTCGCGCTCGCACTGACCGACCTGCGCAAGCGCGGGCACGTGGTGTTGGCGGTCGACGTGCTGGCCGGCCCCCCATTCGAGGAGGAACCCGAGCCGCTGGTGGCGCGGATCTGGACATTGCAGCGCACCGCGATGTACCGGGACATGGCCAGCGTCGGCGTCGACGTCGCATCGTGGTCACAGCAGCAGCCACTGGAACAGGCCATGCGTCTGGTGACGCAGCGCCATCGCCCGACGGCGGTGCGGTGATGGAGCACTCGGCCGACGCCGCCGCGACTCTGCCGCTGGTGCTGTCCGGCGCGTGCGGGCTGGCGATGGCCGCGGCGGCCGGCTACGGGTCGTCCGGTATCGCCGCGGCCGGGGCGCTGCTCACGGCCGGTGCGGTGCTGGCCGGGCTCTGGTGGCGGCCCGCGGCGACGGCCGCGGTGCTGCTCGCCGTCGCGGTGATCGGGTTCGCCGATCCGCCCACCGTCTCGGCGGCGGTGGCCGGGCTGGCCGCGGTGGGACACCTGCTGTTGCGGCACGCCGCCGACGGCGCCACCACGGTGACCGTCCCGACGCTGCTGGGCGCGGCGGGATTCAGCGTCGTCGGTGTGGTGGCGGCAAGCTTCCCACTGCAGCTGCCGTGGTTACCGTTGGCGGCAGCGCCCGCCGCGCTGGGCTGCTACGTGCTGGCGCTGCGGCCGTACCTGGCGTAGCGCCAACCGATCGTCAGACCGAGGCCGCGGAGTTGATCTCGTCGAGCCGGCCGGTGGCCTCGAGGTATTCCTGCACCCAGCGCTGCATGACCGTCGCGGTCTTCTCCACCTTGGTGAACTGGCCGACGACCTGACCCACCGGGTTGAACGCCACGTCGACGCTCTCGTTGGGGTACTTGTTCGTGGCCCGGACTGCCATCCCGGAGACCATGTACTGCAGCGGCATGCCGAGCGGCTTGGGGTTGTCCGGCTGCTCCCACGCTTCGGTCCAGTCGTTGCGCAGCATTCGGGCCGGCTTTCCGGTGAACGACCGGCTGCGCACGGTGTCGCGACTGCTGGCCTTGATGTAGGCCGCGTGCTGGGCCTCGGTGTTCGAGGATTCCTCGACCATCAGCCACTGCGAACCGGTCCACGCGCCCTGGGTGCCCAGCGCCAGGGCCGCGGCGATCTGCTGGCCGCTGCCGATGCCACCGGCGGCGAGCACCGGTACCGGCGCCACCGCTTTGACGACCTCGGGCCACAACACGATCGAGCCCACCTCGCCGCAGTGGCCGCCGGCCTCGCCGCCCTGAGCGATGATGATGTCCACACCGGCCGCGGCGTGCTTACGCGCCTGCGAAGCCGAACCACACAACGCGGCGACCTTGCGGCCGGCCTCGTGGATGTGCTTGATCATGTCGGCCGGGGGAGTCCCGAGCGCGTTGGCGATCATCGTCACCTTCGGGTGCTGCAGTGCCACTTCGACCTGCGGGGTGGCGGTGGCCTCGGTCCAGCCGAGCAGCTGCAGGCTGTCCTCGTCGGCGCCCTCCACCGGAACGCCGTGGTCGGCCAGGAGCTTCTTGCCGAAGTCCAGGTGCTGCTGGGGTACCAGCTTGCGAAGCGATTCGGCGAGCTCCTCGGCGGATTGCCCGGAATCCATGCCCTCGTACTTGTTGGGGATGACGATGTCGACGCCGTAGGGGTGGTCGCCGATGTTCTCGTCGATCCAGTTCAACTCGATCTCAAGCTGCTCGGGAGTGAAGCCGACCGCACCCAGCACCCCGAAACCGCCGGCTTTGCTCACCGCGACGACCACGTCGCGACAGTGCGTAAAAGCAAAGATCGGGAACTCGATGCCGAGTTCGTCGCAGAGGGGAGTGTGCATGACCTACTCCTTCAAGGGCGGCGGGATTGAAGTGAAACGTGTTCTAATTTAGTACCAGACTCGGCTCGGCGAGGCCAGTCGGCCACCGGTGGGCCTCATGTAGGCAACACTACCGCCAATCGTGTGGCGGCTCAGTGGGCCGCGAAGGCGCGCAATACGGCCACCCCGAAACCAGCGGCGCGACGCAGCGAGCGGCCGCTCGCGCGGCTGGAACCGGTGACCCGCAGCACCGGCCAGCCGTGCTCGACCGCCAGCGCGGCCAGCCCCGGGCGCGGATTAACCGGCCGGGGCCGGCCCACCAGCGACATCAGGGCGGCGTCCTCGTCGCCGTCGGCGTAGAAGAAGCTCTGCGACAGGTCGACGCAGTTGTCCGCGCAGAACCGCTGCACCGCGGTCGCCTTCTGGGATCCCCACACCACCGGCTTGACGATGCCTCCGGTCAGGACGCCCCGCTCGTCGAGTTCGAAACGATTGCACAGCACCTGCTCGATACCCAGGTAGTGGGCGACCGGCTCGGCGTGGATGGTCAGCGCCGAGGAGCTCAAGACCACGGTGTGGCCTTGCTGCTGATGTGCCCGCACGACCTCCTGCATGTGCGGGTAGACCCGACTGGTGATGTGCTCCGCGAAGAGTCGCTCGCCGACGTCGTCGAGGTCGGTGATCGACTCGCCGCGCAGGTAGCCCGCCGCCCGCACCAACAGCCGCTCGAATTGCATCCGGCCCAAGCGATATCGCACGGCCGCCTCGACGACACCGAGCACCTCGCCGGCCCGGGCCTGACGCCGGCGGATCCGGTCGCCGGCATGTGCGGTGGCGGTGAACCCGGACACCAGGGTGCCGTCCAGATCGAAGAATGCTCCGACCCGGGCTCCTGGTTCAGTCCGGCCGATCTCGGCGATCAGATCGCTCGGTGATGCGGTCATCGGCGTCGATGTTACGTCCGCCACGGCCGGCCGAGGTGACCACGCGCCGCAAGAACGGACACGGAATCGGCAGCTGATAGCGTATTTGGCCTATGCCAAAAGAGGGGCCGGCGCAATGAGCACCAAGACCAGTGAGACCACCGCGACCGACGTGCGGCAAGCACTGGCCGAGCAGGCCGAGCAACTGGGCTGGCAGCGCACCCGGCGGGAGCGCATCGACATCTACCGCCGCGGGATCATCCACGTCCACGCCGTGTGGCGCGACAGCGGAACCATCAACGGCGGGGCGCTCTATGAGGACTCGGTCCTGTTCGCCTACACGACCGAACTCGCGAAGGTGCAGAGCTGGCTGGCCCGGTAAGGGCCCGATAACCGCGACGCCTCCGGTTCGCAACGGTTGGATAACCCCCCCTCGTGTCACACGGGCAACTTCTTTCACACGGATAGCTTCGGTTTCGACCTTGTTGTTATCGGGATGGGGAAGAAGCCATGTCACGAATTCGAAATTGCCTCACCGTCGCGGCCGGCGCCGCAGCGGGATTGTTCCTGTCGGCACTCGCTTCCAGCGCGACCGCAGGCGCGGACGCGGTGCCGATCAACCCGGGGCTGCCCGGGGTCGTCGAGCAGGTGGTGGCGTCCTCGACCACCATCCCGCAGCAGTTACTGCAGACCACCACATCGGCGCTGAGCGGAACCTCGATGGCACCGGCGGCACCGGCGCAGTCGCCTCTCGCCACTGCCACCTTCAACGTTCCGCCGACCTCGAGCGCCATGACGCCCACCACCCAAGCCACCGGCCTGCCCGGACTGTCCGGCTTTCCGGCCAATCTGACATCGGTGCTGCCGTTCCCGATGCCCAACTTCGGTCCCCCGACACCAGCACCGACCGCGGCGGTCCCCAGTGTGTTCGCGCCGTCGGCTCCGGTGGCTCCGATGGAGGTCATGCTCATTCCCGGCCTGCCCTGACGGTGACTGCGTAACCTCGGACCGGTGAGCGCACGTGCAGGAATCGTGGTCACCGGTACCGAGGTACTCACCGGACGGATCGCCGATCGCAATGGCCCCTGGCTGGCCGACCGGCTCCTCGAACTGGGAGTCGAGTTGGCGCACATCACGATCTGCGGTGATCGGCCGCGCGACATCGAGGCCCAACTGCGGTTCCTGGCCGGCGAGGGTGTCGACCTGATCATCACCAGTGGCGGTCTGGGACCGACAGCTGATGACCTGACGGTCGACACCGTGGCCCGGTTCTGCGGGCGCGATGTGGTGCTCGATACCGCGCTGGAAGAACGGATCGCCGAGATCATCAGGCCGATGATGGCGCGCTTCACCGGACCGGGGGCCCCGGACTTCGCGACGGTCCGGGCGGCCAACCGCAAGCAGGCGATGGTCCCGGCCGGCGCGGCCGTTCTCGATCCGGTGGGCACCGCACCGGGTGTGGTGGTCCCCGGCGCTCCGACGGTGGTGGTGCTGCCCGGTCCGCCACGCGAGTTGCAACCGATGTGGTACAAGGCGATAGCCACCACCGAGGTGCAGCAGGCGATCGCCGGCCGCACCCACTACGAACAGCAGACCGTGCGGATGTTCGGGTTGCCCGAGTCCGGCCTGGCCGACACGCTGCGACACGCGCAGGAGGTCATCCCCGACTTCCTGCGACTGGAGATCACCACCTGTCTGCGCCGCGGCGAGCTCGAGATCGTCACCCGCTACGAACCCGACGCCGCCGCGGCCTACGGCCGACTGCTCGAGTTGCTGCGCGAGCGCCACGCCCGGGCGATCTTCTCCGAAGACGGTTCGCGTATCGACGATCTGGTGGCAAGGCTGCTGGCCGGCCGCCGGATCGCGACCGCGGAATCCTGTACCGCGGGGCTGTTGGCGGGAAGACTTGCCGACCCGCCCGGGGCCTCGGATTACCTCGCCGGCGGGGTGGTGTCCTACTCCAACGACGCGAAGGTGGATCTGCTCGGCGTCGACGGGGCGCTGATCGCCGAGCACGGCGCGGTGTCCGAGCCGGTGGCCGAGGCGATGGCCGCCGGCGCGCTGCTCCGATTTGCGGCCGATACGGCGGTGGCCATCACCGGAATCGCCGGGCCCGGTGGCGGAACGCCGGACAAGCCGGTGGGCACGGTGTGCTTCTGTGTGGCGCTCGGGGACGGCCGGTTACTCACCCGGACCACTCGGCTGCCGGGGGAGCGGGCCGACGTCCGGGAACGGTCGACGACGGTGGCCATGCATCTGCTGCACCGCGCCTTGTCAACCGCCTGATTACGACCGCAACCGGTGGTATGAACATCTCACCGAGGAGTTGCGGGCGTGAACACACAGTGGGCGTGGTCTGGCGAATCCGGTTACTGGCTGGGCCGGTTGGTGCTGGAACGCGGCATCGCCGCCATTTACGTCATCGCCTTCGTCGCCGCCGCTCGGCAGTTCCGTGCACTGATCGGTGAACACGGCATGCTGCCGGTGCCGCGGTATCTGCGTCGACGGCCATTCCGGGTGACCCCCAGCATCTTTCATCTGTACTACTCGGATCGGTTCTTCGCCGGCATCTGCTGGCTGGGTGCGGCGTCGGCGGCCGCGCTGGTGGCGGGCGCCGGCGAACTGGTGCCGCTGTGGGCAATGATGGCGATCTGGCTGCTGCTGTGGGCGATGTATTTGTCGATCGTCAACGTCGGCCAGACGTGGTACTCGTTCGGCTGGGAATCGATCCTGCTGGAGAGCGGGATGCTGGTGGTGTTCCTGGGCAACGACCGCGTCGCGCCGCCGGTGCTGGTGATGTGGCTGGCCCGGTGGTTGCTGTTCCGGATCGAGTTCGGGGCCGGCCTGATCAAGCTGCGCGGCGATTCCTGTTGGCGCGACCTGACCTGCCTGTACTACCACCACGAGACCCAGCCGATGCCGGGACCGCTGAGCTGGTTCTTCCACCACCTGCCCAAACCGCTGCACCGGATCGAAGCCGCCGGCAACCACATCGCCCAGCTTGTGGTGCCGTTCGGGTTGTTCGGGCCGCAGCCGATCGCCGGGGTGGCGGCGGTGATCATCATCGTCACCCAGCTGTGGCTGGTGGCCTCGGGCAACTTCGCCTGGCTGAACTGGGTGACGATCGTGCTGGCCGCCGGCGCGCTCGACCAGTCTTGGTTCACCGGGCTGCTTCCGGGATTGCCAGCCCCGGCGATGCCCGGGCCCCCGGCGTGGTTCACCGCAGTGGTGATCACCTTCGCGGTGTTAGTGGTGGTCCTGAGCTACTGGCCGGTGCGCAATCTGGCATCGCGCAATCAGCGAATGAACGCCTCGTTCAACCCCTTTCATCTGGTCAACACCTACGGGGCGTTCGGAACGGTGGGGCGCTCGCGCCGAGAAGTGGTGATCGAGGGGACCGCCGAAGCCGAGCTCACCGAGCGGACGGTCTGGCGCGAATACGAGTTCAAGGGCAAGCCCGGTGCGCTGGACCGGCTTCCAAGGCAATGGGCGCCGTACCATCTGCGACTGGACTGGTTGATGTGGTTCGCTGCGCTGTCACCGGCCTACGCGCAACCGTGGCGTGATGCACTGTTGCAACGCCTGCTGCGCAATGACCGCGATACGCTGCGGCTATTGCGCCACAACCCTTTTCCCGACGATCCGCCGCAGTTCGTGCGGGCGTTGCTCTACGATTACCGCTTCACCACCGCGGCCGAGCTTCGGCGAGATCGGGCGTGGTGGCATCGCAGCCTGGTGGGTGTCTACTTACCGCCGAGGTCGGCAAGCATCGACTAGCCCGCCCCGATCCAGACCACCGCGATCAGCACCGTCACCGCAACCACCGTCAGCAACACGATGTCCTTCGCCGGAAGCTTCGGCGTTTCGCTGGAATTCAGCCGAAGCTGACGGGCGATCAGAAACAGTGGAAACGTCACACTGATCCCGACGAACAAGCCGCCCACGATGTAGGCCCACACCAGTCGTACGCCATGCTTGCGCGCCTCGGACACCATCAGCACCGCCGCGGCGAGCCCGAACATCAGGATGTCGATCGTGACCGACCGGGATGCCGGGGTCAGCCGAGTCTCGCGCCAGAAGCTGCTGAAGAAGTCCAGAGCGGTGACCTGGTAGGCCAAATTCTGACTCCAGGTGGCCACGAAAGCGACTGCGGCGATCGCGGCGTAGACGCTGCAGCGGATCTTGACGGCTGTGTCCATCCGTCAACGCTAACGGCGTGCCGCGGCGCGCACCGCGGTTTCGGCTCAGAGCTCGAGCAACACGGTCACCGGGCCGTCGTTGACCAGCTCCACCTGCATGTGCGCCCCGAATCGGCCGGTTGCCACCTGCGCGCCCAGCCGCCGCAGCGCCTCGGCGAACTCGGTCACCAGCGGCTGCGCGACCGTCCCCGGTGCGGCGGCGTTCCAGGACGGGCGTCGCCCCTTGGCGGTGTCGGCGTAGAGCGTGAACTGGCTGACCACCAGGATCGGTGCGCCGACATCCGACGCCGATCGTTGGTCGTCGAGAATGCGCAACCGCCAGAGCTTGTCGGCGAGCCGCCGGGCCGTGTTCACGTCATCGTCGTGGGTGACCCCGACCAGCGCCACCAACCCCTGTCCTTCCGGGGTGATTGCGCCGACCGTGTCGCCGTCGACCGAGACCCGGGCCGACGAGACGCGTTGCACCAGAACCCGCATGGGCTCGATGGTAGGTACGCTCGCACGGGGGACTCCGGGAAGGGTGGGTCAGGTGTCGGTGCTGGTTGCGTTCTCGGTCACGCCCCTCGGGGTGGGCGAGGGAGTCGGTGAGATCGTGGCGGAAGCGGTGCGGGTGGTGCGCGAGTCGGGCCTGCCGAATCGCACCGATTCGATGTTCACCGTGATCGAAAGCGACAGCTGGGCCGAGGCGATGGCAGTCGTGCAGCGGGCGGTGGAAGCGGTGGCGGCCCGGTCACCACGAGTAAGCACCGTGATCAAGGCCGACTGGCGCACCGGCGCGGTCGACGCGATGACCACCAAGGTGGAGTCGGTGGAGCGGCACCTGGCGGCGCCACCACCTAATTGACCGGGACGTCGAGGATGGGCCTGCCCACGCCGGCACCCGGTCCGTCGAAGTGCCACCACTCCGCGGAGTAGACGGCGAGGCCACCGGCGCTCATCGCCTCACGCAGGGTGGCGCGTTCGGCCGCGGCCCGTGCGCTGAGCCCGGCTGCGAACGCCGCGGCGCGTGGCGAGAAATCATCGAAGTCGGTGCCCATCTCGACCGGACGCCGCTGCGGATCGGCGGTCGTCACATCGACCGACCGCCCGGTCTCATGGCTGCGGGCCAGCGGACCCGGCCGGGCCACCCAGTTCGGATTCGGCACCACCTCGAACATCCGCACCTGCACGTCGTGCGGCCGGTAGCAGTCCCAGAACACCAGCGTTCGGCCGCGAGCGCGCAGCGCATCGGCTGCCGCCGTCAACCCGGGGGCCAGTGACTCGTGCACCAGACACCGGGCATCAGCCGGATACAGCTGCACGCCGGTGAAGTTGTTCGCCGTGGCATACCGCAGATCGATGATCGCGTCCGGGACCGCGCTACGGACGTCGATGAAACCGGCCTCCCGGGCCGGAGGGGAGACCGGAGGCGGGGCGGCCCACGCCACACCGATCCCACCGGTCAGGGCGACCAACAGCAGCGGCAACACCGCCGACATCCTGATCATGTCGCCGGTACCACGACGGTCAGCCGGTGGCCGTCGCGTTCCACCCGCATCCCGGCCCGGCGCGCGATCATCGCCACGGCCGCGGCGTCGTCGGGCTCGGACCTGGTGGTCGCCAGCGCCCGGGCCAGTCTGCCCTTGTGTGCCTTGTTGAAGTGACTGACGCTCACCCGCCGGCCATCGGTGTGTTCGGCGGCCACATCGACGCGGACAGCGCCGGGGATCTTGGCCAGTGCCGCATATGAGCCGGACCGCAGGTCGACGATCAGTTCGGCGGTGGCGATCTCGGCCAGCACCGGCTCCAGCACCGGCCGCCAGCGTTGGGCCAGGCCGGGCCGGCCGGGCAGCTTCGAGCTCGCCGACAGCCGGTAGGCCGGCACCGGATCCGTGGCCCGCAGCAGCCCGAACAGCGCCGAACCGACCGCCAGGCGCGCCGCGGCCCGGGCCGCCGCCGCGCCGCGCAGCGAGGCGACGTCCAGCGCCTCGTACAGCACGCCGGTATAGCGGTTGATCGCCGGGGCTGTCGGCGCCGCGCGCAACGTCGCATTGCGCTCGATCTCGGCGTCCTGGGTGGCCGAGAGCGCCAGCGCGCGCCGGCTGGCTTGGCGATCGGCGGCCAGGGCGACCAGCTCGTCGACGAGCGCGGCCCGCAGCTCGGTGAGCTGCGGGGACCCCAGTGCCTCGAGGCGCAGCGGCTGCCCGTCGCCGCCGGCCCGCTTGGTCTCTGAGGGCGGTAGCAGCACGATCACAGCGCAGACGTTAATCGAGCCGCTGCGCACACCAGCGCGGTGGCGAGCATCGCGGCGCCGAGGGTGTCGGTGAAAAAGTGATAACCGCAGGCCACCAATCCGAGCATGCCCAGCAGGCTCAGCGCCGTGGCCAGGACCAGCGCCCAGAGCCGGGCCGTCCGGCGACCGCGGGCCACCACGACCATCATGCCCAGCACCGCGACCAGTAGCGCAGTGTGCCCGCTGGGATATTCCAGGTACGGGCCGTTGCGGCGGTCGAAGAGGTGCTTGAGGGCCTGGGCGACCGCGGTGACGGCGAACGGGCAGACCAGCACCGCAGCCGTCAGCGCCCACTGCCGCCTGAGCAGGGTGAGCGTCAGAGAGCCCGCCAGCACGGCGAGCACCAGCCAGCCGCTGGTGAAGGTCAACAGCCACCGTGGCTGTCCGCCGACGACCTCACGGATGCGGTGGCCGAACCAGCTGTCGAGAGTTGTCGAGCCGCGGCCCACCGCCAAACCCAGGGCCAGCGTCGCCAGCAGTCCGACCGGCGGCCACCAGCGCAGCGCCGCAGCGGCGCCCGGGTGCTTCGGGTCTATCGCTAGGCCGACTTCTCGAAGAGCGGCAGCAAGGCCTGACGACGCTGGTCGTTGCCGTCGGCGAGCGCGTGCAGTGCCTGCTCCACCGAGCGCGCCGTCGGGAACATGGCGTCCTCGTCGAAGTCGCCGAGCAGTTCGCTGACCGCCGGGCCCTCGATGAGCGTCCAGTCCACGCCCGCGGCGCGGCAGTCACCGTCGAGGACGCAGAGCAGCCAGATGCCGGCGGCGGCGAACGAGGTGACCCCGCTCAAGTCGAGCAGCAGCGGCTCCTTCGCGAGTACGAAGCGCCGGGCCTGCTCGCTGAGCTGGTCCACGTTGGAGGAATCGATCCGGCCGCGGATCGTGATCACCGTCGCGAGGTGACGGTAGTGCGCCCGGATCTGCGCGCCACCGCACTCGGTGGGGTTGCCCTGCTGACCGATCCGCGCCGTGCCCCGAGTGGTGATCGTGATAGCCATGCCAGCCCCCGCTTCTGCTCGTCTGCTCACTGCCGGCAAGCGGCCGACCGTGACATTTCCCGACGTTAGGCGGTGAAGTTAAGGCACCTTGGGCGGCCGATTAACGCTTTGGTGAGATATCGAACGGTTCCGTCTGCCCGCTGAACGCGGTGATCCGTCCCTCGCGCCCCCGGGCGTCGCCGTGGTAGCGCAGTCGGTAGCGCCCTGCGGGGGCGTTCTCGGGCACCGTCCAGGTCACGGTGATGGTCGACCCACGGCGGCCGGTACGAGCCCAGCGGAACGTCGTCGACCAGTCGCCGTCGTCGGCGACGGTGCTCCATCCTTCGCCGGTTTCGCGCTCAACCCGCAGGTAGGTGCCGCCGCGGCGCAGGTCGTTGTTCGGATAGGCGCCGGCGAACACCGCCGTCACCGTGGCCCCCGGCCGGTAGCGGGGCCGTGGCGGTTGCAGGACGTCCCCGAATCGGTGACCGGCGGCCGGTTCGTCCGGGTGGACCCGGCGGCGTGACCGCCGGCTGCGGGGCGGCTCGGCGGGGGCCCGGCCGGGCGGTGCCGGCCGCTGGTCGCGCATCGCGGTGGCCAACCCGGCCACCACCTGCTGCAGCGCCGCCAGCTCCCAGCGGCCAAACATCGTGCTGCCGCCCTCGTAGCGCTGCTCCTGGTACTCCTCCGGAGTGGTCACATAGTGCAGGTAGCCGTTGCTGTAGCCGGCCACCAGCACATCGCGCAGCTCGGCGCCCACGATCGCGGCCACGGTGCGACGCAGGCGCAGCCCGGCCACGATGGTCACTTCGGCCGGGATGCCGATCAGATACAGCTGGCCTATGCGCAGCAGCTGGAGCGGGCCGCCGTTGGACATCAGGGTCAGGGCCTTGTTCAGCCGGCTGCCCGGCCCCACCGCCCCTTTGGGCGCGTGCGCGTCACGCAGCCGCGGAGCCAGCCGGTAGACGGTGTTGGTGACCAGCGCATCGACGATGCGGTTCCGGCCCTGCCTGACCAGCGGATGAAGTGGGCCGGGACCCTCGTCGGTGCCGGCCAGCGCCGCCGCGCCGGCCAGCGCGGGGCCGGTGCGATGGGCGCGGCCGTCGCCGGTGAATTCGGGCCGGACCTCGAAATTCGACAGGTCGACGTAGGTGGCCAGCGCGTCGAGACCACCGGTGACCTCGGTACCGTGCCCGGTCGTCAGGTCGGTCGCCACGGCCGCCTGCCGGGCCCCGATGATCCGGGTGTTCTCGAACTCGTCTTCGGTGGGTCCGCTGCCGGGGCGGTGGTTGAGGTTGGGCGACATGTCCCCGGCGTTGGTCTGGGCGAAGGCCGCGATGAATTCCGGTGGTTCGGAGGCCAGGTAGTCGACGCCGCGGTCGAGGCGCTCCAACTGGTAGGCGGCGTAGCCCTTGTTGTCGCCACTGATCAAGGTGTTGCGGTTGGTCATGGACGTGCCGTGGGTGGCGAACCAGTTCACCGCGCCGACCAGCCGCCCGCTGCGTTCGATGCGCAGCAGCGTGGTCTGCGGGTCGATGGCGTCGGGGAACTGGGCGCGGTCGGCCGCCGGGTTGCGGGCGAACGCCGACGGTGAGCGATTGCTGCTCGCGTCGTGCAGCCGACCGACGGCCAAGCTCAAGCCGGCGGGCGCGAGATCGGCATGCGCGCGTTCCACCGCCTCGCAGATGCCGTCGACGATCGCGGCGAACGTCTGCGGCCGGAACCCGCCGGTGTTGGAGTTGTAGAGCCAATGATCGGAGTAACCGCCCGGTCCGCAGTGGGTGTGCGTCGCGGTCAGCATCACGTTGTGGAAGCTGTAGAGCTCGCCGTAGGCCGTGGCGAGGCGCCCGAGCACCTCCCGGTGCACGCTTTCCAACAGTAGCGGCAGCTCGCAGACCACCAGCAAAAGCCGTGTGTCGGGGCCGGACGGGCCCGGGTGGACGATCACGAAGGCCCGGGCGCGGAGCCGGTTGTGCAGGCCGGACGTCTGTTGGGACGCCACTCCGTAGCCGAGCATTCCGCACTCCGCCGGCTCGCCGGTGATGTCGGCTATCCCACGACCTACCTGATAGGCGTCTGGCATCGCTTCAGTATTCACAACGGTCGGCAATTACCCTGCAGGCACACCCGGTCGGCAACTTCACCGCGGACGGTCCCGCTGCTAGTCTGCGATGGCTGCCGGCCACCGGTTGCGGCTGCCGATCGCGGGTTTGTCCCGGCGGGTCCGCACCCAAGGCGACCGAGACAGCAGGGCCCACCGGCGAAAGAGTGTTGTGCGCAGCGGAGAGATCAAAGCCCTCACCGGGCTTCGCATCATCGCTGCGGTGTGGGTGGTGCTCTTCCATTTCCGGCCGCTGCTGCGACTGGCGTCGCCGGCATTCAGCGACGCGCTCGCCCCGGTACTCGACCGTGGAGCCCAGGGCGTCGACCTGTTCTTCATCCTCAGTGGATTCGTGCTGACCTGGAACTATCTGGAACGGATGGGGGAGTCGTTCTCGCCGCGGGCCACCCTTCATTTCCTGTGGTTGCGGCTGGCCCGGGTCTGGCCGATCTACCTGGTCACCCTGCACCTGGCGCTGCTGTGGGTGATCTTCACCCTGCACGTCGGCCACGTGCCGACCGAAGACCTCAGCCGGCTGACCGCGACCAGCTATGTGCGCCAGGTCCTGCTGGTGCAGTTGTGGTTCGAGCCGTTCTTCGACGGGTCGAGCTGGGACGGGCCGGCCTGGTCGATCAGCGCCGAATGGCTGGCCTACCTGCTGTTCGGCGGGTTGATCCTGGTGGTGTACCGGATGATGCGTGCGACATCGGCGCGGGGGCTGGCCGTCCTGGCGATCGTCGCATCCCTGCCGCCGCTGCTGTTGTTGCTGGCCACCGGCCAGTTCTACACCCCGTGGAGTTGGTTGCCGCGCATCGTCATGCAGTTCACCGCCGGTGCGCTGGCCTGCGCTTCGGTGCGCAAGCTGCAGGCCGGCGGTTCGGCGAGGCTCGACGGAGGAGAGGCGAAGCTCGGACCGCCGCATGGACTGAGCGAGCGCGGCCGCCGCGCCGCCGGATACTGCTCCGCACTGCTCATCGCCGCGACCGTCGGCATCCTGTACTACTTCGATGCGCATCCGATCTCCGGGCTCTACGACAGTGGCGGACTGGTCGACGTGCTGTTCGTGCCGTTGGTGATGGCCCTGGCGCTGGGAACCGGCAGCCTGCCCGTGCTGTTGTCGACTCGGCTGATGGTTTACGGAGGACAGATCTCGTTCTGCCTGTACATGGTTCACGAGCTGGTCCATACGGCGTGGAACTGGGCGGCAATACAATTCGAGATCGTGTTGGACGAAGGGGCGACCGCGGCCAAGTGGCTGGTGTGCGGACTGTTGGCGGCGGCGACGTTGATGTCGGTGCTGCTATTCCACGGCGTCGAGGAGCCGGGTCGGCGTTGGATGCGCAGGATGGTCGGTGCTCGGGCCGAGACGGCGCGGGTGACGCCCTTGGAGCACCCGTTGGCCGTCGAATCGGTCGATGAGATCCTCGATGAGCGCACCGCGGCGGTTCCGGTCAGTGTGCCCTGAGGCGCCGACAGTAGCGGGGTGCGCGTTGCCGATCGGGGAGGTGGGCTGTGAGCCGGGTGATGACGTTTACGGTCTCGCTGGTGGCGGTCGTCGTCGCCGTCGTGGGGGGAACCGGCTACCTGGCCCGTGACCACGTTTCGGCCCGCCATTACGAGACCGTGCCACTGAGTGCTTCGCCGAACCGAGTCGCGGTGATCGGAGACTCCTACACCGCGGGGTTTGAAGGCACCGGTCGCGGCGCGGCGAACTGGACCGCGCGGGCCTGGCAGGCCCTGGCCGGGCGTGGGATCTACGTCAGCGCCGACGTGGCGGCCGAAGGCGGCGCCGGTTATGCCGTGCGCGGCAACCGCGGCGGACTTTTCGGGGATCTCACCGCCCGAGCCGTGCAGCCCGACGATGCGCTGGTGGTGTTCTTCGGCTCCCGCAACGACCAGGATGTCGAGCCGGGCGAGCTGACCCGGTTGATTGCCGACACCCTGGGCCTGGCCCGGCGGACCACCCCGTCGGCCCGGATGCTGGTGATCGGGCCGCCGTGGCCCACCGCCGACGTGCCCGGCAACGTGTGGCGCATCCGCGACATCCTCAGCGGCGAGGCGCGGGTCGTCGGGGCGGAGTTCGTTGATCCGCTGGCCGAGCGCTGGTTCGTCGGCCGGCCGGAGCTGATCGGTCCCGACGGTGTGCATCCCACCGACGCCGGGCACGCCTACATGGCGGACAAGATCGTGCCGCTGGTCGCCGGTCAGTTGCCCCGGCGGACCTGACCCGCCCCGGGCGGGGCCCGAGCCGTAGCAGAATCGGTGGATGGCTGCGATGCGGGTGCTGATCACCGGAGGAACCGGATTCGTCGGCGGCTGGACCGCGAAGGCGATCAGTGACGCTGGGCACCGGGTGCGCTTCCTGGTGCGCAAGCCCGACGGTTTGCACACCAGCGTCGAACGGCTCGGTGTCGACGTATCGGACCACGTCGTCGGCGACATCACCGACGCCGAGTCGGTGCGGCGCGCGCTGAAGGGCTGCGATGCCGTCGTGCATGCTGCCGCACTGGTCGCCACCGATCCGCGCCAGAACGCGCGGATGATGGCGACCAATTCCGAAGGCGCCCATAACGTGCTCGGCAGTGCGGTCGAACTGGGCCTGGACCCGATCATCCACGTCTCGAGCTTCACCGCGCTGTTCCGGGCCGGCCTGCATACCCTGCGTGCCGACCTACCGGTGGCGGGCGGTTCCGACGGGTACGGCCGGTCCAAGGCTCGCGAGGAGCGCTATGTGCGCGGCCTGCAGGATGCCGGCTCCCCGGTGAGCATCACCTATCCGGGCATGGTGCTCGGTCCGCCGGTCGGCGACCGGTTCGGTGAGGCCGGCGAGGGCGTACGGGCCGCGCTGCGGATGCGGGTGATCCCTGGCCGCAGCGCGGCATGGCTGATCGTCGACGTGCGCGACCTGGCGGCATTGCACGTCGCACTGCTGGAGCCCGGACACGGCCCGCGCCGCTACATGGCCGGTGGCCACCGGGTGCCCGCGCGGCAGCTGGCGAGCCTTTTCGCGACGGTGTCCGGCTCGGCCATGCTTGCCGCGCCGCTGCCCGATGTCGCGTTGCGCTGGGTCGGGCGTCTGATGGATCAGGCCGAACGGGTGCTACCGATCACCACGCCGCTCACCGCGGCGGGCATGCAGTACTACACCCAGATGCCGGTGTCCGATGATTCGCCGGCCGAACGCGACCTCGGCGTGGTGTTCCGCGATCCGCGGGAAACACTGGCCGACACGGTCGCGGCGATTCGGGCTTAGCCGCTTTCACCCGACGGCGTGCGCAGCGCCGGGCCCGGTTGGTCGCCGGGATCCGGTGGTGCGGAATCGGTCTCGGTAAGCCTTCGGTGAGATGCCGAGGTGATTGGCGAAAACCCGCCGCAGCGTCTCGGTGCTGCCGAAGCCGGCCAGGCGCGCCGTGTCTGTGACGCTGTGACCTGCGTCGAGCGCTCCTCGGGCGATGTCGATCCGGATCGTTTCGACGTAGCGGGCCGGGGTGATTCCCAGTTCCGCGTGAAACATTCGAGTGAGCTGACGCGTACTCACCGACGCCTGCGCGGCAAGGGCTTTCACGCTGTGTTCGGCACCGGGATCAGCCGCGATCGAATCGAGAACACCTCGTAGCGCCGACCCCGGTGGGGGATCGCTTTCCACCAGGACCGAGAACTGTGATTGCCCGCCGGCCCGTTTGAGGTACACCACCAGAGTGCGGGCGACTTGACGGGCCAGTTCGGTACCGTGATCCTGCTCGACCAGGGCCAGCGCCAAGTCGATGCCCGACGACACTCCCGCCGAGGTGAAGACGTCGCCGTCACGGACGAAGATCGCATCCGGTTCGACGTCGATGTCGGGGAACGCACGCGCCAGCCGCCCGGTGTGGCGCCAATGGGTGGTCGCACGACGACCGCTGAGCAGCCCGGCCCGGGCCAGGATGAACGCGCCGGTACACACCGACGCCAGTCGTCTGGTGCGGGTGGCGGCCCACTTCAGCGCGTCCACCAGGGCCGGATCGATTGGCCGCCCGACCAATTCGTCACCGCCCGCGACCATAACCGTATCGACGGACGCCAATGCCGAAATCCGGTCGTTGACCGAGAACGGGATCCCGATCGAGGTCCGCACCGCCTGACCGTCCACCGACGCGACTCTCAGTTGGTATTCCGCGCCGAACCTATTGGCTTCGGCGAACACCTCAGCCGGGCCCGCGACATCCAGGAGTTTCACGCCATCGAAGACGACGAGCACCACCGTCCTACTCACCGAAATCCCCTCACACGTGTGGGAAGTGGCGTCCGCCCCAGGTAGGTCTGGAGTCGAGGACATCGGCTTACCTCCACCAGATGAATACCAACTCCACCGGTCGCCCCGGTCATCGCAACAACCAAGCGCATCATCGACCTCCACTCAATGAAGGTCAGTCTGCTGCAACCGCGCTCCGGTCCCGAGGGTCATTTCCGCCGTGCATCCCACAGATAGCGACATGATCCCGGTTTCCGGTGTCATGGTTGTAGGTGTGTGAGCCCAGAACTTGCCTCCGGTAGGTGCTCGGCGTAGTCGCGTGCCGCCGTCGCATCACCGTGGCGAGATGTTGGGAGCTGGCGAATCCGCATCGATGAGCTATCTCGGTGACACTCAGCGACGAGGTCGCAAGCAGTTCACACGCTCGCGCGAAGCGGCGGTTCATCAGCCAGCGGCGGGGTGGCTCGCCGGTCGCGTCTCGAAAGAGTGCGGCAAGGCGTGGCACTGACAGGCACACTGACGCAGCGATCTCGCCGAGGTCAAGGGGGTCGGCGAGGTGCGCCTCGAGGTATTCGATAGTGAGGCGGAGACGCCAATCGGGGTAGCCGGTAATGAGTTTGGCGGCGAGAGTCCTCGAGCCGGAAACGCTCGAATGTCGTCGCAGCAGACCGGCGATCAGTTGCTGGCCCAAGGCAGCCAACATCGTCCGCGAAATCCGGTCGCCACAGCTCATCTCACGCAGAAGCTGCCGGAAGACGAACTCGACGAACGGATCGTGCGAACACATCGGGTCGATGAGGGTTACCGTCCGGCCGACGGCCAGCACGCCGCTGTCCACGGCCAGCTGCTCGACCAGGGCGTGCCGTACATAGACGTGCAGATAGGTGAACGGCTGGTCGGAGACGAACACTCCGCGCGGTTGCTCGCCGGCAACCACCATGTTCAGGTGAAATGGCGGGTGCGAACGGCTCCATTTCAGCCGGCCGTTACCGAAGTAGGTGTGGTGGTGGCGTCCGCTGATCGGCATCGCGATGACGTCGATGTTCCGATCTGCGCTGCGGCACAGTTCATAGGACGGTCTGTTGCAGAACCGCCAGATCGCTGCCGACAGTGACCCGTCCGATGTGGCGAGGCGGCGTTCCGGGGCAAAGCCCAATCGGTGCGCGATCGAGTCAGGAATGGATGTCGGAGGTGCCGTCACCCCAGCAGTGTCCGCTTCGGTGCGGCGCACAAACTGGGTCCGATGCGACATCTTTCCCACAACCGCCGACATCGCGACCCGGCATCGACGGCCGCCGCGACGCCGATGCGCGTCTGGTGTACATGGCGCGCGTCGCAGACACGCCTGGGCATCGCCGCTTTGGTAAGACCACGGGGCGGTCGCGGCGCTCGGTGCCGTGCCGACGTAACCCCGCTCAGCAGAGGAGAAGTCATGCAGTTGTTCTGTCAACCAGGCGCAACCACCGGGGGGCCCGTGGCCCGGATCCGGTTGTGCGTCGCCGCCGGCGCCGCCGCCGCAAGCGCGAGCGTCGTCGTATGCTCTCTACCTGCGAGCGGGATCGAGATAGCCCAGATTCGTCGGGATGTGGCGCTGACCGCCGGCCGGTACGGCGTCGAGGCTGCAGCCTTGGCCGACGTCACCGGCGCGGCGCCGGTTGCTCCCAGCGCAACGGGAGCCGACGCGTTCACGATCGGCGGATTCACCTTCGACCCGGTCAACGGTGACGCGGAGGGTTACGCCCTGATTCACCCGCTCACCAGCGCTCCGCCCCTGTTGTCTCTGGGTGGGGGATTCGCACTCGGCGGGCCCATGGCTGCTCAGGAATTCGAGGTGTTCGACCCAGCCGACGGCACCGCTCTGGGCAGCATCAATACCAGTGTGGTGGTCGCAAACCTGGCCGGTTTCACCAATACCCAGTTCACCGTCACGAGCGCGCCGCCGGCGACCGATGTGTCGCTACCGACGGTGGGATCGGTCTACGACGTGTTCAACCTTGGTGGCGGTTTCGCGAACGTCTACACCGCCATAGTGGGTGCCGACGATGGCCCGGACACGGTCACGGATACCTTCGTGACGCCGTTCGGGAATATCGATCTGACTCCGCTGTTCGGCGGTGTCGACGCTGCCGCGTTGCTGCAGCCCGGCGACGCCTTCGCCGAGCTGGAAGCCGGCGCGTCCGGCGGGGGCGAGGACGCCTTTGCGATCGGCGGGTTCACCTTCGACCCGTTCACCAAAACCGGCGGATCCATAACGGAGGGCTTCGCCCCCGTCGCAGCGCTGACCGGAGCCGCGCCGTTCCTGAACATCGGGGGCGCTTCGATCGGAGATGCCACGAACGGCGGAATCATCTTGGCTCCGCAGAGCTTCGACGTCTACAGCGGTTCCGGTGATGCGGCCACGCAGGTCGGCACCATCGCCACCTCCGAGCACGTGACGAGCCTGTTGGGGCTGACCAACACCCAGTTGGTTGTCACCAGCGCGACCGCGGTCGAGGGCGGCAGCACCGACGTCCTGCCGGCCGCCGGGACGGTGTATGACGCCTTCAATTTCGGTGGCGGCTTCACGAACATCTACACCGCCACCCCGGGAGGCGACGGCGTCGTCACCGACACCCTGATCACACCGTTCGGGAGCATGGACCTCAGCTCACTGTTCGGCGGTATCGATGTGGCGGGCCCGCTGAACCCCGGTGATGCGTTCACCGGATTCGCCGACACGGCCATCGGCAAGGATGCTTTCAGCATCGGCGACACCACCTTCGATCCGTTCACCGGGTCCGGTAACACCGCGACGGAGGGTTTCACCCCGGTATTCCAGACCATCGGTGCGCCGCCGCTGCTCAATATCGGCGGCGGTGTCGCCACCTTCCCCGGCACCTCGATCCTGCTACAGGTGGCACCGCAGAGCTTCCACGTCTACGACGGAACCGGAGCCGATGCCGAACAGCTCGGCAGTGTGCACACCGCAGAGACCGTGACTCAGCTGCTGGGCCTGACCAACACCGCGTTCACCGTCGACGGCGTCACCGCCGCCATCGGTGTGGGCACTGCGGACTTGCCCGCGATCGGCTCGGTGTACGACGTGCTCAACTTCGGCGGTGGTTTCGCCAATGTCTACACCGCAATCCCGGGTCTGGACGGCGCCGAGAGCACCATTACCGACGTCTTGGTGACGCCGTTGGGGAACGTGGACCTGAGTGCACTGTTCGGCGGCTTCGACGCCTCCGCGCTGATGGATCCAGGGGGCGCGTTCCTCGGTCTGGACATCTAGGCAGTCCGGTCCGTCGCCACGGCCCGGGTGGTAGGAACCTACCGCCCGGGCCGTGCGCCTTTTATTTGCAGCCCAGCGTCGCATTCTGTGGGAACCACGGCGCATCTGCCATGGCTGGATCGCCGGCTGGGCGACCAGAATCGGATGGAAGTGTTATGGAGAGGAGACCAGATGCCCGAGAACAGGCCGGACCGACGGGTTTTGATCACCGGCGCTTCCAAGGGAATCGGGCGGGCGGTCGCCGACCGCCTCGCCTCGCGCGGAGTTCAACCGATCGGGATCGCCCGCACCGCACCCGAGAGCTTTCCGGGTCCGTTCCATCCGGTGGACTTGGCCGACCGCGTAGCAACCGCGCACACACTGGATGAGATTCTCGCCGGCGGCACGGTCGACGCGGTGGTCAACAACGTGGGCTTCGCGCACTTCGGCCGACTCGGGTCGATCGACCTCGATCACCTGTTTGAGACCTACGACCTCAACGTGCGCACGGCGGTGCAGGTGGTTCAGGCGGTACTGCCGGGCATGATCGACCGCGGATGGGGCCGCATCGTCAACGTCACAAGCCTGACCACGCTGGGCACCCCGGAGCGGACACCGTACGCGGCGGCGAAGGCGGCGCTGGAAACCTGCACCCGGATCTGGGCGCGGGAACTCGCCGAGACGGGAATCACCGTGAACGCGGTGGCGCCCGGCCCCACGGAGACCGAGATGTACCGGGAGCGCAGCCCGGTCGGCTCGGAGCGGGAAAAGGCATTCCTGCAGAACATTCCGATGCGTCGCGTCGGAAAGCCGGCGGAGATCGCACATGCGATCTGCATCCTGTTGGACGAGGACGCCGGGTACATCACCGGGCAGATCATCCGGGCGGACGGCGGCGGAAGTGTCGCCGGCTAAGCACACGCAGCGAAAACGAAAGGGAGTGGTACCAATGACCAAAGCACTGGAAACCGTTGCAGGAGTGTTGATCCCCGACACCGCGCTGGTGCGGGAGGCCACCGAGTTCATCCGCGACGTCGAGGACGATCTGCTGTATCACCATTCACGCCGGGTGTTCTTCTTCGGCGCGCTACAGGGGCAGCGTCGCGGGCTGGTTCCCGACCTGGAACTGCTCTACGTGGGGGCTATGTTTCACGATCTGGGCCTGACCGAGCCGCGCCGCAGCACCTCGGCCCTGCGTTTCGAGGTCGACGGCGCGAACGCGGCACGGGATTTCCTGCTGGAGCGCGGTGTCGACCAAGCCGATGCCCGCAAGGTGTGGTTGAGCATCGCTTTGCACACCACCCCGGGCGTATCGGAGTTCCTCGACCCGGAGATCGCGCTGGTCACTGCCGGCGTCGAGACCGATGTGCAGGGCATCGGCCGTGACGATCTCCCCGCCGATCAGCTTGCCGCGGTGACCGCCGCGCACCCGCGGCCCGACTTCAAACGCCGTATCCTGCATGCCTTCACCGAAGGCGTCAGGCACCGCCCGGACAGCACATTCGGCACGGTGAACGCCGATGTGCTCGCCCACTACGACCCGTCGTTCGTCCGTGGCGACTTCGTCGAGATGATCCTAGCCAACAGCTGGCCGGAGTAATCCTCAGGCGTCTTTGCTGATCAGCTTGCCCAGCGCCACCCGATCCGGTGCCAGCAGTTCGTCGATGCGCGGCTGGTTCACATCGGCGACGATGATCTCGCCGACCTCCTGGTTCACGCTGCTGAAGATGCCGTGCTCCTTCATCTTCTCGGTCTGGTACAGGTTGTCCTGGGTGGGCGTGACGTAGTGCACTGCGGCAGCTTTGAATCGGTGGATCAGCCACAGGTGGGTCAGATCCATCAGGCGCTTCTGCCGCAGCTTCTCCGAGAAGGTGTTCTGGTCCCGCACGGTCAGGATGCTGCGGCCGTGCCGGTCCTTGATCGGGTCGACGATCACGTTGGCCAGCTTCTCCTCGCCGTCGCCGTAGATCCCGAGTTCGAGCACATCGGAGCCGGGCCGGGTCGGGCGTAGCTGCGCCCGCAGCTTCTCGCCGAGCTGATAGTGCTCACTCCACAACGCCAGCCAGTCCTCCAGCAGCTTCTTGGGCACCTCGGTCTGCACCAGGTGCTGATGCTGGGTGGAGCCGGCGCCCATCGCCTTGGTGGTGGCGGTGCGGCCGGACGACGCGGCCAGCGCCGCATCGCTGCGCGGCCCGCCGACCAGGGTCTGCGGTGTCCGGTAGGGCGACTCGACGAGCCGCATCTTGCGCTGCAGGCGGGCCAGCGCCAGCATGCCGTCCTGCAGCAGGGTTGCCGCGAACTCCTCGGAAGCCACGCCGTCTACCTGGTGTCCGCCGTAGGTGATGAAGTTGAAGACGAAGCCCAGCTTGCCGATCTCGGCGGGGAAGGCCCGCATCTGGTCGTCGGTCATGCCGGTGGTGTCCCAGTTGAACGAGGGGGACAGGTTGTAGGCCAGCATCTGGTCGGGGTACACCGCGTGGATGGCCTCGGCGAACTCCCGGGCCTCGGCCAGGTCGGCGGTCTTGGTCTCCATCCACAGGATGTCGGCGAACGGGGCGGCGGCCAGCGACTTGGCGATCGCATACGGGATGCCGCCGCGCACCTGGAAGTAGCCCTCAGGGGTTTTCGCCCGGTCGCAGTCCCAGCCCGGGTCGGCATTCAACTCCGCGGCCTTGGCCCGCGCGGTGTAAAACGGTGCGGTGGCGGCGAATTCCCGCCACTGCGCAGCGGTCATCTCCTTCGGTTCGCCCTCGCGCTCGGCGAAGTCCAGCATCTCGGCGACGGCATCGCCGAACGTCATCAGCCCGGCATCGTTCTGCCAAGCCTCCACGAACGCCGACTCGATCTCATCGAAGACGGCGTCCACCGATTGCCGTCCGTCACTGCGCCAGCCCTGCGCGGCCTTGGTGATCAGCGCGGTGATGCCCTGGCGTTCCAGCCAGGCGTCGGCCTCGGCGTACTCGCCCTCCGGCAGGGCGTAGAGCAGGTGGCCGTTGATCTCGGTGATGCCCGAGGAGTGGAAACGTCGGGTCATCGCCAGGAAACAGGCTTTATAAGAAGGGATCTTCAGGTTCGTGGTGCCCAGGATGAACGGCTGATCGCGCTCGTCGGAGCGACTCTCGACGAGGTTGGCCGCCTCGGCGTCGGTGCGCGCCACGATGATGCCGGGGACACCCATCATGTCCAACTGGAACCGGGCGGTGTTCAGGCGCTTGATCTGCTCGTCCGAGGGCACCAGCACCTTGCCGCCCTGATGCCCGCACTTTTTGGTGCCGGGGCGCTGGTCTTCGATGTGGTAGCCGGGGACACCGGCTTCCACGAAGCGCCGGATCAGGTTGCGCACGTGCGGATCACCGCCGTGCCCGGTGTCGGCGTCGGCGATGATGAACGGCCGGTAGTCCACGGCCGGGGTTGCGGCACGCTGCTCGTCGGTCATTCGCAAACGCATGTACTGCTGGTTTCGGTCAGCGGTGAGCAGCGCCCGCACCAGCCCGGCTGCCTCGTCGGGCACCTGACTCAGCGGGTAGCTGGCCAGGTCCGGGCCCGGGTCTTCGGAGATGGACCCCTTGGCCGACGTCGCCCAGCCGCCCAGATAGATGCCCTCGATGCCGACCCGCTTCATCACCACCGCCTGGCCCGGCGAGTACGGCCCGAATGTGGTGATGCTCTTCTTTGCGGCGAACAGCTCACGCAGCCGGGCGTAGAAAGCGGTCGCCGCCTCACGGGCCACCGGGTAGTCGGCCGGGATGGTGCCACGCTGCTCGACGACCTGGCGGGCGGTGTAGAGGCGGGTGATGCCTTCGAAACGCGGGCTGTCGAAGTATTGCTGTGTCGCCACGATATCGGCGTCGACATCTGGTTGGACCGGTGCGCTCGCCGCCGTGGTCGTTTCGATGGTCGTCATGGAATTACGCTCCTGTTCGCGCCGGTTCGTGCGGCGGTTCCAGCTTCGGCTCTCCTTCGTCGAGCCTCGCTGGACCGCCGGGTTCGCACGTGTTACTCCCCAGTATTGTGCCGTCGCTGGCTGTGGGATAGCGCAGTTTCGCCATACATCTTCCGTACGCCGCGGACGATGCCCCGGAACTTGCGTGAAGCAGGTGGATTCGCCTGCGTTCGTGGCTATGGTTAACAGTTATGACGGCCCGGTCAGACCGTTGGGACAGCCCCTCGGGTCAGCCGCCGCAGCGCATCGCTTCGGTGGACCGACCGGTCGGCCGCTGGGGGGCCCGACGGATGAGCCGGCGCTTCGCCGGTGTCGGCGTCCAGATCCCGGCCGCCCGCCTGCGTGAGATGGCGGCCGGGATGCCGCTGGCATCGGCGGAGTCGATCGACTACATGTTCGCGCTCGCCGCGACCGCGGTGAAACGCGAGCAGCGGCTGGCCCGGGCCCAGCGCAACCGGCGCCGCCTGGTGCACGCGCTCATCGTGGCCGGGCTGATGCTCGCCGCGTTGAATCTGCTGATCTGCATGGGTTACGTCTTCGTCAGCCTGGCGCTGCACGAATCGTCGATGTGATCTCACTGGTCAGGCCGGTCGGAGCTTCTGTCGCAGGCCATGCCGACAAGTGAGGTAGTCTAACGACCGTCGCGGTGACGGAACTCGGGTTCCGCATGGGTGGGGGAGTTGATCTTCTCGGCTGAGTCGGTCCGTCCCGCGTCCGGGCCAGACGAAAGAGCGGAGGCGCACGCCGGGTGTTTCGAGTGTTGAGGCGGTTCTGGATTCCTCTGCTGCTGGTGGTCGTCGTCGCGCTGGGCGGGTATGCCATTGTCCGCATTCGCGCGACCCTGGGCCACCAAGGCCCGAACTTGGCGGAGGGTTCCGCAATCACCGAGAACTTCAATCCGAAGCACATCACCTACGAGGTCACCGGGACGGGCGGGACCGCGAACCTGAACTACCTTGACGAGAACGGCCAACCCAATCTGATCGAAAACGCCTCACTGCCTTGGTCGTTCACGATCGTGACGACGCTACCGTCGATGTCGGCCAACATCATCGCTCAAGGTGATCGCCATGTCAGTGACCTTCGGTGCCGGGTGACGGTCGACGACAAGGTGCGCGACGACCGGACCAGCACCGACACCGTCAAACCGTTCATCTACTGCCTGGTGAAGTCGGTATGAGCGACCACGGCGCGGCGCCGCATCGCCCGCACCGACCCTTCTTAGGCCGGATGGTTCGGATCTTCTCGGTGCCGATCATCCTGTTCTGGGTGCTCGTCGCGGTCGTGCTGGGCACCGTGGTCCCGTCACTGGGCAAGGTCGCTGCCACCCGGTCGGTCCCGATCAGCCCCACGGGTGCACCGTCGTACGTGGCGATGCTCAACATCGGCAAGGTATTCCAGCAGTACGATTCGGACTCCACGGCGATGGTCGTGCTGGAGTCTGAGGACCATCTCGGCGATGCCGCGCACAAGTTCTACGACGAGATCGTCGCCAAGCTCGAAGCTGACCGCAAGCACGTGCAGAACGTTCAGGACTTCTGGAGCGATCCGCTGACCGCGGCGGGCTCACAGAGTGTGGACGGTAAGTCCGCCTACGTGCAGATCTTCCTCGACGGCTCGCAGGGCACCACCGAAAGCCACGAGTCGGTCGCCGCCGTACGTGACATCGTCGCCTCGGTCGACCCGCCGCCGGGTATCAAGGCCCACGTCGCGGGCAACACCGTCCTCAATGCCGACACCAGCGTCGCCGGGCATCAAAGTATGTCGAGGCTGGAGTTGGTGTCTGTCGCCATCATCATCGTGATGCTGCTGACCATCTACCGCTCGGTGATCACGATGCTGGTGTCGATGTTTGTCATCGGGCTGGGATTGTTTGCCGCGATGGGTGTTACGGCCGCGGCCGGCAACGTGAACATCGTCGGCCTGACCCCGTATGCGGTGAGCATGGTGACGATGTTGTCCATTGCCGCGATAACCGATTACCTGATCTTTCTCCTTGGCCGGTATCACGAGGAGAGAGCGAACGGCCTTGAGCGCGATGACGCGTTCTATGTCGCCTACAGCGGCGTCTCGCACGTCATCCTGGGGTCCGGGCTGACCATTGTCGGCGCCTTGATGTGCCTCGGCATGACGACGTTGCCCTACTTCCAGACCATGGGGCCGCCCTGCGCGATCGCGATTCTGGTGGTCATCGCCGCAGCACTGACGCTGGCGCCGGCGGTGCTCACCGTGGCATCGAGGTTCGGACTGCTCGACCCCAGACAGAATCTCTCGACGCGCAACTGGCGCAAGGTCGGAACCAGCACGGTTCGCTGGCCCATTCCGATCATCCTGCTGACCGGCATGGTCGCCGTCGTAGGTTTCGTCAGCCTGTTGACCTATGTGCCGCAGTACAACGACCAGAAATTCACTCCCGCCGATATGCCCGCCAACCTGGCCATGGCCGTCGCGGACCGGCATTTCTCCCAGGCTCGGATGAACCCCGAACTGTTGATGCTCGAGACCGATCATGACCTGCGTACGCCGTCGGACATGTTGGTGATCGAAAAGGTCGCCAAGCACGTCTTCCGGATGCGGGGCATCGACCGGGTGCAGACCATCACCCGCCCACTGGGCTCACCGATCGAGCACAGCTCCATCCCGTTCCTGCTCGGCGCGCAGAATGCCGGCACGCTGCAGGCCGCGAAGTTCAACAACGACAACGCGGCGCAACTGCTCGAACAGGCCGACGAGATGGCAAAGACCGCCGCCAGCCTGGAACGCATGTACACGATCATGAGGGAGACCAGCGAAACCACCCACAGCATGGCGGGCAAGACGCACGTGATGGCCGATACCACCGCTGAATTGCGGGATAACATCGCCGATTTCGATGATTTCTTCCGGGTGTTTCGCAACTACTTCTACTGGGAGCCGCACTGCTACGACATCCCGATCTGTTGGTCGCTCCGGTCGATCTTCGACACCATGGACGGTATTGACCAACTCGCGGAACAGATCCAGAGTCTCACCATCGACATCGACCGCCTGGACGAGTTGATGCCGCAGATGCTGCCGGTGCTGCGGGAGAACATCGACTCGATGAACAAGATGCACGACATGATGATCGCGACTCACAGCACCATGGCCGGCACTCAGGCCCAACAACAGGAACTGGCCAAGGGCGCCACCGAGATCGGGCTGTACTTCGATCAGGCCAAGAGCGATGACTTCTTCTATCTGCCGCCGGATGTGTTCGACAATCCCGACTTCAAGCGTGGCATCAAGATGTTCATGTCGCCGGATCACAAGTCGGTCCGAATGATCATCACCCACCAGGGCGACCCCGCCTCGGTGGAGGGCATCGCACACGTCCGGGACCTCAAAGATGTCGTCGCGGACGCCCTCAAGGGCACCCCGCTGGCCAGCGCGAAAGTCTCGATCGCCGGTACCGCATCGCTGTACGCCGACATGCAGGACGGTGTCGTGATCGACCTGATGATCGTGCTCATCGCGTCGCTGATCCTGATCTTCGCGATCATGCTGGTCATCACCCGCAGCGTGGTGGCCGCCGTCGTGATCGTCGGCACGGTCGCTGCGTCGCTGGGCATCGCGTGTGGGATATCGGTGTTGCTCTGGCAGGACATCCTGGGCCTGGGCGTGCAGTGGATCGTGATCCCGTTGTCGATGGTGATCCTGCTGGCAGTGGGTTCGGACTACAACCTGCTGCTGGTGTCGCGACTCAGAGAAGAGATACACGCCGGGCTCAACACCGGCATCATCCGAGGCGTGGGGGCCACCGGACGCGTCGTCACCGCAGCCGGCCTGGTGTTCGCTTTCACCATGATGGCGATGATCGTCAGTGACCTGCGCGTGGTCGGTCAGCTCGGTACGACTATCGGTATCGGCCTGATCATCGACACGTTGATGGTGCGGGCGTTCATGACGCCATCGATTGCTGCGGCGTTGGGTCGTTGGTTCTGGTGGCCGCTCAACACCTTTGAGATCGCCAGGCATGGCTCTAGCGGACCCGAACCGAGGCCGGCGGAGCGCGGAGATGACACCGCGCCCATACCGACAACAACTGCGTGAGTATCGCGAACCGATCATGAAAGCTGGTGATGGAGGTGTCGGTCGCCGGGTCGGCCCATAGGTCAGTCACGAGATCGCACCTGCGCCGACGCACCGACGGTCGGCTCGATCGCTCGCGTGACTCGGCGATTCTCGATGCCGCGCTGGCCGCGTTGACGGAGAACGGTTATGGCGGCACGAACATGAACGACGTCGCGACCCGAGCCGGAGTGGGCAAGGCCGCGATATACCGCCGCTGGTCGTCGAAAGCTGCGTTGATCACCGATGCGCTGGTGTACTGGCGGCCCGACCTCATCGACGATGATGCCCCGGATACCGGCAGCCTCGCCGGTGATTTCGACGCGCTGGTCGACCGTGTGGCGCGCAACGACAGTGAGCGGATCCCCAACGATCTGATCCTGCGGGTGGCGATGGAGGCGATGCATGATCGACACCTCACCGCAGCCCTCGACGACTTGATGATCCTCAAGGGCAGGCGCATGGTGACGGCCATCCTGCAACAGGCGGTGGCGCGCGGCGAGCTCGCGCACGATCGGGATTGGTCGCTGATCGCCGACGCCTTGACGGGAATGGGCCTGATGCGGGCCATCAACGGTCAGAGCGTCGACGCGAAGTTCATCCGGAGCGTCATCGACACGCTCATCCTGCCTGCTGTCTGCGCGGCGAACACCCCGCATGGCGGGAGCGCGGAGTAGCGGGTTCGCCGGTGCATCAGCCGATCTGGGCCAACCTGGGTGCCAACTCGTCGCCGAGTCGGCGTACGAAGCCGATCGGGTCGGGGTTGCCCGGGAGCGGTCCGGTGTGGACGAGGTCGAAACCCAAGCCGGCGCAGTAGTCCACGGTCCGCAGATAGTCGTCGAGATCGGTGAACGGGTCGGCGAACAGTCCGACGGTCTTGCGGATCTCAGCCGGGTCGCGGCCGATTTCATCGCAGTGGCGTCGCAGCACATCGATCTTGCGGCTCAGATCGTCGGGCCGCAGCACCGTGCCGTTGCGGTTCCATATGTCGGCATAGCGGGCGGCCAGTCGCAGCGTCTTCTTCTCGCCGCCACCGCCGATCAGAACCGGTGGCTGCGTTGTCGGCCGCGGCTCGCAGATGGTCTCGGCCAGCTGGTAGTGCTTGCCGCGGTACGGTCCGTCGTTCGCACTCCACATCTGCTTGCAGATCTGCAGCGTCTCTTCCACCATCTCGAATCGGTCGCTCAGTGGCGGAAGCGGCACACCGAGACCGGCGTGTTCGCGCTCGTACCAGCCGGTCCCGAGACCGAAGATGAAGCGGCCGCCCGACAAAACATCCAATGTGGCAGCGGTTTTGGCCAGTACGCCGGGGTGGCGATAGGTGACCCCGGTCACCAGCACACCGAGTGGGATGCTGCGGGTCTGACCGGCGACAAAGGCCAGTGCGGTGTAGCACTCCAGAAAGGGATCCTGGGCGCGGCCGAGTTGTTCCATCTGAAAGAAGTGGTCCTGCATGGTGAACATCGCTGCGCCGGCTTCTTCGGCCGCGGCGGCGGCTCCGGCCAGCACCGGTCCGAGCCGGGCCGGGTCACCGGGCTGAAAATCGACGAAATGTATGCCTAACTCCATCGTGGTGGGCGTCCTTTGCGGTCACGGGGAAAAAGCGGGAAGCGACAGGCCGCGTCTGCGCAACCCATCGTTTAGCTGCAACCACGCCGCACCACGGATGCTTCCGGGCCGCGGTTTCGCGGGCACTTAGACTGCGGGTCATGACGGGCCTGGTGCAGATCGAGGAGTGCCTGGACGCCGACGGGGGCATCATCTTGCCGCCGGATGCCACCTTGATCTCGCTGATCGACCGCAACATCGCCAACGTCGGCGACGCGGTGGCCTTCCGCTACCTCGACTACGCCGGTCCATTCGAGGGCCGGGTGGTGGAACTGACCTGGACGCAACTCGGCGACCGATTGCGGGCCATCGGCGCCCGACTGCAAGAGGTCACCGCCCCGGGCCACCGGGTGGCGATCTTGGCACCCCAGGGACTCGACTATGTCGCCGGGTTTTATGCGGCGATCAAGTGCGGCACCATAGCGGTGCCGTTGTTCGCCCCGGAGTTGCCCGGGCATGCCGAGCGGCTCGACACCGCGCTGCGCGATTCCACCCCGGCAGCGGTGCTGACCACGTCCGCTGCGCAGCGCATCGTCGAGGACTTCCTGGCCAGGTTGCCGCAGCGGTTGCAGCCGCAGGTAGTCGTCATCGACGAGGTCCCGGATTCGGTCGGCGCCGCATTCGTGCCCGTCGAGATCGACGTCGACGCCGTGTCGCACCTGCAGTACACCTCGGGCGCCACCCGGCCGCCGATCGGTGTGCAGGTGACCCACCGTTCGGTGGGAACCAACCTGCTGCAGATGATCCTGTCCATCGACATGCTGGACCGAAACACGCACGGGCTCAGTTGGTTACCGCTCTACCACGACATGGGCCTGTCGATGATCGGGTTTCCCGCGGTCTATGGGGGCCATTCGACGTTGATCTCGCCGACCGCGTTCATCCGCCGGCCGCAGCGCTGGATCAACGCCCTGTCCGACGCATCGCGGCGCGGGCGGGTGGTCACCGCCGCACCGAACTTCGCCTACCAACTGACCGCCCAGCGCGGCCTGCCCGCGCCGCGCGCCGACGTCGACCTGTCGAATGTGGTGATGATCATCGGATCCGAGCCGGTGAGCATGCCGGCGATCACGGCGTTCAACGAGGCATTCGCGCCGTACGGGTTGCCGCGCACCGCGATCAAGCCGTCCTACGGGATCGCCGAGGCCACGCTGTTCGTGGCGACGATCGACCCCGACGCCGAGGCGAGTGTGCTGCACCTGGCGCGCGAGCAACTCGGTGCGGGCCGTGCGGTGCCGGTCACCGCCGGCGCCCCTGATGCGGTGGCTCAGGTGTCGTGCGGCCGGGTTGCCCGCAGCCAGTGGGCGGTGATCGTCGACGCCGATGCCGGTCAGGAACTGCCCGACGGTCGTATCGGCGAGATCTGGCTGCATGGTGCCAACGTGACTGCCGGCTATTGGGGCCGGCCCGACGAGACCCGGCGGGTCTTCGGCGCTCTGCTGCAGCGCCGCTTGTCACACGGCAGTCACGCCGACCGTGCGCCGATCGACGGCGCCTGGCTGCGCACCGGCGATCTGGGGTTCTATCTCGACGGCGAGCTGTATGTGACCGGCCGAACCGCGGAGCTGATGACCATCGACGGGCGCAGCCACTACCCGCACGATGTCGAGGCCACGGTGGCGCAGGCCTCGCCGATGGTGCGTGGCGGGTACGCGGTGGCGTTCACCGTCCCGGCAGATCAGGCCGATCGGCTGGTGATCGTCGCCGAACGCGCTACTGGTACCGGCCGGAAGGATCCCGCGCCGGCGGTGGCGTCGATCCGCGCCGAGGTGTCCCGGGTACACGGGTTGACCGCCGCCGACATCCGCTTTGTGCCGGCCGGGGCCATCCCGCGCACCACCAGCGGCAAACTCGGGCGTACGGCATGCCGCGAGCAGTACCTCTCGGGCGCGCTGGATCAGCGCCGGGCATCAGGCGACTCCACCGCGCCCCGCACAGCGGGCGCACAGCCGGGACATGTGGGGCACCAAAAATAGCTAGCTAGCCTTCCTAAATGGATTTCGGAGTCTTGCCGCCGGAGATCAATTCGGCGCGAATGTATGCCGGAGCCGGACCCAGTTCGCTGCTGGCCTCCGCGACGGCCTGGCAGGATCTGGCCGCCGAGCTGAATTCGGCAGCCGCGGCCTACGGTTCGGTGATCGCGGGTCTGACCAGCGGCCCCTGGATCGGAGCGTCGTCGGTGACCATGGCGGCCGCGGCCAGCCCCTACATCACCTGGCTCAGCTCGACCGGGGCGCAGGCGCAGCAGGCGGCCGCTCAGTTGTCCGCGGCGGTCGGAGCCTATGAAACGGCCTTCGCCGCAACGGTCCCGCCCCAGCTCATCGCGGCCAACCGCAGCCTTCAGGCGACCCTGATCGCGACGAACATCCTGGGGCAGAACACCGCGGCGATCGCAGCCACCGAAGCGGCCTACCTTGAGATGTGGGCTCAAGACGCGGCGGCGATGTACGGCTATGCCGGGGCATCGGCGATGGCCACCCGTGTCACGCCGTTCACCTCGCCGCCGCAGACCACCGACCCGTCCGGTCAGGCCAGTCAGGCCTTTTCGGTTGCGCAGTCTGCCGCTGCCACCACGGGCACCAATACCGAGACCCTGATGGCACAAGGGCCGCAGCTGATCTCGACCACCCCGGCGGCGTTACAGAGCCTGGCAGCGCCGGCGACCGAGACATCGTCGGGTGCCTCGACGGCATCGCTGTCCAGTCTCAGTTCACTGACCATGCCGTTGCGCATGGCGATGATGCCGATGAGCATGCTGATGCGAATGCTCATGGGGGGCACCAACGGAACCAAGGGGGCCGCCGCGGCTACCGGGGCGGTCGCACCGATCGCGGCGGTGGGTGCACTGAACTCCGGGCCCGGTGCGGCGACGCTGACCGGCTTCACCGGCGGGCAGGCAGCGACGGCCGGTCTGGGCCGGGCCGCCTCGATCGGTGCGCTGTCGGTTCCGCCGGCCTGGACCGGTATGGGCGCGGCCACCGGCCCGGCTGCTGCGGCACTCCCGGTCACCGGTTCGGCGCCGGCTCCGGCGGCGGGGATGGGACACGCGGCGGCGATGCCGCCGATGGTTCCAATCGGCAATCTGGGCGGGCGCGGCGGCTTCGGTGCCACCGCCACCCAGTACGACTTTCGGCCTAGTGTGATCCCGCGGTCACCGGCAGCGGGGTAGTCAACGCGCCGCGGGGCCGTACTCGTTGCGGCCACCAGAACCACCGGCCGAGTAAAGCCGCGATCGACGGCGTCAGGAACGACCGCACGATCAAGGTGTCGAACAACAGTCCGAGCCCGATCGTGCTGCCCGCCTGGCCGATCGAGTACAGGTCGCTGACCGCCATCGACATCATCGTGAAGGCGAACACCAGACCCGCCGCGGTAACCACCGACCCGGTTCCGCCGATGGAGCGGATGATCCCGGTTCTGATCCCGGCACGGATCTCCTCCTGGAACCGGGAGACCAGCAACAGGTTGTAGTCCGAGCCCACCGCCAGCAGGATGATGACTCCGAAAACCGGCGCGATCCAGTTCAGCGGCAGCCCGAGGATGTGCTGCCACACAAGTACTGACAGCCCGAATGCCGCGCCCAGCGATAGCAACACCGTCCCGACAATCACCGCCGCGGCCACCAGTGCCCGGGTGATCAGCAGCATCACGATGAAGATCAGGGTCACCGCCGCCACACCCACGATCAGGATGTCGTAGGCGGAGCCGGCCTGGATGTCGTTGTACACCGCGGCGGTTCCGGTGAGATAGAACTTCGCGTTGGTCAGCGGCGTGCCCTTGATCGCGTCGTGGGCGGCGGCCAGCATCGGTTCGACGAATGAGATGCCTTTGGGTGTAGCCGGATCCGCGTCGTAGGTGACGATGAACCGTGCCGCCGTCCCATCGGGTGACAGGAACAGCTCCAGGCCCTTCTGGAAGTCGGGATTGTCGAACGCCTCCGGCGGCAGATAGAAGTAGTCATCGGACTTGGAGGCGTCGAACGCCCGGCCCATCTCGCTGGCCGTGTCGGTCATCCGCGCCATCTGATTGACCAGGCCGGCGAAGCTGCTGTGCATGCTGAGCAGGCTCGCGCGCATGGATTCGGCGACCGCGATCATCGGGGTGAATTGCTCGACGACCTGCGGCATCACCGCGTCCATGTCGTGGACGTCATCGAGCAACGGTCGCATCTTCTCACTGAATTCATCCATCCCGTCGTAGGCGTCGAACACCGAGCGCACAGCGTGACAGACCGGGATGTTGAAACAGTGCTGCTCCCAGTAGAAGTAGTTGCGCACCGGACGCGCAACGTCGTCGAAATCGGCGATATGGTCGCGGATCTCATCGACCGTCGACGTGATGTCGACCATGTCGGCGGCCATCCGGCCGGTGGTGCCACTCAGCTGGACCACCAGCTCCCGCAGCCGCGTCATCGACTCGATGGTGGCGCCCAGGTCGTCGCTCATGGCGAGCATGTCGGCGAGCCGATCATTCATGAACTGCAGGTTCTCCTGGATCGGAACGGCCTGCATGCTGATCTGGAACGGAATCGACGTGTGGTCGATCGGACTTCCCAGCGGGCGGGTGATGCTCTGCACCCGCTCCACCCCGCGGGTGCGGAACATGTTCTTGGCGATCCGGTCCAACGTGATCATGTCGGCCGGGTTGCGCAGGTCATGGTCGGCTTCGACCATCAGCACGTCGGGATTCATCCGGGCGGCGGTGAAATGACGTTCTGCGGCGTCGTAACCGATGTTGGCCGGCAGATCCTTCGGGATGTAGTAGCGGTCGTTGTAGCTGATCTTCATCCCCGGCACCGCAAGCATGCCCACCAGGGTGACCAGCAGCGCGGCGACGAACACCGGGCCGGGCCAGCGGACGTTGGCGGTGCCGATCCGGCGCCAGCCGCGGCCCTCGACCCGCTTGGGGTCCAGCAGGCCGAACCCGCTGGCGACCGCGACGATGGCCGGGGCGACCGTCAGCGCACCGGCGATCACCACGAGCAACCCCACCGCCGAGGGGATGCCCAGTGCCTTGAAATAGGAGAGTCGGGCAAAATGCAGGCACAGCGAGGCGCCGGCGATCGTCAAACCGGAACCCAAGATGACGTGCCAGGTGCCGCGGAACATGGAATACCAGGCGGTTTCGCGGTCTTCGCCGGCGTTGCGGGCCTCGTGGTAGCGGCCGATCAAAAAGATCGCGTAGTCGGTGCCGGCCGCGATCGCCAGGGACGACAGCATGGCGACCACGAACGTCGAGAAGCCGAGCAGGCCGGCGTTGCCGAGCAACGCGACCAGCCCACGGGCGGTGCCCATCTCGAAGCCGACCATCACCAGTGCCAGAGCCACGGTGGAGAAGGACCGATAGACCAGCGCCAACATGATGATGATGACCACACCGGTCACGCCCATCATCTTGAGCATGCTGTGGTCGGCCGCCTCGGTCATGTCCGTGGTGAGCGCCGCCTGTCCGGTGACGTAGGCCTTGACCCCGTCCGGGGCGGGCACCGAGGCAACGATCTTGCGGACGGCGTCGATCGACTCGTTGCCCAGGGTGCTGCCCTGGTCACCGGCGGTGTTGATCTGCGCGTACGCGGCACGGCCGTCGCTACTCTGCACGCCGGCGGCAGTGATCGGATCGCCCCACAGGTCGGCGATGTGCTGGATGTGTTCGTGGTCGGCGGAGAGTTTCGCGACCAGCGTGTCGTAATAGCGATGGGCATCGGGACCGAGTTCGGTCTCGCCCTCGAGCACCAGCATGACCATGCTGTCGGAGTCGAACTCCTCGAACTTCGCGCCGATGTGTTTCGCGGCGATCAGTGACGGCGCATCATGTGGCGACATCGTCACGGCGTGTTCGCGCGCAACCGTTTCGATCGGCGGCACCAGCACGTTGAGACCGACGGTCACCAGCAACCAGAAGATGATCAACGGCCAGGAAAGCAGGCGAACCAGGCGCATGTACCCCGGGCGGGGGTTGCCGTGGCCGCTCATGCGGCCTTCACCAGACAGAAGGCCTGGGCGTGGTGCCCGACGGCGACGTGTTCGTCTTTGACGGCGCCGTTGACGGTTATGCGGCAACCGATCTCGTCACTGTCACCTTGTGCCACCAGGTTGCCGATCACGGCAGGATTCGTCGTGGTGATGGTGTAGCTCCACGGCAGTCCGGCGAACGTCGCCTGCACGGGCCGCATCTCCTCGTCGAGGTAGCTGACCCCGCCCGCGGCGCCGTCGGGGCCGAACACCTCGTATACGACCCGCTTTTCGTTGATAGAGGCGATAGGCGCCGAGCCGCTGCCGTCCCAGTGGAAGATCTCGTCGGATCCGAACGCGCCGCGCAGGTTGACTACTGCCACGGCTCCGGCGACCGCGGCCACGGTGACGACCAGCGGCACCCAGGCCCGCTTTGCGATTGTGAACATGCTGGCCATCTCCGCTACCTCCGACTCGATCGACGTTCCCCATAATACCCCCTGGGGTATCAGATTAGTCGAATCGGTGCGCGGCGATATGCGAGCCGTGTTACCGGCTGGGCGAGCTGCGCTGGGCGGCGACCGCTTCGCCCAGCCAGCGCCGCAGGAACCGGCGCAGGTCATCGGCGGAGCGGTCGGGACCGTTGGGTGCCACGACGAACGACAGCATGACCCGCAGGGTGAACTCGACCAGTTCGCGCAGGCTGGCCTCGTCGTATCCGTGTTCGGCCCAGTCGACGTCGAACCGTTCGATCATCCGCATCCCGAACGCCCGGGCCTCCTCGGAGGTCATCTCCCGGCTGTGCGTGGACGAGGACGACAGCACCGCCCCCAGGTGCGGCGAGCGGGCCACCTCATGCAGGGTGTAGAGGGTGCCCTCGGTGAGCGCGTCGGCCGGATCATGAATGCCCTGGACGTGTTCGGTGAGCCGGTCGAGAAAGCCGTCGACCGAGGCGATGGCCACGGCGCGCATCAGGGCATCGGCGGTGGGGAAGTAGCGGTACACGGTCTGCCGGATCACGCCCAGCGAGGCGGCGACATCGGCCAGCGACACCGCCGAGCCCGTCTGGGCGACCAGGTCGACGGCGGCGGCGATGATCCGCCGGCCGGCTTCTTCGTCATTGTGGGGCGGATTGCCGCCCCAGCCGCGTCGGCGTGCCATCAGCGATCCTCTTGACAACCGTCTTGCACCGAACAATCATACGCGAAGACGTTCATTTGTATGTTGATACTCGAGGTGACCATGACCGACCTGATCGTGCGCAAGTTGCGGTTCGCATTCGCTGATCATCCCGTGCCGTTTCTGTGGAACGAGGCCAACCCGGCGTTCTCGTCGATGGCCAACGCAGTCTCGCTGCTGGCGATCGGCTTCGAGAAGATGATCGGCAGCATGATCACCGAGGCCATGCCGCTGATCACCGACCCGGCGGTCGCCGAGGAGGCCGACGCGTTCGTCCGCCAGGAGGGCCAGCACTCGATGGCTCACCGCGGCCACGCCAAGGCGCTGATCAAGGCCTACCCGGCGCTCAAGGAGACGGTCGACGAGTGCAACGCGATGTTCGACACGATGACCGCCGAGAAGTCGTTGGCCTATCGACTGGCCTACACCGCCGACCTCGAAGCGACGTTCACCCCGGTCTTCAAGTTGATGCTCGATCACGACGACACCCTGTTCGCCCCTGGCGATGACCGGGTCGCGTCATTGTTCTTGTGGCACTTCGTCGAAGAGGTCGAGCACCGCAGCTCCGCTCTGATCATCTACGACCATGTCATCGATGATCCCTGGTACCGGATGCGGATGGCGCCGTCGATCTTCAAACACGTGATGAGCGTGATCAAGGTGGCCTGCCTGGGATTCAACAAGCACATCCCACTTGAGGACCGCAAGGTCGACGCGCTGTCCCTGTTCACAACCTACCGAGGCAAGCAGACCTGGCGGCGGCGGATTCCGTTCGGCTGGCCGGCCGATCAGGGGCCGGTGCTCGATGCCTTCAAACATCTGCCCAAGGCGGAGATGCTCACCGCCGTGAACGGTATCGTGCGTAGTCAGCTGCCCAATCACAAACCGGCGCACGAGAAGATCCCTGCTCTGGCCGAGGAGTGGTTCACCCGCTACGACCAGGGCTACGACGTGACCAAGTGGTACACCGCCGAAGAGAAGAGCGCCTGATGTCCGATCTGTGTGCACCGACTTTCGAGCGGTTGGCCGAATCGCTGGGCTTCTCCTGTCCAGAAGCGGGTGGTCTGGTGGAGTTCCGCAATCCGCTGCACCTGGAGAACTGGACGCTGCCGGTCCTGGAGATCACCGTGATCATCGGGGCGGTGCTGGCACTTGTCTACGCGATCAACCGGTTCCGGCGCCACGGGGATGCCACCAACCTGGCGCTGTGGTTCGGCGCGATCGCCTACCTGTTGATCATCGAGCCGCCACTGTACTTCCCGCAGGCGTTCGGGATCGCCGAGCATGTCGACACGATGTTCGCCCACAACGTGTTCAGCGTCGATTTCTTGTGGGGCAGGCTGCCGCTGTACATCATTGCGATCTATCCGATGATGGCGACCGTCGCCTTCGAAATCGTTCGCATCCTGGGGGTCTTCCGCCGTTACGGCGTCGTCGTGGGCGCGATGTGCGTGGGTTTTGTCCACCACGCCTTCTACGAGATCTTCGATCACCTCGGCCCGCAGCTGCGCTGGTGGGAGTGGTCGGTGGACAATCCGCTCAACCAACCGATGTTCGCCTCGGTGCCGCTGGGCAGCGTGGTGGTGTTCGCCGCGCTGTGGCCGGCGTCGCTGGCGTTCTGCGTCCAGCTGCTCGTCGGCCGGCAGGTCGATCAGGGCAGGCGATTCAGTGGGCCGCAGGTGCTCCTGCGAACCATCGCCATCGGCCTTCTGGCATCACTGGGGACCGGCATCCTGCCGCTGCCGGCAACACTTCTCGGTGCCGCCACCAACGGCAGGCTGCTGGGGATCGCTTACGCCGCAGAGCTTCTGGTCATCGTGGTGGTCGCCGTGCCGGTGCTCACCATGCAGTGGCGGCGACTGCGGTTGAACCTGATCGTCGGTGGTCGCCACGACAATCCGCTGATCGTCCGCTATGCGGCGGTCTACATCTCGGTCATGACGGTGCTGTGGCTGACCGCTCTGCCGGCCTACCTCGACGCGGTGGGCGGAGTGACCGCCAACGGGGACCCGGTGGGCAGCCTGTGGTACACGATCGTGTGTTTCGCGGTGGCCTACCTGTGCGTCACGGCGGCGGCCACGGTGCCGCCGGTCCTGCCGGATGCGGCCGAACGGGTAGAGCAGGCTCCCGCCGCGATCTGATTCACCGGCCCTGCCAGCGCGGGGGGCGTTTCTCCGTCCAGGCGCGCAGGCCCTCGGCGACGTCGTCGGTCGCCCCGACCACCTTGCGCATGGTCTCCCCGAATCGGACGGCGTCGATCCAGCTCATGTCGCCGGTGCGCCACGCCACCTCTTTGGTGGCTCGCTGAGCCAGGGGAGCGGCCTTGGTGAGCGTGTGGGCCCAGGACCGGGCGGTCTCCTGCAGGTCGGCCGGCTCGACCACCTTCCACACCAGACCGATCTCCTTGGCCCGTTGGGCGGTCATCGGCTCCCCGGTCAACAGCAGCTCCATGGCATTGGCCCAGCCCACCCGGTGCGGCAGGCGGATGGCGCCGACGATGGTCGGCACCCCGAGGCGTACCTCCGGGAAGCGGAACACCGCCTCGGTGCTGGCGATCACGAAGTCGCAGAACAGCAATCCGGTCAGCCCGTAGCCGACGCATGGGCCGTGCACCGCGGCGATCGTCGGCTTGAAAAGCTCCATACCGGACTCGAAGGAGTTGATGGTGGGCTTCTCCCAGAATGTGCCGGCGAAGGTGCCGACGGCACCGTCGGAATCGGCGAGGTCGGCCCCGGCGCAGAAGACCTCCCCGTTGGCGGTCAGAATCCCCACCCAGGCGTCCTCCTCGGCGCGGAACCGCTCCCAGGCCGCATTGAGGTCCTCGCGCAGCGGTCCGTTGATGGCGTTGCGGGCCTCGGGGCGATTCAGCGTGATGGTGGCGACGTGCTCGTCGCACTCGTAGGTGACCAGGCTCATTGCACCACTCCTCCTCATCGCTGGCGTCCCCCTCGCCGCTTCGCGGCTGGGGGTGCCCCCACTGCATCGTCGTGGCGCGGGCTCATGGCTGCACCGTACCGTCGGAGTCGTGCGATGGATCGTCGACGCGATGAACGTGATCGGTTCTCGCCCGGACGGCTGGTGGAAAGACCGCCACCGGGCGATGGTTCGGTTGACCCGACAACTCGAACGGTGGGCGGCCACCGAAGGCCGCGACGTCACTGTCGTCCTCGAGAAACCGCCGTCCCCGCCGATCGAATCGGAGGTCATCAAGATCGCGGCGGCGCCGCGGGCCGGCACCGACTCCGCCGACGACGAGATCATCCGGATAGTGCACGCCGACCGGTGCCCACACGACGTCACCGTCGTGACCTCGGACATCGCCCTGCTGGAGCGGGTCCGGGACGCCGGCGCGAACACCTACCCCGCCAAGGGATTTCGTGACCTCATCGAGGCGCCTCCGCCGGGTTGAGCGGCGGCCTCAGCCCGGTCGCTGAGCGGCCGCGGCCGCACCGGCGCGGCGGCCGGCGAATACGCAGTCGGCGATCGACAACCCGCTGACGTAGGACCGTGACGCGACGCCGATGGCGGTGCGACCGGCACTGTACAGCCCGGGGATCGGAGTGCTATCGGCGTCGAGCACCGCGCCGGTGTCCTCGTCGACGCGCACCCCGCCCAGGGTCAGCATCGGGGTGGGCAGCAAGACGTTGGGCCGCACCGAGATGTCCAACAAGGTGAACGGGGCCGTGTCGATGCGACGGCGGAATTCGGCCGGTTTGCCGACCGGGTCCGGACCACCGGAGTCGATCGCGTCGTTGTGCGCGGCGACGGTGGCCGCCAGGCCCACCGGGTCGATACCGGCGGCCCGGGCCGCCTCGGCCAAGGTTTTGCCGCGCTTGGCGCCGGTCAGCATCAGTGCGGCGGACTGGGCGCGCTGGAACCACAGCGTCTGGGTGAGCAGCTGGCGCCGGGCCTCCGACATGAGTGCGGCGT